>NZ_JBEKYX010000014.1:0-52265 GCF_049510455.1 Occallatibacter sp. | reverse complement strand
TCGCTGAAGATGTAGCCGGTGCCTTTGAGCAGCGTGGGAAAGGTCCAGCGCGCGACAAATACGCCTGTCACCATGCAGAGAGATATGGCAAACGGCGAAAGGCCAATTGTGACGAGTTTTGTTGGCGCCTCCGCAGCGCCAAGCCATGCTCCGGCGACAAGCGCGCAATAGATGCCGAGCCAATGCAGATGGCTCTCTTCATGATGGCCAGGTGTATGACTCATAGGCCCGAAGCTCCGTTTAACTCAAAATGACAAGCAGTAGAATGCCCAGCACAAGGACGGCGGCCGGGACGAGAAAGTGGGCGTCGGAAACGATAGTTCTGAGACTGTTTGTGGTCAATGGCATCTTCTTTCTCGCTCTTACTTTACCAGTAAGAGAAAGCTCTTGATTTTTTTTGCAGAAGCTCTGTCAATTCTCTTGGAAAGTTCCTGGTGAATAGTTCTTCATGAATCGTGAACAGGGAAGCGCAGGAGCCAGATAGAAGAGATACAGCACATATAAATTTAGTTGTTCTCCGCACGTCCTGTCTTCCATGTATGGTTATGAATTGGCTCCAGGATGCCCAGTGCCTCGCGAAGCAATTCGTCGTCAATTGGAGTTTCGGCTGCGCGCACTGCTGCTTCCACCTGATGGGCGTTAATAACTCCGATCAGGGTCGAGGCAATTCCGGGCTGCGTGGATGCATACTGAATAGCAAGTGTTGCGGGATCTGCACCCCGGCAGCGAAGAAAGTTAACTGCATCTGCACAAGCTTTGCGGACATTTGGCGGAGCGGGATGCCACAGCGGTAATACCGTACCCACAAGCAGGCCCTGGGAAAACGCTCCCGCGTTGATGACTCCAATGCCGCTTCGTGTCCACTCCGGCAGCCGGTCGAGCAGTGTGGTATCGTTCAGCGCGCAGTGATTGTAGGAAAGCACGCAATCCACAGAAGCAGTGCGGGTGAGCGTGTGCAGAGCGGCGAGTGGGTAGCCGGTAACGCCAATCCATCGTGCCTTGCCCGATGCGGCAATGCGATGCAGCTCCGGAATCGTCTGCTCGGCGATGCTGCTGAGGTCTCCGTACTCAACGTCATGCACATGCAGCAGATCGACATAATCCAGTCCAAGGCGCACCAGGCTTTCCTCAATGCTTCTGCGCGCACGCGCAGGACTGAAGTCGAAAACATCATCTCCATAGCGGCCAACTTTGGTGGACAGGAGAAAGCGGTCACGCGAAACGTCCTTGAGAGCCTTGCCCAGCACGCTTTCGGCACGAGTATCGCCGTAGAACGGAGAAACATCAATCAGCGTGATGCCGCACGCCAGAGCCGCATGCACAGCCGCAATGGCATCAGCCTCTTCGACCGGGCCAAAGACTCCGCCGCCAAGCGATGAGGCTCCAAAGCCGATAGCGGAAACTGAGATGCCCGTGGACCCAAGTGGGTTTTGCTTCATAAAGCCTCAGTGAAAGATGGCGTACATTGCGATAAGAACGCCGAGAAGAACGGCAGACATGATGCGAGGATCGCTGGCGCTTCTGAGCGGCTCGCGCGTAAGTGCCGCGATGGGATTCGGCCAGGTGAGTCCTTCGATAGCCTCTGGGCGTGGCGGCGGCGTAGCGAGACTGACCACGATATAGATGAGGCTGCACAAGCAGAACATCCACCATGCCTGCATCAGAAAGCTGATGCCCAGTCGATCGCTCAACAGGCGAGTGTTACCGATAACCGGAAGATCAACAACGAAAGCGGCAATGCCCATTGCAAGGCCTCCAATGAGCGTGGCAATCGACGCCTGATATGTGCCGCGTTTCCAGAAGACGCCGAAAAGGAAGACAGTTGTGATGGGCGGAGCGAGATCCGAGGCAATGATGTTGATCGCCGCAAAGATGCTGGTGAAGCGGGCTCCCTGCGTTGACCACAGAATCGCGAGCAACATCACGATGGCAGAGCTGATGCGCCCAGCACGTACCACTTGCGCGTCCGAAAGCGATGGCCGCACGCGTTTGACGAGATCGACAGCCAGAAGCGTGCCGGAACTATTCAACGCTGCGGAGACGGCGCTCATGAGCGCAGCAAGCACAGCCGCACTGATTACACCGCGAAGCCCCGCGGGAATGAGCTGCTCAATCAGTACAGGAAGAGTGGCATTCGCATCCGAGCCAATGCGATCCTTAAAGAGAACATAAGCGATGACTCCCGGCAGTATCAGCAGGAACATGGGGAGAAACTTGAGGTATCCGGCAAAGATAGGTCCCAACTGCGCGTCACGCTCGGAACGCGCGCCCAGGACGCGCTGCACAATCGTCTGGTCAGTACACCAGTACCAGATACCAAGGATGGGATAGCCAAGAAAAATGGCGTACCAGTTCAGCCCGACTGTGCTGTGTGTTTGTAGAACATGAAGCTGGTTTGGGCGGGTTGCGGCTCGAAAATCCGCAAGCGAATGAATGCCATGCGCAGGCAGCGCGTGAATGGCAAAGAAAGTGATAAGGCAAATGCCAAAAAGCAAAACGCAGGTGTTGATTGTCTCCGTCATGACTACAGCCTTCAATCCGCCGGCGATGGTGTAGACGGAGATAATCACTGCAATCAGCAACACCGATAGCTCAACGGGCAGGTTAAAGAACTGATGGAAAACAACCGCGCCGGCATAGAGGCTCATGCCTATATGAATGAACAGAGCTGCAAGAATCGCCATGCAGGCAAGAATGGAGCGTGAAGCGGGCGAATAGCGTCGTTCCAGAAACTCCGGAAGAGTTCCAATGCGGCTACGAAAATAAAAAGGCGCAAAGATGAGCGAGAGGAGAACCAGCGTGAACGATGCCATCCATTCAAAGTTGCCCCAGACAAGACCATCCGTATAACCGGAAGCGGTCAGGCCGACAAGGTGAATGGTGGATATGTTGGAAGCAAAGAGCGCAGCACCGACAACCGGCCACGCAAGGCTTCTACCTGCCAGAAAAAAGACCTGGCTCGTAATTCGGGATCGCCTTGCCGACATCAGCCCGACGGCCAGTATCAACACGATATAGACAACAATGACAACCAAATCTACAGGAGGAATGGCTGTAGAATGGCTTGCCATTATCGGTTGTCCTCGATCGTATCGCTATCTTGCGAAACAATGGCCTTGATGAGTCCGGGCCTCGATGGTAATTCAGCAAATTCACCGGCAACCTCAACGATAGAAAGCCGATGGGTAATCCACTCTTTCACGCTGATCTCGCCACTCTCCAGCATGCGCAGGATTCGTGGAAACTGGTGAGCGCTGTTGCGGCTGGACAACAAGGTAATTTCACGCTTATGAAAGAACCCGTCGTCCAGCGTGACTGGGCTGCTGGTAAGGCCAACAAAGACCAGCCTGCCTCCCGGCGCCACACGGTACAGGCTCTCTGCCATTACCTTGGCATTGCCGGTTGCGTCAAAAACGATGTCGGCGCTCTGGTCTTCCATTGAGTCAACAGTATTGAATCCTTGCCGCTTCGCAAACTCACGTCGGCTCTGATCCTGTTCCGCTATGGCCACATGGCAGCCCGCGGCACTCGCAAAAAGCGCCGTGCCAAGACCAATAGGCCCCGCTCCGACCACCAGCGCAGACTCGCCTTTGCGCGCTCCGCTACGCACTACGGCATGGCTGCCAATGCCAAGCGTCTCCACAAGCGCAAGCTCATCCAGAGAAAGCGTTGCCGAGCGGTGAAGAAGCCTGTAAGGAACTGCAAGTATCTCCTGCATCCCTCCATCGCGGTGAACGCCAAGGACTTCAAGGCGCTCACAGCAGTTTGGCCGGCCCATTCGGCACGTGCTGCACTCGCCGCAGTTCACATAGGGTTCAATGGCGCAATGGTCGCCAACCTGGATGCCATACTCATTGTCCTCGGCGCTCACTACCGTTCCGGCAAGCTCATGGCCAATCACGCGGGGATACGTGTAAGCAGGGTGGCGCCCAGCAAACGCATGAAAATCCGACCCACATACGCCTATACGATTGATGCGAAGCAGCGCACAGCCCTCCAGGCGGGAGGGCTGCTCAACTTCGCGAGGGAGAAATCGCCCCGGAGCAGTGAGCACAAGTTGGCGCATAATGTCGATTGGTTCATCCTTTCAATTGAGAAAAAGATTATGCGGTGATCGGCATATTAGCGTCAACTGGAAATTGATTTCAGAGCCTTTCAGGATTTTTACAGTTTATTGGTCAACCTATTGGCATCCTCGAATTGGGTAACCATTCCATCCGGCGTGGGACGGTGACATAATCAATGTCACAATGGTTAAGCCGCGCATACCTGGCAGTTCCTCGCCTAAGAATCGTGTCACCGCTTCCTTGATCTCTGAGATCAAGGGCATGATTGCCAGCGGAGCACTGGGGCCCGGCTCGCGGCTCCCGGCTGAGCGAGATCTGGCGAAGCAGTTTCATGTCAATCGCGCCTCAGTGCGGCAGGTGTTCAAGGTGCTTGAGATGATGGGAGTGCTGACGCAGCGTGTCGGCGATGGAACCTACCTCAGTACGAGCGCGGAAGCAATTCTCAACGAGCCTCTCGACTTTCTGGTGTTGCTCGACGATCTATCCCATCATGAGCTTTTCGAGACGCGTCTGATTGTTGAGCCGGAGCTTGCTGCCCGCGCTGCCGAACGCGCCACCACGGAAGATCTTCATGCGCTTCGCACAGCAGTCACAGAGATGCAGAATTCCACAAACACGGAGGAGCGGCTTGCTGCGGATATGGCGTTCCATGATGCGATTTTTCGCGCCAGCGGCAACCGCATCTGTCAGCTTTTGTTCAAGCGAATTCATCGCACCCTACTGAGCAGCATGGGCCATCTGTCGAACCGCGTCTCGCTCGATCAACCGCTCAGCTTTCACAAACGAATTTATGCGGCAGTTCGCGGGCATGACGCGGAAGCAGCGCGACAGGCTATGCGGGAACACATTCTCGACGCGCGCTCGTTGCTTTCGCTAAAATCTCCCGCTAAGAATGCACGTTGACACAGGGCTACTTCCATACTTGTCCGCGCCAGGCGGAAGGGCTCTTGCCGGTGCGCTGCTTAAAGCGGCGCGATAGATGAAATTGATTCGTAAAACCGGTGTAATCCGCAATCTCCGCGATAGAAAAGCCAGTGTGGAGTAACAAGTCCGAGGCCAGGTCCAGGCGTGTGGCATAAAGCTGCTCCATCGGCGTGGGCCGGTTCGCCAGGCGGCATAGCTTGAGCAGGTGCTGTCGCGAAACTCCGGCGGCGCGTGCAATGTCATTTAACTGCAGCGGGCGCGCATACGATTCAGCAAGAAAGCGATCCATTCGCCAAAGCACAGTCTCACCGGGATAAGAGGCTTTGCGGCGGTCGCGGACTGCTGAGGCAAACGAACACAGAATACTGATGCCCAGCGCCTCGCAGGCTGCATTATGCAGAGAATCAGTAGTAGAAGTAGAAACGGCGTCGTGCCGCGCTATATCCAGCAGCGTCGCCATTCGGCCAAGGAAGGGAAGGGGACCGCCATAGCGTTCAAACTGTTGCCGCAGTTCCGAGCTAAGCAGCGACGGCTCGATGGCTACCCAACTGTGCCTTGTTTCTCTGTGCG
The DNA here is from genome assembly GCF_049510455.1 of Occallatibacter sp. Classification (GTDB taxonomy): domain Bacteria; phylum Acidobacteriota; class Terriglobia; order Terriglobales; family Acidobacteriaceae; genus Telmatobacter. The sequence continues at coordinate 46,704 of NZ_JBEKYX010000014.1, read as the reverse complement.
GCGCAAAGTGGAAGAGTTCCCGATGACCGGGGCTCAGAAGAATTCCATGCCCTTCAGGAACTTCAATGACCTGACTGTCAAGCGTTAAAGCAAGAAAGCCCGTATGGATGACTACGAGCTGATAGTCGGGTTGACGCCGAGGTCCAAAGCTCCCGCCCTTGGCGTAGAGAACATCGCCGATCACCACGCGGCCTCTCTGCAAGCGGGCATAGGTCTTGGTCAGGCGCCTGGGTTCGGCGGAAATTTCATCCATGAGCAGTTCCAATCACCCGCATAGGGCGACCATTAGGTTCATCTGGGATATATATATTGTCCCCTGGGCCATTGTCTATTGTCTGTTGCGAAGAGCAGACTTTTCTCCATTGCGGATTACACGCCATCGTGGCCGAAATACACGAATCAGCCATGCTGGTTGCTAGAGAGGTGGGAAAAAGTGAAGCCGGCGCGAAGATACTCCTGGTTCCTTTTGCTTATGACGGGAGTCGCCGCTCTCGGCGGTCTGCTTTTCGGATACGACACGGCCGTCATCTCCGGAGCTATTGGCCCGTTATCGGCTCATTTCCACCTGGGAGCGGCTGCCACGGGATGGGCTGCCAGCTCCGCGCTTGCCGGTTGTGTTTTCGGCGCGGCCGGCGCCGGGTTCGGTTGTGATTTGTATGGCCGTCATCGGTTCCTTCTGTTCGCAGGCGTCTGCTTCTTCGTTTCGGCGGTCGGAGCAGCCGCGGCCAACTCCCTCGGTATGCTTGTAATTTTCCGCATCCTGGGCGGTCTAGGAATTGGTGCAGCTTCCGTGATAAGCCCGCTTTATATCTCTGAATCCTCTCCGGCCCGATGGAGGGGAAAGCTGGTTGCGGTCAATCAGCTCGCCATCGTCTTCGGCATGCTCCTGATCTATCTGGTGAACTATCTGATCGCCCGCAACAGCGACGCACAATGGAACGAAAACATAGGCTGGCGCTGGATGTTTGCCTCCGGCGTGCTCCCTTCAGCATTACTGTTGCTTCTTCTTTTCACTGTGCCGGAGACAGCACGCTTTCTGCTGCTCAAAGGTCAGCGCGCCGAAGCTGAAAAAGTGGCTGCGCGCACAGGCTCGGAGATGTTGAACGAAATCCTCGCAGCCGAACGCCCTGTAACAGCCACCATTCCAAATCGCAAACGGATGTACGCTGTAGGCATTCTCCTGGCGGTGCTGCAGCAGATCACTGGAATCAATGTATTTCTCTATTACGCGCCGTCGATTTTTGCGCATGTCAGCCATTCAGGTGACTCCGCACTCTTGCAGACGATTGCCGTCGGCGCGGTCAACGTTCTATTTACCATTGCGGCCATGATGTTCGTGGATCGCATCGGACGCAAACCGCTGCTTCTCTGGGGATCGGCGGGAATGCTTGTATGTCTGACAGCGATGGGCTGGGCCGTCATGCATGGCAGCAATTCCGCATGGCTTCTCCTGTGTGTATTGTCATATATCGCCTGCTTTGCGCTTTCTGTTGGGCCAGTCACATGGATTCTGCTCTCAGAGTTATTCCCATCCGCCGAACGAGGTCTGGTAATGGCCGTTAGCACAGCGGCGCTCTGGACAGCGAACTTCGCCGTCTCGCAGACGTTCCCCATGCTGGATCAGAGCGCGTGGTTAATTGCAAGATTTGGCCACGGTTTTCCCTTCTTTCTATATGCGGTCTTCTGCTTGTTGGAAATCTGGGTTGTCGCCATGCTTGTTCCCGAAACTAAGAACAAACGGCTGGAAGAGATTGCACGTCAGTGGTCCAGTGAGGAGTGGGCGCGATCGACAGAAGAAGCTTTCTTAAAAGCGCCCGAATAGTCTCCGCGCCTGTGCTGCCGGGCCCGGAAATGAAGATGCATGCGGCGATTGCAGCCAGATCACTATACGGCTGCAGACGCATTTTCTGAAGGGAGTCTTCTTATGTCTGTCCCTGTTGAAGCCGCAGAGGTAAAGACACTGGCGTTGGATTACAGTCTGATCGGCGTCAACGCGAGGCTTGCTGTTGAGCGCGGACTCGCGGAAGCGGACTGGTACCAATGCGATGTACCACGCGCCACCATGCGCACATTGCTGGAGCGGCGTGACGGGCCGGCAATCCGCGACACCTTGTTATGGTTTGCGCTCATCATAGGCAGCGGAATCGCCACATGGCGATTGTGGGGCACATGGTGGGCTGCAATCCCATATCTTCTATACGCCGTGCTGTATGCCTCTACCTCCGATTCTCGCTGGCACGAGTCAGGTCACGGTACCGCCTTTAAAACAGACTGGATGAATAACGCGCTCTATGAAATTGCATCCTTCATGGTTATGCGCGAATCCATCGTGTGGCGCTGGAGCCACACGCGGCATCATAGCGATACGATTATTGTGGGCCGCGACCCCGAAATCGCCGTGCCCAGGCCGCCAAGTCTTCCGCGCCTCATTGGCGCCTTCTTCAACCTGCCTGTATACCCCTCTTATTTTCGGCATATCGTAGTCCATGCCTTCGGCAAAATGACCGCGGCAGAAAAAACCTTTATTCCTGAAATGGAGTTTCCCAAAGTCTTTCGCAGGGCGCGTGTTTATCTCGCCATTTACATCGCGGTTATCCTACTCGCTGCAAGCATGCGAGGCATTCTGCCGCTGATGTTAGTCGGCCTTACGAATCTCTTCGGCACGTGGCTCATGGTGGTCTATGGGCTCACACAACATGCCGGCCTGGCCGAAAATGTGCTAGACCATCGGCTCAACTGCCGCACCGTATACATGAATCCGGTGCATCGCTTTCTCTACTGGAACATGAACTACCACGTAGAGCATCACATGTTTCCGCTGGTTCCTTACCACGCGTTACCTCAGCTGCATCAAGCGGTGAAAGAGGACTGCCCAGTACCCTATCCAAGCCTGCTTACGGCCTGGCGAGAGATCTTTCCAGCGGTTCTGAAGCAGGTGAAGGATCCGGCATATCACATCAAGCGTAAGCTGCCCGAAACTTGCAAGCGATCCAATAAAAGCATTGTCATTTCAAAGGATTCTCCTGACGCAGATGGTTGGGTTCAGGTCTGCGATGCAAGCCGTCTCGCCTGCGCAGATGTGCTCCGCTTCGATCACGGCAAGAAGAGCTACGCGGTTTATCGGGATGATGCCGGCCGACTGTATGCAACCGACGGCATTTGCACGCATGGAAATGTGCATCTGAGTGAAGGACTGGTCAAGGGCAACATCATTGAATGTTCCAAGCATAATGGCCGCTTCTTTCTGGCGGATGGCTCACCAGCGCGTGCGCCAATTTGCCGCGGCCTCGCGACCTATCCCATGGAGGAGCGAAGTGGGCTGCTGCAAATCAATGTCGCAAAGCCGGGCGGCGTCGGCGCACGCGCGCAAAATACATACCGGTTTCGTGTGGTGAGCAATCAGAATGTCGCCACTTTTATCAAGGAGCTTGTGCTCGTTCCGGAGGCAGACGAGGAAGTCGCCTTTCTTCCGGGAGATTATTTGCAGGTAGATATTCCGGAATACAAGGAAATTCGCTTCCGCGATTTTGACATTCCCCAACCATTCCGCAAAGTATGGGAGCAGCAGCATGTCTTTGAACTGATTGCGCGCAACCCTGGCGGAAATCGCCGCAATAATTACTCCCTGGCAAGCAATCGTCAGACAGAAGGAACCCTTCGCTTCAACGTGCGCATCGCAACACCACCGCCGGGCCAGGATTGCGCTCCCGGCGCTGGCTCAAGCTATATCTTCAGCCTCAAGCCTGGCGATACAGTAACAGCCATCGGTCCATTTGGCGATTTTCACATCAAGCCTACGCAGCGGGAAATGGTCTACATCGGCGGCGGAGCAGGTATGGCTCCACTTCGTGCACATATCTCCCACCTGCTTGAGACCGAACAGAGCGCTCGGCGAATCAGCTTCTGGTATGGCGCGCGCTCACGCCAGGAGATTTTCTACGCAGACTACTTCGAGCACCTGGCCGAGCGATTCCCAAACTTCCATTTTCATCTCGCACTTTCTTCGCCTCTTCCCGAGGACGTATGGACGGGCCACTCCGGCTTTATTCATGAGGTTCTGCTTGAAAGTTATCTGCGCAATCATCTTGCTCCTCAGCAGGCTGAATACTATCTATGCGGTCCTCCGATGATGATTAAAGCCTGCACAAGAATGCTGAACGAACTAGGTGTCGCAGAGCGGCAGATTGCTTTTGATGAGTTCTAGGTTGTGGTCCGTCGTAAGAATTGCCTGCGCTTCCTTTGAGGCTCTCAGTGTCTTGGCGACCCTGGGCGGCAGCTTCTGCACTGAATTTACAGCTTGCGTCTGTTCAATGAATTTGATGGCGTTGACGCCCTTTTCTCGGGTCATGCCTGCTGCATTCCCTCCCGCGCGTAGCTGTGGCATCCATAAATATCGAATGACATAGCTCATCGCTCGCTCACTTCACTTGAACAATTTGTTTTCCCACCGCCTCCTATGCACTGCGCCATCGGGCTCCAGCACCGCTGCCATCACGCTGGCCCAGTGAGCCGTGTAACATCGATAGATCGCAAATCACGCGGAAAGCGCAGCATGCTTTCCGCGTGATTTGCGTTACACTGCTCGCAAGTTCGTATAAAAATTTCGGCAGGCCATGTGAAAATCACCTCGATTGCGCTTCAATCCGCAGTTGCTTTTGGACTGCTTGCAGCATTCTCTGCCGCACAGGACACCGCCTTCGCTCCGCGCGGCCAGCAAATACCTCCGCCCACTTGTCTCGACACGCGCGATGCATGGCAAGGCAGATTTGCCTCCTGCACTCAGGCTAATTACCGTGACTGGCTCGCGGACATCACGCACTGGCGCACTGAACGTCGCATCCGCGTCGGATACAGCGCCGAGCGATACGACTTTCCAGCTCTCAAGTGGGCGCAGTCCGCCTTCCTGCAACCGCAAATGATGGTGCATGATCGTTACTTCTACGACCCCACCGCAGGCGCTTACACCGTAGATCGCTATCTCGACGACCTCAATCGCCGTTATGGCGGCATTGATGCCGTGCTTGTCTGGGCAACTTACCCCAACATGGGCATAGATGACCGCAATCAGCTCGATATGATTCGGTCCATGCCTGGCGGCGTGGAAGGCGTCCGCAAAATGGTGGCCGATTTTCACCACCGCGGCGTCAAGGTACTCTTCCCCATGATGATGTGGGACCAGGGCACGCATGACCCCGGAGAGCCGTGGCCAGATGCTATTGCCGCGTTGATGAAAGAGATTGACGCCGACGGCATAAACGGCGATACGCAGGATGGTGTGCCGCTCGCATTTCCCCTCGCTGCCGAAAAAATCAATCATCCTCTCGCATTCGAGCCCGAAGGCGGCCCGAACGACGAAGAGTTGGCGTGGAATGTTCTCACCTGGGGCCAGTATTCTTTTCAATTCGTTCCCACAGTTGATCGCTACCGCTGGCTTGAGCCGCGTCACCAGGTCAATATCCAGGACCGTTGGGGCCGCGATAAGACCGATGATCTGCAATTCGCCTTCTTCAACGGCGAAGGCTGGGAGAGCTGGGAAAATGTATGGGGCGTATGGAACGGCATCACGCCGCGCGCTGCTGAGGCCACGCGCCGCGTCTCCGCCATCGAGCGCGCCGTTGCTCCCTTTCTCGTCAGTTCTGACTGGCAGCCGTTCTACCCCATGCTTCACTACGGCGTCTATTCCAGCCGCTGGCCTCTTGGCAATCAAGCTGTCTGGACCATCGTCAACCGCAACGAGTACAACGTCAGCGGCCCGCAGACGATTGTGGCCGCCGATCCCGGCACGCGCTACTTCGATCTCTATCATGGAGTAGAGTTAACCCCCATTCATCGAGGCTCGGAGTCGGTGCTCGAATTTTCCATCGAAGCGCAAGGCTACGGCGCAGTCTTTGCAATTCACGGTGAGCCCGATGCGCGTCTTATCGATTCAATGGCAAAGATGGCGCGGATGACATCCAAGCCGCTCTCCAGTTACTCCAACCAATGGACGCAACTCCCGCAGCAGCTCATCGAAATTCCGACCACCACGACCGTATCTTCCGCGCCGTCCGGCATGGTGCAAGTCCCATCCGGCAGTTTCGACTTCAAAGTGGAAGGTATCGAGATAGAAGGCGCTGACGCCATCGGCGTCGATGTGCAGTATCCGTGGGAAGACAGCCCGCGACGCTTCCACGAGCACCCCATGCAGATCCATTCCTTTTACATGGACAAGTACCCGGTGACCAATGCGGAGTTCCGGAAGTTTCTTGATGTTTCGCACTATCATCCCAAAGACGATCTCAACTTTCTCAAAGACTGGAAGAATGGAACCTATCCCGAAGGCGCCGCAAACAAACCTGTCACCTGGGTTTCGCTGGAGGATGCGCGCGCCTACGCGCTATGGGCAGGCAAGCGGTTGCCGCATGAGTGGGAATGGCAATATGCCGCGCAAGGCAGCGACGGACGCCTCTATCCCTGGGGAAATTGCAACTGGCAGTCACACCAGCCTACCGAGCAAATTTCCTCCTGCGCTTCTGGAGCAGACGCGCTAAGTACTCTCGCGCCGCTTTCCGATCACGGTCGCGTCATGCTTCCGGCCAACGACGTGGACGCGCATCCATCCGGAGCCAGCCCCTTCGGTGTCATGGATATGGTTGGCAATGTCTGGCAGTGGACGGATGAATACACGGACGATCACACACGGGCTGCCATTCTTCGCGGCGGCAGCCATTACCATCCACTCGGCTCAATATGGTACTTTCCGCAGGCATACCTGAACTCGCAGCACAGCAAGCTGCTGCTCATGGCGCCCAGCTATGATCGCTCCGGCGCCATCGGCTTCCGCTGCGTAAAAGACACAGAGGAAGCAATGCGCTAAACGCAAAAGCAATCTGTTGCAGTATTTCAGACGTCAGAAATTGTTCTTCCGCACAGTTCTACCAAGGAAACGCCATTGAAATTGCTATCTTCCTTGATAGCAATTGGGAGAATTAATCCAGTGCCCAAGAACGCAGCTTCATCAAGAAAGCTGACGAAACGCTGTGTATATGATTTCAATTTTGTCCAATGCAATGCAGGGCCATATCACATTGGTGCGCGACCGCCTGATTGCCTTCATCGACAGTCAAAGCTGAGCGGGCTCATCGAGGCTCAGCGACGCTGAATCGTACTGAAAAAACTCTCCGGATACCACGCCGGCAAGCCCGGTGCATTGGTCACCGGCTGAACGCCGGGATTATATGTGCTCGTATCGCTGTGATGTTGTGCAATTACAGCAACTGCAGTGAGAGAAAAAACGGTGTCACAGAAAATTTGAAGCTTGAATGGATGCCAGCCGCGAAAATTCATTTCCCATCCTCAGGCATGGACCACGTTCGAATCACTCGGTTCGTGGTCCATGCGCCGTGTCATTGCGCCGATTCCGGCTGCAGATATTTGTTCAGGTACGCAAGTTCCTTTTCAAACGCATCGCGCCTGTGTTCGCGCTGCTGGAAGCCGTGACCTTCGCCCGGATACGTGATGTAGGTAAAGGTTTTTCCAGCTTGTTTCAGCGCTGCGGCAAGCTCTTGCGACTCCTGCGGAGGCACCTGCGGATCTTCTTCGCCATGCAGAATCAGGAGCGGCGTTTTGATATTTGCCACGTCCGGAAGAATGTTGGCCTTGCGATAGACGGCCGGTTTTTTCTCCGGAGGTCCGCCCATCTTGGTCTCCCAGCGAATTTCGGAGTTGCGATTGGTGTAGCGCAAGAACAGTGCGCGATCGACCACGCCGAATTTCTCAATGCCCACGGCAAACGTGTCCGGAAGTTTTGCCACCGCGTTGGCCACTACAGTGCCTCCATGGCTGCCGCCGGAGATTCCAACACGCCTGGGGTCTGTCAGGCCCGCATTTACCAGGTACTTCACCGATGCTGCGATGTCATCGATCTCACCGCCGCCGGAGTCCTCGACATTCGCGTTGCGGAACCGTTCGCCGTAGCCGGTGCTGCCGCGAAAATTCGGCTCAAGCACTACATAACCCTGGTCCGCAAGAAAGATGGACCACGGTGCGATGCTTAAAGTTACCTGGCCTTCCGGGCCGCCATGCGCAAGAATCACGGCTGGATAACGCTTGCCCGCTTGATACCCCACCGGCTTGTAAAGAATCCCGGCCAACGGGAGACCATCCTTGCTGTTGTAATGCACAACCTCAGGCACGATGCCGAGCTCTTCAAAGCGGGAAGGGTGGACCGAGCCCTGCAGTTGCGGTTCGTCTTTGCCCGAGACGGCCGCAATGTATGTTGCCGATGCGCCAAGCGTGGACCGCCACTGGAAGCGAATCGAGTTGCTGTCCGCGGACCAGCGCAGCCCGCTTTCAAAACCTTTAAGGTTCGTGATTCGATGGGCATCGCCGCCGGACGATGAGACTACCCAGATGTGCCGTTCTTCCGCGATGCCGCGATTGGACTCAAATGCGATCCACTTGCCATCGGGCGAGTACACCGGTTCTTCATCTTCGCCAGTTCCGAAGGTAAGCTCCGTTGGTTTTCCGCCAGCCGCGGGGATGGTCCAGATCTTATCCCAATGCGTTTCTTGCAGAACCACTGCAAGCGTGCGGCTGTCCGGTGACCATGCAGCTGTATTGATAGCCCACGCGCCGCCCGGATCATTCTTTGCCACATACACATCAATGGCTGTGCCGGCTGCGCTTCCAGTCTTCTGGTTGAAGGGAAGCACTTTCAGCTTGCCGGAGAAAAATTCACGCGAGCGTTCCGTATAGGACACGCGTGTTCCATCCGGAGCCCATTGCGGCCGCGGATCGAAGCGATCGGAAGAGACTGCGTCGCCGTGATCCGGCGCGGAGTTCGCGATCACATCGGCGCCGTGATAAATCTCCGTCACGGCCAGGAGGTTGAGCGTCTTGCCGTCTTCGCTCACCACATAGAGTTCATTGAACCCCTTCTGGCCGGACTCATAGAGAATCCACTTGCCCTTCGGGTTCCATTGCGGATGATGGTCCGTCGCGCCGCGCGGGTCGCCGGGGCCTGCCGGGTCGTGGGTCAACTGAACGGGATCGCCTCCATTCAGGGCGACCGACCACACCTGGCCCTTGCTGATGTAAGCCACATGCAGGCCATCCGGCGCCAACGCAAGCTCGGACTTTGGTTCAGGCGATGATGTCAGCAGCTTCTCTGTTCCACCGTCTGCGGGCCTGAGTGCAATCTGTCCCTTGTCGAGTGTGACGGTGTACTTCCCATCCGGCGTGGTCGTCTCTCCGCCGCCACGCGCGAAGCCGCCGCCTCCAACTCCCGCGCCCAGCAAGTCATCAATCGTCAGCTTCTGCGCCTGTGCCGCGAGCAATACAGGCGATGCCAGCAGAATCATCAACAGTGTTTTTCGCATTGCGTATGCTCCAAATCATGCAGATAGAGGCCGCGAATTTGGCCTCGATGCGGTTAGAAGACGAACTTGCCGTAAACCACAAGAACACGCCCGGAGACGATCGCTCCCTGACCGGTTCCGTAAATGCTGGTCGGTACGCTCACATCTGTCGTGACCGTACCCAGAGTCTGCCCCTTGTTTACGTCTAAGTTCGGCACGCCGAAATTCGGATGATTGAACAAGTTGTAGGCGGAAGCGCCAATCTCAAAGCGCGTGCTTTCGGTAACGTGAATCTCTTTACCGAGTTGCGCGGAATAGGAGGCGAAGCCCGGTCCGCGGAAGCTGTCTGGCTTTGTGTTGCCCCAGTCTGCCTGCGCTGCAGTCGTCTCCGTGGCCGTCGCAGGGCTGAAATCGCTGGTGTTCAGGCAGGGCGTGGTCACGGCTCCCTTGCCGCAATGAATTCCAAGCACCGAGTTGTTGGTTGTGTCCGCAAGCACTGTGCCGGTAAACGAGCTTGAAAACACATTGGCCGTGCTCACGCCGCTGTTTGTCACCGCGAATGGCCGGCCACTGTAGAGGTACATCTTGCCGCCCAGCTTCCAGTTGCCCAGAGCCCTGTTCAAATATGCCTTGCTTAGCCGCGGCGTGGAGTAGACAAGATCCGCGGTAAAGTTATGCCGCGTGTCGAACGCCGTGGGACCGTAATTCTGATTCGGCGTTCCGGTGGCATCCGCGCCGTTCAACGCGTACACCGTGGGGTTGTAAATCGTGCCTAGCTGAAGCGCCTTGCTCCATGTGTAGCTGGCCTGTCCCTGCAGGTTGTGCGACAACGCGTGCCGTTCCACAAGCGTGACACCGTTGTAACGCGAATAGCCCTCGTCAAAGATCTGCGTGACAGTAGAGAAGCGAGGATCGGGAATCGCAGTTGGCAGGCCGCCGAATCCGTTTGCGGCCCAGCCATTTGCCGCGGTGTTGGAAAGCGGCTCGTTGTAGCCGTGATTGCCGGCATACGCAATGGAAAACACATCGCGATGCGTCAGCGGCTGCTCAACCTCAAAGCTCCACTCCAGTGTCTTGATGGTATGAAAGCGATTAGGGTTTACGTAAAGAGTAGGTGTAGAAAATGTGACCCCGCTCGGCACTGCTGCCTGGAGTTCATTCAGCGTATCGCCCTGCGAGAAACCCGTCTGAAATGCGGTGTTGGAGGCAATAGCGGTAGCCTGCGATGAGCCGCTGTCGCTTGTCAGGCCCACAATGCCGTTCGTCACCTTTGGCGAAAACTTGTTCGGAGCATTTCCGTAAACGTTGGCGGCAATGCTGGCGGCAATCGTATTGGCAAACAGTCCGATGCCGCCGCGAACCACAGTTTTGCCTTCTCCGAATGGCGAGTAAGCAACAGCGACGCGCGGCTCTGGAATCACACCTTCGAAGTGCGTAAAGTCCGTGTGAATGCCCGTCTGCAGTGTCGCGTTGTATGCCACATTGCTTCCCGCCTCATAGCCGTTCGCCAGAAACTCCGTATTCGCACGCGAGTAGCACGCTTCCTTGCACCAGGGATTTCCCTGGTATTCGAACCTGGCGCCGTAGGTCAGCTTCAGATTCTTCAGAATCGCCCATTCGTCCTGCCCATAAAAGCCCAGCGAGTCAACGCGAAGGTGAACCGTGGGCAGTAGCGGAAACGACTGCGTGAAGCTGTTGTAATTCTTAGCATCCGCAATGTTGCCATCAGCGAAGTCAGCAACGCTGCCGAATGCATAGGTCCCAATCACTGTTCCCGCCTGGTTCGCGGTGCTCGTAATGCGGTTGTTGCGGTTGTTCACGCCGAATTGCAAAGTGTGCTTTCCATGCGTCCATGAAAGATCGTCGATAATGCCGAGCTGCTGGCCCAGACGGCCTTCCGGCGCTGCCGGCCCCAGAGCCTGGAAGCCCGCGTCTCCCGCGCCGCCATCTGTGAAGCTGAACGCAAGCGGAAGCGCCGCCTGCGATTGCTGAAAGTTGCTCGATCCGTAGAACACGGCCGTGTAGTAATTGCCGTTCAGCACCAGGTTGTTCACCAGGTTCGGCGTAATGGCGTAGGTATAGTTCAGTTGCGGAATCACCCACGGCTGCGGGCTGAAGCCGTCGAACAACGGGCTGATCGGACTGGTGCTGCTGGCCTGAACTCCGTAATCGCGGCTGATGCGAAAGTAGAGCTTCTGCTTGGTGTCGATATTCCAGTCCACGCGACCGCTCGTCAGATATTCCGTGTTCACGCTTGACGCCGTGGAAACAAACGCCACCGCGCACGAAACGCCGTCAGTACCGCCGAACGTAGCGCCTCCTCCGCCCGGCACCGCAACTCCGGTCAGACCGTTATTCTTTCCGCAGCCTGAGTTGCCCGTGCCATCCTGCAGTTGCCCCGTCCCATTCGTCACGACAACAGCGCGGTTAATTCCGGGCGCCGCGTTATACAACTTGAAAAGGTCCTGATAATATGGCACGGATGCACTCGGCAACTCCGCCAGAACATAGCTCTGCAATGCCGTCGACGGCAGAGAAACCACCTGGTTGGTCGGCAGCGCGTAACGCAGGCCCTCATAGTTGAAGTAGAAGTTGATCTTGTCTTTCTTGATCGGCCCGCCAAGCGAGCCGGCGTATTGGTTGGCCACGGAACGGCCGCGCGGCGTGCCCGACGCGTTGCTGAAATAGTCATTCGCATTCAGCACGTCGCCGTTGTAATTTTCCACCAGGTTGCCGTGGAACCGGTTGGTGCCCGACTTGCTGATGTAGTTCACCTGCGCGCCGGCCATGCGCCCATATTGTGCGCTATAGGCATTCGTGATTACCGATGCTTCCGCGACATCGTTCTGCCCCAGCGTGTTGTTGCTCGATCCCGACTTGTTGTTCAGGTTGTAGGGTTCGACAATGTCGGCGCCGTTGTAGGTAAAAAGCACCGAGCTGAAGGGAAGGCCGTTGACATTGAAGTTGGTGTTGCCGCCGCCAACATTCACGCGCACACCCGGCGTTGAAAACGCGACATTGGTGATGTCGCCACCATTGACGGGTGTATTTTCCACGTAATGCATGTTGTAGTCGGTCAGGTTATTTCCATTTTCTGTTTGCAGCAGAGAGTTGCCGGCTTCCACGTGAACCGTCTGGCTCACGGACGCCACCGAAAGCGCCAGATCGACAGACTGCTCCTGCCCCACCAGCAGATGAACAATCACTCGTGCTCCCGATAGCCCGTTGGCCTCCGCTGAAATCTCATAATCGCCAGGCTTGAGAAACGGAAAGCGATACTGTCCGGTCGAGCCGCTGACGGTTGTACTGATAGCGTCTGTCTGAGGCTGTCGGATGCGGACTGTGGCACCTGCTAGAACCGCGCCGCTCGTGTCTCTCACCGTGCCAACAACGGTTGCACTGGTGAGTGTCTGCCCAAAGATGAAGGGCACTGGCAATACGAACAGGAAAAATGCAAACAAGAGGGCGGAAATTTTTTTTGAAATCATTTTTATCTCCCGGAGCGTGAGAATGTGCTGGCTGCACGTGCAAATGCACGCAGATCAAGGGCGAGCCGAGACGCACAAATTCACACTGCGGAACAACCAGGAGAATGCGCAGATTTCAGGTACACGAAACCATACAAGGCACCGTGACTTTGTGGGTCAGCTATAGCTCAATGCGGATGGCAATGGGATAAGATCGGATGTCGTTAGCGACATCGACAAGGCAGGAAGCACGCCGCTGCGGCAATAGAACGACCATCGAATCTATAGCTGCGCTTGTGCATGTGTCTTGTATATCACATATCAATATGCTGTCAAAGTTTTTCTTCACGCGAGCAGCACGGACCATCCAACCAGCAGGATCAGATGAGACAAGGAATCAGAAAAAGCGAAGAGTGGTGAATTGATCGTCTTCCGCTCTGGAGCGCTCAGCAGAGCGGAAGACTTGAATGAATTACGCGAGATCGACTTCGATGGATTTGCTTGCAGGGTCAAGCCTGGTGATTTTAAAGGTGCGGATTTGGCCGGCCTGCAGCGGCGCTGGTTGATTGGCAGCAGCGGGCGCACTGCCCTTCCAGCGGGCCTGCAGCATCGAGCTTAACGACGACAGGTCGGCTTTGCCAGATGTCGTGGACGTCGCTGCGTTGAGAGCCGGCGTCGAAAGCGCATCTGATATACCGCAAGCGGCGCGGATGCCTTCGCCTAATTCAATGATGGCCGGCGACTCAGTGACTACGCGGCCAGAGACTTTGTCACCCACCTTGTGCTCGGCAATGTACTCGTCAAGGCCGGTAGGGATGAGTTGCTTCATGCTGAGCTTGATCTGACGCTTGCCCGCATCGAGAGCAAGGATCTGCGCTTGTACGGTCTGGCCTGTGTGAAGCACCTCCGAGGGATGATTGAGGCGGCGGTCGGCAACGATTTCGCTGATATGGACAAGACCTTCCAGGCCTTCGGCGATTTGCACGAATGCGCCAAACGCCATCATTTTGGTGACAGGGCCCTGAACATGAGCGCCAACAGGAAACTTCTGTGCAAACTCAGTCCACGGATCGGTGAGGGTCTGTTTGAGGCCGAGCGAAATGCGACCAGGCTGCTGCGGACCTTCCGGCGGCTTGATGGAAAGAATGACGGCATCGACGCGTTCACCGGGTTTTACGATATCGCTGGCAACGCGAACCTTCTTGCCCCAGGACATCTCTGAAACGTGGATAAGCCCTTCAATGCCGGGCTCGAGCTCTACGAATGCGCCAAAGTCGGTGACGCGTGTAACGGAACCGCTGATGCGTTGGCCAGGCTGATAGCGCTCAGGAACAGCTTGCCACGGTTCGGACTGAAGTTGCTTGAGGCCGAGCGAGATCTTTTTCGTGTCGGAATCGATTTTAAGAATTTTGACTTCGAGCTTCTGTCCGACTGCGAGCACATCTTCGGGCTTGGTGATGCGTGTCCATGCAATGTCGCTGACATGCAGAAGGCCATCAACGCCGCCAAGGTCAAGGAATGCGCCATAAGGCATAAGCGTGCGTACCGTGCCGGTAACCGTATCACCTTCCTTGAGTGTGGCGTAACGGCCCTCGGCCTCCATGCGCGTCTGCTCTTCGAGGACAACGCGGCGGTCGACGACAACATCTTCATCGGCGACGTCGAGTTTGGTGATGCGACACGTAATCTGCTGGCCAACCAGGGCCTCCAGCGCGGCTGCATCGTGGGTTCCGCTGCGGCTGGCGGGCATAAAGGCACGAACGCCGATATCGACGCTGGCTCCGCCTTTCACAATCGCTGTAACCGTACCCACAACCGCAAGCTTCTGCTCAAAGGCTTCTTCAAGGGCAGACCAGTCTTTAGGTTGGGCGACCTTGAAACGCGAAAGATCGTAGTAGCCTTCCTCGTTACGGCCTGTAATGGAGACGGGATAAGTTTGGCCGGCCGCTACATCCAGGCCGTTGCGATCGAAAGCGGAAAGTGGAAGGACGCCCTCGATCTTATACCCGATGTCGAGAAAGACCTTGTCTGCTGAGACGGAGATCACTGTTCCTTCAAGCTGTCGTTGTCCTGCCTGCGGAGGATGCGCGTGGGATCTCTCGAACTGGGCGAGCAGGTCACCAAAGCTTTCAGTGGGTTCGGCAGCGGCCTCGGCCACGGGCTCGGAAGTGATTTCAGGAATGGGCTGGTTTTCAGGCGCGTTGTCTTGGTTCATGGCGAATATATTTTATTGTTTCATGGCTTTGTGCTGCGAGTCTCGTTCCGGTCTCGCACAATCGGACAGAATGCCAATTGGCTTTGAATCATAAGGCGAGGTCTCACGCATTTCCTGTCTCAATTCCAGCACTAACCTAAGCATTTTCGTGAACACCTCTGTGAATATATCGCCGAACCCTTATTGCTGTCTCCTGTCAGCAGCGGCACGGGCGGATGGGTCCAGCACGGCATCCAACTCAGGCCGCAGAAATTTCCAGACACAGCGCCGAACACCGGAAAGTTGATGTGCCGGAACCTTTCTTTCACGCACCCATTGGAACAGCGTGAGCAGATTGACTCTAAGATATTGGGCTGCTTCTGCTTCGGTGAGCCATTCGCTGGCAGAGTTGGCTTTCCATTCGGGCATCGATTTTATATTCATTTGAGGTAGACCTCTTTTCCCGCTCTTATGAATCCAGGGTTCAATGGCTAAGACGCAGCCGGGCTAGTTGAAGCGGTTGCAGTAACTGGGTTTGTTTATGTCCGGCGGCTGTGGTGCAGCCGCCGGACTATTCTGGATTGCTATTGCTGTAGTTGCTGTATTTGTTCCATCATCACCAAGCTCATCTGCTGCCCATCCAGTTCGATTGCGAGAATTCTCTGGGCATCGATGGGATAGTAGCCGAAGCTGGATAGCGTCTGTGAATTTAGCGTGGCGTTAAGTCCGTACAGGGCGAATTGACCGGTAGAGGTATCTACCGTACCTGTGAGGGTTACGCCCGGAGTAACGATGGACGCTGAGTTATCGGCATTCTGGACGCTCATGTCTGTGTACCCCGAGAAGTTGTCAGAGGACACTGCCACAGGGCCTACTGCGCCCATAGCCGGAATCATATTGGAATTGTTGAAACCGTACGCAGCGAGCGCAAAGTTGCCTTCCACATCGCTGGGAGGGGAATTCTGCAGATAAGCCTGTCCCCACGTAACCTCTATCGGGTCCACGCCTAGTTCCAGCGCGTTTCCATTGCCATCCAGATAGAACTGGAAGACGAAGGGTAAGTTGCTGCCATTTACATCCGTGTTCACATTGACCGTAACGCGGCCTGTTGCATCCACGGTGTAATTGCCCGATGTGATCTGAGCGCCGGGATGGATGGTCAGATCGTTGAATGGGACAACTCCGGATACCGTACCGTCGGAGTTGAAGGCAAAGGCGCCAGCCATTTGAAACACTGTGCTTACGTTGCTGATGGCGTCCTCTCCGTTTGCACCCAGGATATACGTGCCTGCTGCGACGCTTGCCGCGCTGAACTTGCCGGCATTGTTTCCCTGGCCGAGAGCAGTGCCGCCAAGATCGCCCTGTAGAGAATCCGCGGTTTCCACCAGTTGAATCTGGTTCGAGCCAATGATGTATCCCGCCAGTGCGAAGGACGGAAGACCAGAGGCCGAACTCGGGTTCAGAGTGAAGACAACGCGGCCAAAGGAGTCAGGCGCGCTGACAGTGCCAGAAGCGAAGCCAAAATCTTGCGCAGGGGTTCCGCCATCGTTATAGTCGAGCACGCTGCCGCTGGTTACGATCGACGAGCCGCTGATGTTGATAACGCCGCCAATCCCAAATGTGTATTGAGGATTGTTGCCATCAAACCCACCCACGTTGAAAGCGTATCCGCCTGAAGGTGCGTCTGTGCTGGTCTGCTGATCAATGGAGCCGGTAGCGCTTGCGAACGTATCGAACTCAGAGATCAAGACACGCGTTGCGGATACAACGGTGCCGTGGATGGTTTCTATACCATTCTGGCCGAGGCTGGTGTTTCCGGTATTCAGAGCGATCTGAATATTCCCATTCACATTGCTCAGGCTTGACCCCGAAGCAGTGAGGCTGTTGGTGAAGTAATTGTTATCGTCCACCATGTCCTGCTCTCCCGCTGTGATAACGCCGCTTGCCACGGAAAATGTGCCTGCGACGTAGTAATAACCGGAGTTGTCCTGGCCTGCGAGATGAAACACATAATTGCCATCGGTAAGCAGCGGCTGCGGAGCCGTGATGCTAACGGTTTCCGAAGCGGACTTGGTTGTATCGGTAACGGATGTCGCTGTGACCATCACTGTAGCTGGTGAAGGAACAGCAGCCGGAGCAGTATAAGTGGTGGCCGTACCACTAGCTGTTGAAGTTGGATTGAAGCTGCCGCACAGGGAGCTTCCGCATGTCACGGACCAGGTAACACCAGCATTCGCGCTGTCATTACTCACATTAGCCGTCAATAGCGCGGTAGCGCCGACAGTAATCGAGGTGGGCGGAGCGCTCAGTGCTACGGAGATGGGTGCATTTGCAGGTGAAATCGAGATTGTCGCTGTCGCAGACTTGGTGGAGTCCGAGACCGAGGTTGCAGTGATTATCACGCTGGTCTGACTGGCAACCGACGCAGGCGCGGAATACTTAGTTGCTGTGCCGCTGGCGGTGCTGGCGGCAGAAACGCTTCCACATGCGGAGAGGGAGCAACTTACAGACCACTTTACTCCCGCATTGGCGCTGTCATTGCTGACGACCGCTGTCACGTTGATGGATGATCCCGCATCGATCGACGACGGTGGCGCCGGGCTGATGCTAACCGAAATCGCTTGCGGGGTCGGCGGATTAGACGATGAGCCGCCGCAGCCGACAACCGTGACCGCGAGAGCAAATGCAGCAAGAAGGCTGGAAATATGACGCAATTTCACTTTGTACCCCCATAGAGAGCGCCGCTGGTTGAGGCATTGCGTGCGCGAGATGGTGTGTGAGCAAGAAATCCGTTTTTGTTGCGGATCGTGATCTGGTTGCCATCCACGGTGAGAACATAGGCCACCAGGTATTCCTGGCCGCCAGTTGTCTGCATCGTTCCCGATACCTGAACTGACTTGCCAGAAGAGAGGTTTTGCTGGAGACTGCGGCTGATATTCGGGCCGAGGTTCGCTGTGAATGTTCCTTGCGGACCATCTACGACAAGCTGATTGCCAGTCGACTTGCCAGTGGTCTGCATAGTCGTTAACTGCCGGACAGTCCCTGTCATCGTGATCTGAGGAAACTGGTATGTTGATGTAGCTGAAACAGGCCGAACCGATGCGGTCTGCCCGTTCATGGTGAGCGTGAGAATAAACAGCCAGGCAGGAACCAGGAAAAAATACAGAGCGATTCCTCTGTTCCTGATCCGTCCAGCGACGGTGCAATTAGGTATGTGCATAATGTCCTCTGTCTAGGTTCAAAACCAGAATTTGGCCATGGTGGGGCAATTGCCCGGTGAGCATCAGCTCGCCGCCGCTTCGTTTTACAAACTTTGTGCAATTTGAGAGCAGTTGCCGTGTGCCGGCCTGTTCTCCTTGATCCAAGAGTATGAAGTCTCAAGGAAAACCAAAATAGAGGACACTACACGAAGACCCGTGTGCTTCCACATAGGTCGTAACAAGAGGGAATTGTGCGAGGGGGCTTAAAGAATGGTTTTGTTTTGCAGAGCGAATCGAAGGAGCGCATTTGCGCCTTCGCCATCAAGCTCAAGCTTGCGACAGATATTGGTTCGGTGGTTCTCAACGGTCCGATAGTGAATGGAGAGCTCGTCTCCAATCTCTTTGCTGGTTTTGCCGGTGCTTATTAAGCGAAGAATGCGGCGTTCCGTTGGCGTAAGGTGAACTCCATCCATCGAGTTCGTGTTCTGTGCTGCAGCCGCCGGCTTGTGCAGCAAATCCATCGTCATTGCGGAGCTGAGATACGGCTTTCCGGAAGCTACTGCATGAATGCCGGCTACAACTTCCTGCACAGCGCTGTCTTTCAGAATGTATCCCTTGCCTCCAAGGTCAATTGCATCCTGGAAGAGATCTCTGCTTGCATGAAATGTAAGGAAAATCACCTCAGTCTTCAATCCGCGCTTGAAAATCTCCCGCGCAACCTTCAGACCGTCAAGCTTCGGCATTTCGATATCAAGCAGTGCAACATTTGGCCGGAGCTCTTCGATAAGTGACAATGCCATTTCACCGTCTGATGCCTCCCCAACCACCTTCAGCGTCGCATCCTCTTCAATGCTCATACGCAGGCCCTTTCGCATGAGGGGGTGATCGTCGGCGATAAGAACCCGGATGACTGCTGCCATGGTCGCCTCTTACGAAAGATTCACCCTATTATCTCCCGATCTCCAGCGCATCACAAAGTCTTTCTGTAGTCAATTCGCTTTCGGCGCCGGAACAAAGCTGAAGCTCTCGATGATTGCCTCCTCGGGCTGGCCTGAAAGCCCCTCGGAATGATGAAAATCGTAGAGATCCATGTGTACTTTTTCGTTCGCCGGAGTCGGCACTCCTGACTGAAAAACATGTTCATAAACCGGCTTTGCCTGGCCGGCCGCCTCGCCGGTGAACGCACTGAAGGACGCTTTGCCCGGTGCCCATTGAAAAACGTACGTCTCAACTCCAGCAGGTGTGCTGAAGCGGGATTGATTATCCGGGCCGTAGAAAGGCTGCACAACAAATTGCGCGTTTAAATTGTCTGCTTTTCCCCACTTGCTCAACTCAATGTCCACTTCATTGCGGAAATTTGTCGAGTGTGCATCATCCCAGGTAAACATTCCCAGCACAGCAGATGGCCGCAGGTGAGCGGAATCCTGTACTACAAACTTGTACGTGCCATATCCCAGGCTCTTCTGCAGACTCACTTCCGCGCAGGCCCAGCGGCCATTGCGGTAGTCCATGCGAAGGTGGAGATAGCCTTTGATGTCAGTCCAGGCATTTGCCGAATCATAAGCATAAGGCTGGCCGCCGTGGTCACTCATTCCTGTCTGGACAGTCCAGTCATACCCGCTGAATTGAATGCCTGGAGGCGTGTCAGCCGCAGTTGCACTGCCTTTCATGACAGCGACCGCCAGAACGCCATCGCCTTCGGCTGGCAATGTAATGGCCTTCGAGGCCGGCTTATAGCCGGGCTCAACCAGCAGCGCGGCATATTCGGTTCCGAGATGTGTGAGATTTTTCCAGTGGGAGTCTGCCGGAACCTTGGTGTATGGCTGATCCGTGAGCGGCTGAAGCCACCACACGCCGCTTCGCGCATACAGGACCACCTGGTCGCCAGTTTTGGCATTGGTGACGTTTCCTGCTATCGGCTCCATCTGCGATGGCCCACCCGTAGCTGCCGTCGGCACCTGCGTAATTGCAATCGCAGGCTTAGCCTGTGATTTGCAGCCAGCCAACAGCAGCCCTACGGTCATCGGGAAATACGTCAGTAGATTCAAATTGCGAATCCCGATCTTCACAGGTTTCCTCCTTAATTCAACTGCACTTGCCGCAATAGTGCTACGCCGAAGTCATCTTTCATCTGTTGTCAATCGGGATCTCGACCGTCATTGTCGTTCCTTGCGTCGGGGCCGATCGAAAACGGAACACGCCTCCAAGCGAATGCGCCCGCTCTGCCATTCCGGTCAATCCGAATCCACTCTTTCCGCCTTTTGAAGGGTGATTTGTCGGCATAAAGCCAACGCCATTATCGCGAACTGTCAGCACGATTCGCTCGTCGTTACGTATGATCCGGATCGTTACCTCGGTAGCCTGCGAATGCTTCATGACGTTATTCAAAGACTCCTGCACAATTCGATAGAAGTTGATCCGCAGATTCTCAGGCAATGCATCGTCAATGTTATCGAGATCGCATTCGATAGGAATTCTAGAAGCCGAAGAGACTGTACGCCCCACAATTTCTATCGCCTTGGTCAAACCAAGACGATCCAGCTGAAACGGCCGCAGGTTGTACGAAATCTCGCGGGTTTCCTGGATAGCGAGCGATGTTTCCCCGCTGATCTCCTGCATCGTTTCCTGGCTGGGCGCGATACCTTTGTTTTGTTTTCCCAGCACTAACTTCAGCAGATTATTGATCACCAGCAATCTCTGACCGAGGCTATCGTGCAGTTCGGATGCAATTCTCTGCCGTTCGCTTTCCTGTGAAGCGATGAGCTGCTGTGAAAAAGCCTTCTGTAGAGCCTGCGTATGCTTAAGCTGCGATATGCGATAGTAAACCGCAAGCGCGATCAATGCAGCGATAAACAGCGCCACAATGGCGATGAACCACCATGTCCTGTAAAACGGCGCCTGCACCGTAATCGTCAGGCTTTGGCCATCGGTATTCCACACGCCGTCGCTATTAGCGGCAATCACGTGAAACGTGTATGTCCCCGGCGGAAGGTGCGAATAGTACGCGGTGCGCCGGGCCCCAGCATCTATCCAGTTGGAATCGAGCCCGTCGAGTTTGTATCGAAAGCGAATCTGCTCCGAACGAACAAAGCTGAGAGCCGTATATTCGATCTCAAGATTTTCTTTACCCGGAGGTATGCGTAAGACATTCTGGATGTTCGCCGGAACCCTTTCAACTAACGCGGATTCAATCATCACCGGCGGCGATTGGTGATTGATCCAGACAGTGCCAGGATCAATCACGGCAACGCCATCCTGCGTCGGAAACCACAGTTTGCCGTCCTTGGTCTTAATGCCGGCAGGAGCCATACCTCCGTTGCATTCCTCATTCAACATGCCATCGGCCTTGCCGTAGGCCACGGAAGTAATGGATGTCTGTCGGCCATTCGCCACAGCATTCAGGTCGTTCTTGCTTACGCGATAGATTCCTCTGTTGCTGCTCATCCAGAGGTTCCCTCTGCCATCTTCAAGAACCTGGAATACCCCGTTGTTGAAGAGGCCGTTGTGTTCTGAGTAGCGGGTGAATTGCCCGTTCTTGAAACGTCCCAGACCGCCATCATAGGTGCCAATCCAGAGAACGCCGTCCGCATCCTCATATAAGGACCGGATGTTGTCGCTCGGCAGTCCGTCGCGTTCTGTCCAATGCGTGAATTGGCTGCCGTGAATCCGCGTGAGGCCGCCGAAGCCTCCGACCCATAAGTCTCCTGACGCGCTCTCGATGATGATCTTTACGTCATTGCTTGCCAGGCCATCCTGCTCGGTGATGATGCGGCTCTGGCCATTCCTGTAAGCAACAAGACCATTTGTCGTGCCGAGCCATAAGGTTCCGCCGCGATCCTGCAGAATGGCGTGGACCACCGAATGCTCAGGCAGAAAGACATCGGGCGTGTGAAATGTTTCATTGCGAAAGACAGCTAAGTCACCATGCGTGCCAACCCAGAGGTTGCCATCGCGGTCTCCGCCCAGCGCACTCACCAGTGGAGCAGGCAATCCTTGTGCAACCGAGTAATTGGTGAACCGCCCATCACGGAAGCTGCTGAGCCCAAGATTCCATGCGCCGATCCATATCGTTCCGGATTTGTCCTGATAGATAGGGTAAGCACCCTTGTCAATCAATCCCTGGGCCTTTGAATAGACAGTGATTGTTTCTTCCCGTAGTTGATAAAGTCCGTCACCCTCCGTACCAATCCATACGTTGCCCTCTTTATCTTCAAAAACGCGGGTCATAGGAATAATGGCAATGTGCCCGGAAGATTGGACTTCCAGTTGACGTGACAGTCGGCCGCTTATTCTGATCGTCCACTGCCTTCCATTGGAGTCGACGTAAGGAGTCGTCTGAGGATGTTTGGTATCAACTGGCTTAACTGTCTGTGAACCCGGGGGAATGATCCCTTGGCGTCCATCTGCTGCTTCGAGCCATAGGCCGCCGCCTTGATCCCTGCCAACACCCCAGAGCGGTTTTTCCGAAAGCCAGGCAGGCAGTGGATAGCTGGTAAACCTTCCATCGATGAAAAGATGTAACCCCGTGCTATCCTGGGCCCAAAATCCGGCGCTGTCCCATACAAGAGGTTGATAGCGTACCTTGGCATCTGCGGGCGTAACATCCATAAAATCAGATGTCTGCGGATTGAATCGCAGGATCGAATCTTCCGACAAAACCCATATTCCCCCAGCGGAGGCACGGAGAACCGCGCGGACACTGCCCGCCGGAATGCCGTCTTCCGGCCCAAACGAGTGGAATGTTCCGCCGTGATAGCGCGTCAGTCCTCCGCTTTCAGTGCTCAGCCACAGATCGCCACTCCGATCCTGCACCATTCTGCTGAACCGGTTGGAAGCAATGCCAGTTGCATTGCTCTTGTTGAAGGTAGTAAACCGCACGCCATCGAAGCGCGCCAAGCCGTCCAGTGTGGCAATCCAGAGATAACCATCCGGTGTTTGAGCAATTCCGCGAATGACATTTTGAGGAAGACCATTTTCCACAGTCCAGGTTTTCAGGTGATATTCCGCGGCAGAAGCTGCGGCGGGCCATCCTGCCAAAAACAGGCAGGCCATGACTGCGCATAGCCAGCCGCCGGAGAGCCTGCGAGCCAGCCTGTAAAGCAGTTGATCTGGATTTCGGGCCGAAATCATACGAGCCAACATATCACTGAAGATTTACCGGACAATTGTCTGAACCGAAAGCATGGTCTGAGGTTAGGCTTTGATTATAAGAGGTTTGCCGGGAACCCATGTGGTACCACACGGGTCTGTATGTAGCATCCTCTATTTTCCAGGACGTATGGTTTCGTTAACCTTGAGAAGGATCGATGGCCTTTCGCTGCGTGCTAGCTTACCTGGGTGCTGCACTGGAAGTTCCAGAACGGACGAAATAGAACGACATGAAGATATTGATTGTGGATGATAATGCTGGAATCCGACGTGTACTGCGGCGATCTCTGGCGGACATGGCGAGCGAGATCCAGGAGTGTACCGACGGTTGGGATGCTTTGGGGGCCTATGAAAAGCACCGGCCGGATGTTGTTCTGATGGACGTTCGCATGACCAGGATGGATGGACTGACCGCGACTCGGCAGATCCGCAGCTCCTACCCCACGGCGCGAATTATATTAGTCACCGACTACGATGACGACGATCTGCGCGCGGCGGCCGTGAAGGCCGGAGCGTGCAATTATGTTTTGAAAGAAGAGCTCGCAAGCCTGTCTGAGATTGTCGCCACTTGCATGCGAAACGAAGGCCTGAATTAAAGTCTGACCTGACATTATTCAGAATTTGGAGCAAACCAGCGCCACATAAATATCCGTAAGCATTTCCGCCCGAGAGCATTGGGCACATTTTTCGCTGCAAAAGGCAATCGCCGCATCCAAGGATGCGGCGATTGCCTTTGCTGCGGATGCATTCAGCAGATCAAGGCTCTCGTACCGCGCGAAACTCTCCTACTCTTCCCATCACGTGAACCTTTCCAGTGATCGTGTCGCCGTCCACACGGCCGCGGAACACCACCGGATGATTCGTGTTGCTTCGAATCTCGATATGGTGCACGTTAATGCCCCCGTTGATGGAACCGGACTGATTCGGCCCTTTGAATTTGCCGGTCAGCACGGTGCCATCTTGCTTGATAGTGAGGTGATCGGTATGAACTACGCCAGTTTCACCGAGCGTAGAGACGGTCCACTTACCAGCAACGTTGTCCGGAGCCTGGTTTGACATCTCCTGCTGTGCTGACAAGCTTACGCAGGCAAGCAATGAGCATAGGAGAAGTTGAATCGATTTACGTTGTATGTGTGTCATGATGCATTCCTTTCTGAAATGTGAGCTGCGTCCGAAGGCGCTGCTGCTTACGAATCCCACTGCGGCATCTGGGAAACCATGTCCCAGACCATCTTGTCCAGAGCGCTGGTCATGGTGTCTGCGGGCAGACTGCGGGTGCTCGTGATTGCAGACCAGCACATGCTGTCCGGCCTTCTGACAATGACCGAAGTTGAACCCGGCAGCGTACCGTAGTGAAACCACAGCCCTTTTCCGTTCTCGGCCACCATCCAGCCTCGCGCGTATCTTGCAGGCGAGTTTTGCGGATAAGCCGCGACCGGTGTGGTCATCAGCATGATCGTCTCGGGCCTCAGCAAACTCGGAATCGTAGGCGTGCCTGCCACATGTGTGAGAAAGCGCGCCATGTCCGATGGAGAGGCGATCCATCCCGCCGCGGAGTCCATACGACTCACGTTGATGCTGTATGGCTTCTCGTTGAACTGACCCAGGTACTCGGCTTCATTAGGATCGCGCTCCTTCAGCGAGTTAGCGGCAATGTGCATGGCGGTAATGCCGCACGGAGCAAGCACGGTCTGCTTAACGTAGTCCTGGTACGACATTCCAGAGACCTTCTCGATGATGCGGCCAAGAAGAAAGTACCCAAAGTTGGAATACGCCCATTTTGTGCCGGGAGCCGAAGTCAAGGCAGAATCCTCGATCGTCGAGGAGATCAACTTCTCAGCGTCCCAGCCATTGTTGTGCATCATCGGGTCGGTTGCGTCGCTCGGCCATCCGCCGCAGGTATGAGTCAGCAGATGATCCACTGTAATGTCGGTGACATACTGCTTGTACTCTTTCTTCTTGTAAGCATCGCCAAGAATTCCATTCGGCCCAAACACCTTGTCTGCAAGACTCATCTTGCCTTTCTCAATCAAGGTAAAGATGGCCACAGACGTAATGGGCATCGATGCCGTTCCAATGCGAAAAAGCGTCCCGCTGGTTGTCTGCTCAAAGCCCTTCGGATAGGCCATACCAAAAGGCCGCTCATACACAAAGCGGCTATTGCGCACTATGGCAACGGACAGTGCCGGTGCAAAGTACTGCTGCATGAACTGCTGGCCAATGGCCACCATTTCCTTGTGGGCTTCCTGATGGGGGTGTCCGTTCTGTCCCATGCCGGCTTCGGCCAGCGCATGGAGCCGTGGCGCAAGAGATAGCGCAAAGCCGGCGCCGAGTATTTCTTGAATTGCCGTACGTCGATTCATCATGACTCGTTCCTATCTGTCTTTCGCTTGCGGCTCAATGCCTCTTACTGGTCGGCTCGCGCCCAGCCATCCCCAGGTTTGTAGCTGCTGATGGAAGCAGCGATCTCTCGTGTGTCCTTGCCCAGGTCTTTCTGATAGACCACGCCATCCTTCCCGGCGATGAAGGTCATAATGCCGGAGTTGTCGTACTCAACCGGAGCTGCAACTACGACAAATTCGCTTTTTGCTTTTTCCGCATCAGATTGGCTCTGATCGTTACTCTGCGTTTTATTCGGCGCTACTGTGAAAATGCGAAATTCGTAGCCATCGAAAATCGGCGCGGCGCCCGAGGGTGTTGAATGAATGACATCCTGGGCAAATTCATTCAGGCGCCCAAGCGGGCTCGAAGGCTTGTCGTGTGGCACCTCCCAATAGAGGCCGTTCTGCTTGCCGGCCGTGCTCAGAATCAAAGTGGTATATTGCCCCGCAGGGTTGCCATCATGCGCCTGCCGGCGATACAGCTCCTCAGCTCCAGCCATCGCATTCGCCGCGTCGATGCCGAGCAGTTCGTTCTCGCCGATGCGCCGCGCAAGGATCTCATCCTTTCCTTTTTCCGTGTCAAAGCGCCACCGTCCCTGGCCATCGCTCACAAGAGGAATCGGGAAAGGATAGTTGTCCGCTCCTATAAAGAGAATCTCGCTGCCATCGGTCATTGCTGCCCAGCGATTCATCTGCTGATACTTCGCGGCGAAATCGGCCAGCGCACCCTGATCTTCCTTGGCGTCTCCGGAGCTGAGAATCTGCTTCGAGTCCGGCCCAAGCACGCGTAGCAGTTCCGCATCATCGTTACCCTTCGCGGCCTTGGCAAGAACTTCACCAGCCTCTTCCGGCGTGGCAAAGGAGCTGACCTGTGCCGCTTTGCCTTCAGAATGCTTGCTTCGGCAGCCAAGCATGAGGCCAACTTCGAGCAATGGCACGGTCATCGCGATGCATAAGATCCAATTCAGTGCGCGTTGTGATTTCAGTTTCATTTTTTAACTCCGTCTGGCTTCGCGTTGCGTATTTGCGCAAGATAGCCTTGCAATGTTTGTTCCGCTGCTATCGGATAGCTTTAGCGTCTGCCCCCGCCAAAGCCGCGTCCACCACCACCAGAGCCGCGTCCTCCGCCGAACCCGCCCATGCTGGAGCGGCCTCGCATGCCGGCAGCCCGATCGTTCATCCCGGAGCCGCTCATATACGAACGTTGGCGATTCATGCCGAGCCCATTCGAATTGCGGTTTCCGTTGAAGCCACCACCTTGAGGCTGAAATCCACCGGAACCGGACGGGCGGCCGCCATTTGCAGAACCGCCTTGAGGTTGGTAACCACCGCCATTGGGGTGAAATCCATTGCCTCCGCCGCCTTGCGGGCTGCCGCCACCTGGCCCTGAAGGCCGATATCCACCGCCGCCACCGGGACCATTGGGCTGCCCACCGCCGCCATTCGGAGCAGAGGGATGGTATCCACCGCCGCCAGGACCGTAAGGCTGCCCACCACCGCCAGGACCACTGGGCCCCATCGGGTGATAGCCACCGCCGCCAGGACCAAATCCACCACCGCCAGGCCCATTCGGCCCATAAGGTCCATGTGGTCCCCACCCAGGTCCCCACGGATGATAGTTGTTGTAGGTGTTGTTATTGATCCAGACAGTGTTGTTGTAGAACACACCCCCGCCACCCCAGTTGCAGTTCCATGCGCCCCAACCACCCCAGCCGCCGCCCCACCCCACATTCACTGTGATTCCCGGTCCCCAGGCAAGCACCGGCGAAGCCAACACCACAGGCGGCGTGTAATACGGCACCACGATAGGCGCTCCATAAACCAGCGCCGGATTATATTGCGGCACATAAATGGTCTGCGCGCTCGCAGGCTGAATCACAATCGTCGAGGGATTCTGCTGCACGACCTTTACCTGTGACGTGGACGTGAGATTTCCTGCGGCCTGTGCCTTGGCGCGCATTCTCTGCACGGCGTGCATCACATCCGATTGCTGATGGCTGAAGGCTTCTCCCAGACTCGATGTCCACGGCAGATTGCTATCAAGATTTGCCAGCACAGAAGGGAACTGCGTGAGAGCTTTGGTGCTCGGATTCCACGGCTGCTCGTCAATCGCAGACACCAGCATCGATCCGCTCAGCGTATTGTTCTGCTTCATCCACTGCTCGGCCGTCGCCACCTCTTCCGGGTTCGTCGCCGCCGCCAGAATCTGGGCCACCAGGGAATCGGGATAAAGAGCAATCGGCGCAACCAGCGCATCAAGCTTGTCTTTGCTCAGCGGCGCTGCGGTCGGCGCGGATGTAGCCGCCGGTGTCGCCGAAGGCGCGCCTGAACTCGTTTGAGACACGGCTGCCTGCGCTATGCCCGTCAGGGCAAGAAGAGCGATCAGGCTTGAGCGCGATGCATGCGTGAAAGACGATTTGGTTCCCTTGAGCATCATGGTTTCTCCCGTTCCAACCCCTGTAATTCCGGGCTGCGGACCGCTCTTTCATGTAGGAATGAGTATGTCCAAGACGAGAGTATGCGACTTCCACCTTGCATCCAATAGAGGGCGCTACACAACCATCCGTGTAGTTCCACACAGGTGCTGGCCACTTATCTTGTGAAGATTCGCAAAGTATTGACGCGTTGAGTGCGGTCTTGCAGATAGGATGAATTTTCTGGAGGTTGCACATGTCCACAGAGCCGGAAATCGTTGGTCAGTCCCCAACTCACCCCGCGCGGAAACACTACAGTCTTGATTCGATTCGTCCCATGTATGCGCGCCATGCGCTATTGGGGCCGGCCCCGCTGCACGCCATTCCGGAGCACAGCATGGCGCCGAGCACGGCCTACCATCTGATTCATGACGAGCTGATCATGGATGGCAGCTCGCGTTTTAATCTGGCTACCTTCTGCAGCACGTGGATGGAGCCGGAAGCGCACAAGCTCATGTCCGAAACATTCGACAAGAACATGATCGACAAGGATGAGTATCCGCAGACCGCGGAGCTGGAGATGCGCTGCGTACACATGCTGGCCGATCTGTGGAACGCGCCCGACCCGCGCCGCACGATTGGCACATCCACCATCGGCTCAAGCGAAGCATGCATGCTCGGCGGGCTGGCGTTGAAGTGGGCCTGGCGAGAAAAGATGCGCAAGCTGGGCAAGCCAACCGACAAGCCGAATCTCGTCATGGGATCGAACACACAGGTCTGCTGGCACAAGTTTGCGCGTTACTGGGATGTAGAACCGCGCGAAGTGCCGCTCGAACACGGAGAGGTGGTAACAAATCCTAAAAAAGCTGCTGCGGTCTGCGATGAGAACACAATCGGAGTAGTCTCCGTGCTGGGAAGCACCTTCACCGGCCACTACGAGGATGTACCCGCGTTAAGCGAAGCGTTGGATCAGCTTCAGCAGAGCACCGGCCTCGACATTCCCATTCATGTCGACGGCGCAAGCGGCGGCTTCGTCGCGCCATTTCTGCAGCCGGAGTTGCAGTGGGATTTTCGCCTGCCGCGTGTGAAATCTATCAATACTTCTGGACATAAATATGGTCTTGTCTATCCCGGCGTGGGCTGGATCATCTGGCGTACAACGGAAGATCTCGATCCGGCTCTGGTCTTCAACGTGGATTATCTCGGCGGACAGATGCCGACGCTGGCTATCAATTTTTCACGCCCCGCAAGCCAGATCGTCGCCCAGTATTACAACCTGATTCGCCTTGGACGTGCCGGGTATCGCGCCGTTCATGAAGCCTGCCGCGAAGTAGCAGCGGAGCTCGCGCACAAGATTGGCAAACTCGGACCATTTGATGTTCTTTCAACCGGACATGATTTGCCTGTCGTTGCATGGAAGCTGAAGGAACCCACAAACTGGTCCCTCTACGATCTGTCAGACCGCCTGCGCGACCGCGGCTGGCAGGTTCCAAGCTATCGCCTGCCGGCTAATCGCGAATATGTAATCGTGCAGCGCGCGGTAATCCGCAACGGTTTCACGCATGATTTGGCAGCCATGCTCATACGCGATATCGAACGACATATCCACTGGTTCGCTTCGCAGCCCGGCTTCAAAGCATCTGAAAATGGAGCGGGGTTTCATCACTAGACTGTGATTGCGTCCGGGCCGGCCTGCTCCGCTTGTCAGGCAGCGGAGTAGGCCTCTACTTCGCGCTCAATGGTCTTGCCAAGCTCAAGGCGGGCCTTCGAGAGGTCGTGCATCTGCTGGAGATTCAGCCAGAACTCAGGACTGGTGCCGAAGAAGCGCGCAAGTCGCAGCGCTGTGTCCGGCGAGATGCCGCGGCGGCCATGCACAATGTCGCCGATGCGCGTAGCGGGCACGCGAATCTTCATCGCCAGCGCATTCTGCGAGAGGCTGAGCGGAGCAAGAAACTCTTGCTGCAGCATTTCACCGGGATGCGTGGTAACTCGGTTCAGCTTCCACCCCGATGTTGGTCTCTTGATGGTCATAATCACTCCGTTCCGGCTAGTGGTAATCCGTAATCTCGACTTCGTGTGCGCCGTCTTCCACCCAAATGAAGCAAATCCGATACTGATTGTTGACTCGAATGCTGTACTGGCCGGGTCTATCGCCTTTCAGAGCTTCCAGACGATTCCCCGGCGGCATCCTTAGATCATTTAGAGCCGTTGCGGCCTCCATTTGATCAAGCTTGCGGAGAGCCACGGACTGAATTGCAGCCCATCGTCTATTGGATCGGGCTTCAAAAAGCGCTTGCGTGTCTGCGTCCCGGAAGCTTTGGATCATGAAATAAGGATATTGCGAATACCGTTATATGTAAAGCATTATATGTTTTCCGTATTATAATGATTCTTTCATTCTGTCATGAAACAAATCGGCGCGGCCTTGTAGGCCGCGCCGATCGCGTTTCTCACCAAGCTATCGTCTAAAACAAGTTCCAAAGCGACTGGTTATAAACCTCATGGTGGTACTGCACCTCGGGTCCCTTCACGAACGTACCGAGAGCCTTGGGGCAGCGATCCGCTGCAGACTGCTTCAGTTCCGTAAAGCGGCCCTGCACATCGGCTCCAAGAATCTCCGCAATCCACTTGGATTTCTTGAAGTCCTCAATGGCCTGCTGTACGTTATCGGGCAGATAGCGGCTGGCCTGGCGCAGGTTCTTGATCTCCGCCTTGGTGCCGTCAATGCCGGTCTTGAAGATGGAGTAGAGCGCAAGGTACGGGTTCGCATCCGGAGCCACTGAGCGAACTTCCACGCGCATCGACTTCGAGTTGCCGATCGGCACGCGCACCATGGAGCCACGATCCGTGGCGGAAGCCTTGATCTGGTTCGGCGCTTCAAAGTGCGGGTCCAGGCGGCGATAAGCATTCACACTGGGGTTTAGGATGAGGCAGATATCAAGCGCGCGCGACAGAATGCGGTCGATAAAATCCCAGCCGAACTCCGAGAGCTTCTCCTGGCCGTGCTCGTCCCACATCAGGTTGGTCTTGTTGTGCGAGACCGAAAGATTCGTATGCATACCGGAGCCGTTTACGCCCACAACAGGCTTGGGCAGAAAGCTCGCCGTGTAGCCCATGTTGGTGGCAATCTGGCGCGTCAGCAGCTTGTAGAGCTGAATCTGATCCGCAGCCGCAACCACTTCGCCGTAGCCGTAGTTGATCTCAAACTGGCTGGGCGCAACCTCGGGGTGGTCTTTCTCGTTCTGGAAGCCCATGGAGCGCTGTACTTCAGCAGCGGTATCAATGAACTGGCGCAGCGGATCAAGCGGAAGCGAGTGGTAATAGCCACCCGAATTCACATAATCGAATCTGCCCGTCGTGTGAAAGTTCTTTTCCGCATCCTTGCCCGCGAACAGGAAGCCTTCAATCTCGTTCGCCGCATTCAGCGTGTAGCCCTTTTCGGCGTACAGCTTGTCGGAGTACGCCTTGAGCACACCGCGCAGATCGCCAGAGTAGGGCGTGCCATCCTTGTCGATGACAATGCCGAAGACCAGCACCTTGCCCGTGCCGAACACGTCCGCCGGAACCCAGTAAAACGCGCTCCAGTCAATGCCGAGCCGCAGATCGCTTTCCTTTTGCGCAGTAAAGCCGCGGATCGATGAGCCGTCGAAGGTCAGGTTCTCATAGCTGCTCAGCAGGAACTTCTTGTCGTAATCGAGCAGATGCAAGCGGCCTTCGAGATCGGAGAAGAGAACCGTCACGGCCTTGATGCGCTTTTCTTCGGCCAGATACTTGAGACGCTTCTCGCGGATTTCGTCAATAGAGACGCGGTTGATGCGATCGGCCTTGGCTGTCAGGTTCAGTTCTTCCAGCTCGTCATAGGGAAGAGCCAGAAAATTGCGGTACTCAATGGACATGAATCTCCTTCAGGTGCGGAATAAAGGTTTGCGAACAGATCAGTCTAGGGTTCGGCTCATAAGGATCACATGAAAATATTCGCAGAAGCTCTCCTGAAGCGCCGGCATCCAGGGATTGTCAAAAACAGAATAACAACCGGAAACAGGAAGGATGCAAGTAAATCAGCCGCCATCCAGCAGCAAGCTCCAGGCGCCGCAGTCTGGCGGTGCCGTAAAAATGCAATGCTGGCCGCATCAGAAAGGGAGGTTGAATTGGCACATTACTGTAAAGATGCGGTAAGGAATCTGTTAGAATCCATACAATAGCCAGTTACTTCTTTATCGATTATTGCCGGAAAGACTTCGAGCTAAGCCCAGTTGAATAAGTAGAACAACGTTTTACCCGGCGCAGAGCGAATTCTGCAGGGAGTTTTCAGGGGGCAGTTTTGGCAGGGTTTCCCGTACCAATGCGCGACCCGGCTAACCGGGCCC
Organism: Occallatibacter sp.; assembly: GCF_049510455.1. GTDB lineage: Bacteria > Acidobacteriota > Terriglobia > Terriglobales > Acidobacteriaceae > Telmatobacter. The sequence continues at coordinate 14,195 of NZ_JBEKYX010000014.1, read as the reverse complement.
AGAAACGCGCACAGGCTAAGGGTGGTATCCGGCGGATTGTGGCTGGATTGCGCGCAGTCGCATCCCCACGGCAGAACCCCAAAGCGCCCAATCCAGTCCCTGCAGAAGCGCGCTCCGCGGAATGGGAGATGAGCAGCCTGCACGAGCTCACGCGGCGTACTCTGCAGTTGGATTTGCACCAGGAGCCCGGTCCGCGCCTCGCCGAGCTTATCCACGAAATCTTTGCACTGGAAGCAGTTGCTATCTTTGACCGCGATCTGCATGCCGTGTATCAGGCCGGAGAGTGGAGCAAAGATCCCGGCGAGCTCGCTCAGAATGTGTATCACTTCGAGACGACCTCCGACGATGCGGCGACCGGCATCAGCAGGCGTGTTCTGCGCCTTGGCGCTGTGCCCGTCGGCAGCCTGGTGCTGCGCGGCGAGATTTCTCCGCTGGTGAATGATGCCATTGCGGATATAGCGGCAATGACCTTTGACCGTTATCGCGCAACGGCGAACGAGAGCCGCATTGAGGCCGAACGCGAGGCCGAGCAGTTGCGGACAGCAGTATTGGACGGCCTTGCCCACGCTTACAAAACGCCGCTGACCGCCATTCGCGCCGCTGCCAGCGGTCTGCAGGAGATGCAGAAGCTCAGTCCGTCACAGGCGGATCTCGTGGCGCTGATTGACGATCAGGCGCGCCTGCTCAGCGACTTGACCACGCGCCTGCTCAAGACCGCGCGACTGGCAGGCGGCGATGGAGAAGCCAGTCAGATAGCCTTCACGCTGCAGATTTCCGCGGTATCCGCGGCCAGCCTCCTGGAAGAGGCATGCACGCTTCTGGGCGAGCGCGCTGCCGACACGCAACTGGAATTGCCGGACGAAAAGCTGGCGCTGCGCTGTGACCGGCAGATGATCTCCCTGCTGCTCGCTCAATATGTGGAGAATGCCTGCAAGTACTCAGACATGGGCACACCCATTGTGATACGCGCCGAGCGCACGGGCGATGAAGCGATCTTCTCCGTACGGAACTTCGGCCCTGTCATTCCGCAGTCAGATCGCGAGCGCATCTTCGATCGCTTCTACCGCTCGGCCTCCGGCGTTGCGCACGCCGCAGGCACGGGCATAGGGCTTTCCGTGGCCAAGCGCGTAGCGCTGGCGCATGGCGGATCGGTATGGGCAGCAAGCGGCGCGGAGGAGGGAACTACTTTCTTCGCCGCAATTCCGCTCGCCCCCGCAAATGGGACAGAGGCGGCTCCTGTAGCCGCGAACCGAAAGAGGAGCATGGCTATATGACGCAGACGCAGACGGCACTGCGCGTTTTGATCGTGGATGACGAACCGGCAATTCGCCGCGCTCTTCGGCCTCCGCTGACGGAGCTGGGATTTGAAGTTGCCGAGGCCTCGCGTGGCGAGATTGCCCTGGAGATGCTCCGCGCCGAGCCCTATGACGTGGTCCTGCTCGATGTAAATATGCCCGGCATTGGCGGCCTCGAGACGCTGCGGCGGATTCGTGCAGCCTCGCCTCGCCTGCCGGTGCTCATGCTCACCGTTCGCGATACTGAAGATGAGAAGGTGCATGCGCTTGAGGCCGGTGCGGATGATTACGTCACCAAGCCCTTCAGCGTGCGCGAGCTCGTAGCTCGCATTCGCGCCACGGTGCGCCGTGTACAGCAGCCGCAGCGGCAAGACGACGCCCCTATTGAGATCGGCGAGATCAAGTTGAATCCTCCTCGGCGCCTGGTCACACGGCGCAACCAGCCGATTCACCTCACACGCAAGGAGTTCGACATTCTCCACTGCCTCATGAGCCGCGCCGGTCGCGTAGTGACGTATGCCCGGCTGCTCACAGCGGTATGGGGCGCAGATTGCCGCGAAGAAGTAGAGTATCTGCGGACGTTTGTCCGCCAGCTTCGCAAAAAAATCGAGGATGATCCAGCGCGGCCCGTCTACCTGCTCACCGATATTTACGTTGGCTATCGCTTTGCCGATCAGCAGATGCTCGAAGAAGCGCACGCGGCACGTGAGCCCGGCTCGGCGGACGGCGTAGTGCCCGCGGAGGCCGCTCAGGAATAACGCAGTTTGAAAACTGTCCCAATCGCGTCCGAATTGCATGAGCCGCGCTTGTTAACATGATGCTGCTAATGTATGCGCGAGCATCTTGCCACACTCGTTGAAGATTTTCGCCGCTACGGGCATGAGATTGCCGTGGTGCGTACGGAGGGCAATCGCCGCCGTGTCGCCACCTATGGCGAAATAGCAGCCCTCGCCGGGCGCTTCGCCGCGCTGCTTGCGGCACATCATGTCGCACCCGGCGACCGCGTTCTCATCTGGGGTGAAAACTCCGCCGAATGGATCGCCGCATTTCACGGCTGCATTCTGCGCGGTGCACTCGCAGTGCCGCTCGATGCCTTCGGCAGCGCAGAATTCGCAGCCCGCATAGCCGCCGATGTCCAACCCAAAATTGCCGTAGGCGACGCAAATCTCCTGAAGCAGCTACCCTCAGACGCGGATCATCATTTTCCGCTCATCGCTTTCGAAGATTGTCCCGCAGTCCTGCCGCAGCAGGAGCTACGCTCAATCGAAGGGCTCAACCGCGACACTCCGCTGCAGATACTCTTCACCTCCGGCACCACCGGCGACCCCAAAGGTATCGTCCACACCCACGGAAATATGCTTGCCAGCATAGGCCCCATCGAGCAGGCCGCGCAGCGTTACATGCGCTATGAAAAGTACGTGCATCCTCTGCGGTTTCTCCACACGCTGCCGCTCAGCCACGTCTTCGGGCAAACCATGGGCCTCTGGATTCCGCCCATCTTTCGCGCTGAAGTCCATTTTGAAAGCCGCCTCGTAGCTCCTCGCCTGATCGAAACCATCCAGCGCGAGCGCATCTCCGTCCTCGCTGCGGTGCCACGCGTTTTTGCGCTGCTCAAAACGCATCTTGAAGCCACCATCCCTGATTTGTCGGTGCATGTCGAGGAATCGCGCGGCAAACCCGCAGGCAAGTTCGGCTGGAAGCGCTGGTGGTGGTATCGCAGCGTGCATCGAGCCTTCGGGTTCAAATTCTGGGCGCTCATCTCAGGCGGTGGCGCGCTCTCCCCAAGCGTCGAAGAATTTTGGAATGCCCTCGGATTCGTGCTCGTGCAAGGCTATGGCATGACCGAAACTACCGCCCTCATCACGCTCAATCATCCTTTCAAAGTTGCAAAGGGCACCATCGGCAAGCCACTCCCCGGACGCGAAGTAAAAATCGGCGCCGATGGCGAAGTGCTTGTGCGCGGTCCCATGATCTCCAGCGCAACATGGTCCGGTGGTGAGTTGCACCAGCGTGAAGATGAATGGCTCGCCACAGGCGATCTTGCGGAAGCTCAGGAAACCGGCGAGCTTAAATTCCTCGGCCGCAAAAGCGAAGTCATCGTCACCGCATCCGGCGTCAACATTCATCCGGAAGACCTCGAAGCAGTCATTGAGCAGCAGCCAGGTGTAGCGGCCTGCGCCGTGGTTGCTCTTGAAACTCCGTCAGGTCCTGAGCCGTGTGCAGTGCTGGCCATGCGCGGTGCAGGTGAAGGCGCAGTTGATGCAATCGACCAAGCCAACACGCGTCTCGCAGGCTTTCAGCGCATACGTCGCTGGCTGTTATGGCCGGAACCGGACCTGCCGCGCACGACGACAGGCAAGGTTCGCCGCAAAGCCGTCTCCGAATGGGTTCACAGCGTCGAAGCTGCTCGGCTCGGCCTTCGCTCTGAAACAGCTTTCGCGCCGTCCTCGGACTGGCTGCTGCATCTGATCTCTGGAATCACCGGCGAAACGCCGCACAACGTAGGCGACGAACTGCGCCTCGATGAAGACCTGCATCTCGACAGCCTGGGCCGCGTACAGCTTGCCGCCGCAATCGAGCAAAAGCTGGGCATGCCGCCCGAATCCGGATTCCTCGAAGAGATTCGCACCCTCGGCGAACTCCGCGCACTGGCAGGTGGCAGCGCATCGTATGCAGATACAGCCTCAGCAAACGCCCCACACACCAATCAATCGTCGGCCACAAGCGAAACCACCACTTCAGTTCAAGCGGTAGCTTCGCGTGCGGCGCGAAATTACACCTATCCCCTCTGGCCATGGACCTGGCCTGCGCAAGCACTGCGCGCCGTGTTTCAAGAAGTCATTGCACGTCCTCTCACATGGTTCCTCGCCGCCCCACGCGTCTCAAAGCAGAAGAACCTCGGCACTCCCGCCGGCCCCATGCTCATCATCGCCAACCACATCTCCAGCTACGACGGCCCACTCGTGCAATATGCACTCCCCGGCCATTTGCGCCGTCACATCGCAGCAGCCATGTCGGGCGAGATGCTCGATGATATGCTCCATTTCCGCAATCCTGAGCGCGGCCCGCGTTACGGCAAATTCTCCCCCTTCGGACCCATCGCATGGTTCCTCATCACGGCGCTCTACAACGTCTTCCCGTTACCTCGCGCGCGCGACTTTCAACGCAGCTTCACTCACGCAGGCCACGCGCTCGATCGCGGCTACAATGTGCTCGTCTTTCCAGAGGGCACGCGCTCGGAAGTAGGCAAACTGGCCCCATTCCGGCAGGGAATTGGATTGCTGGTAAAACAGTCCAACGTACCCGTTTTCCCGGTGGCATTGCTTGGCCTCGGCGAGCTGAAGCAGAAAGGCCGCGGTTGGTTCCGCTCCGGCAAAATTGAAGTTCGCGTCGGCGAGCCCATTCGCTTTGATCGCGATGTGACCGAGGCGCACATCACCGAACAGTTGCACACGGAGATCGCACGCCTCGTCAATGGTTAAGCGATGTTGCGATTGGTCAGTTGTGCTTTCGGCGTATAGTGGCAAGTTCCCCCGATCAAAACAGGATTCCACTGCGACAGATCCGCAGGCTGTTCGCTCGATCCAAGAAAGAGCACTCCATCCGGCGCAAGCAGCCTGTGCGCTTCAGCCAGCACCTTCCTGCGTGACTCATTTGAAAAGTAAAGCATCACATTGCGAAGGAAAATCACATCGAATCGCTCCGCAAGGGGCAGCGGCGTCTGGCAGAGATCGGCCTGCTGAAAGTTGCACATCCGCCGAAGCTCCGGCTTGATCGCCCACTCCTCGCCTTGATGCTCAAAGAAGCGGACCACAGAGCGCGCCGGCAGCCCGCGGTTGATCTCGATGCGGTGATAGCGGCCTGCACTCGCGCGCGCAACCATCTCCGCGGAGAAGTCCGTACCCTCAATGCGAATCTCCCAGCTGGCAAGCAGCGGAAAATGTTCGCGCAGCAGCATCGCAAGTGAATAGGCCTCCTGCCCGGCAGAGCAGGCCGCAGACCAGAAGCGCAGCTTGCGCGTGCTCATCCGCTTTTCAATCAGGCTCGGCAGCAGTTCCGTGCGGAGCAGCTCAAAAGGTCGTCCATCGCGAAAGAAGCTCGTCTCATTGATCGTCATGGCCTCAGCCACGGCGCGTTCCAGCGCCGCGTCGCGCTGCCCGCGAAGCTGCTCCACCAGCTCGCCAATGTGGCTCATCTCGCGACTCCGCAGCAGCCGCGCCAATCGCGTCTCAAAGAGATAATCGCGAGAGGGATCAAGAACATTGTGCGAAAGGGAATTCACCATCTTGCGCAGATAGTTGAAATCGGCCTGCATATTTATACCGCCGATTCCCGAAGCATGATCGCTTCGCTATCGGGCTTGGTGCAAAGGCGCAAAATCTCCGCCGCCATTCGTTGAAGAGGCAGCACAGCGTGCGCCAGATTTTCATGAACAATCGCTCCCGGCATGCCCCACACGGCACTGCTGGCTTCGTCCTGAGCAAGAATCGTTGCGCCCAGATCATAGAGAGTACGCGCGCCCTCCAGGCCGTCATGGCCCATCCCGGTCAGCATCACCGCCAGCAGGTTTCCGCCATAGGCCTGAGCCGCTGAGCGGAACAATACATCGACGGATGGCCTGCAGTGATTCTCCAGTGGAGACTGATCCAGATGCAGCGTCTGCGACTGTCCCGGCGCAGTCACGAGCTTCAAATGCCAGTCGCCGCGGGCAATATAGACCTGTCCGGGGCGCACTGCCATTCCCTCTGCTGCCTCACAAACTCCAAGAGCGCAGCGCCTGTTCAGCCGTTCCGCAAGTTGCCGCGTAAAAAGATCGGGCATGTGCTGCACCACAAACACCGGCACTGGAAACGACGCGGGCAGCGCAGGCAGAATCACATCGAGCGCCGCTGGGCCGCCGGTAGAAACTCCAATCACCACAGCACCCGGAGCGGCGGAGTGCGCCGGGCGCGCGGAAAGATGCGGCGCAGCCGTGCCAGCAGGGAGATTCGGCCAGCGAGTTGCCGACGACAAAGTGCTGCGCATCGTCAGCGCGCGAATCTTCGGAATCAGTTCCGCAGCCAGCGCCTGCATGGCCGCCTCGCGGCTGGTTTGCCCTGTTGGCTTGGCCACATAATCGGATGCTCCGCTGGCAAGCGACTCAATCGTGACCTGCGCGCCGCGCTGCGTCAGTGCGCTGCACATGATGATGGGCAGCCGCGGAGCGCGCTCGCGCATCTGCTTGAGCGTCGCAAGCCCATCCATCACCGGCATCTCCACATCCAGCAAAACAAGATCGGGCCGCACAACAGAAAGCGCGTTGAGTGCGGAAAGCCCATCCGATGCCGTTCCGGCCACCTCCAGAACGGAGTCTGTCGAGACCACCGAGCGGAGCAAACTGCGCATCACTGCGGAGTCATCCACAATAAGGACACGAATGCGGGACGCTGCACGCGCCTTTGACTGTAACTCCAGCATCGGCTACGCCTCCACTAGGCCCATCATTGCCAGTTTGCCGGAGAGCGCTTCAGCTTCAAACGGCTTCATCAAATATTCGTCCGCACCAGCCTCCAGTGCGCGCATGATGTTATCGTTCTCAGACCGCGTAGTCACCATCAAAACCTTCACCGAGGTATATCCCTCAGCCCGCATCTGGCTCAGCATCTCCAGGCCGCTCATGATGGGCATATTCCAGTCCAGCAGTGCCAGGTCAAATGGCGTAGACGAGTGAAGCATCGCCAATCCATCCGCACCGTTGGCGGCTTCCTCGCACTCCATGCCAAGCGGCGCAAGCAGGCCGCGCAGATGGTTGCGGATAAAGCGTGAGTCGTCGACAATGAGCGCTCGCATAATCTCTCCGTTCAGTAAATGCGGCTCAGTTTGCTCTGGCCAGTTCAAGCGGGTCAATGCGTGCCGGGTCCAGCATGACCATGAGCCTATCCTTGAGCTTGTATGTGCCCGCAAAGAAGGCCTTCGATCGCTCGTGGATCGTGGACGGGTTCGGCTCAAAGTCTTCCCGCGAAACAGTAAGTACCTCGCGCACCGAATCCACAATCAGGCCGAAGCAGCCGTTGACGCTCTCCACCACCAGCAGGTCCGGAACCTTGCCCTCAAGCGGCGGCATGCCCAGCAGTTGGCGCGCGCACACCGTCGTCAGCACATCGCCGCGATAGTGCACCAGCCCGCCCACAAAGGCTGGCGCCAGTGGCACGGTCTCAGGCTTCGTATCGCCCACAATCTCCAGAATGTGCGAGATGGGGAGACCATAAAGACCATCGCCAAGATGAATAGAGCAGACCTCGGCCATTTCTGCGGCGGTCTCTTTCTTGCGGGAGCGAAGGCTGTTTGCAGTTGCGCTCATTGTTCATTCTCCATATATGCAGCAGCTTCTGGCATGGGCAGCGCAGCAACGCTGCCCAGATCAACAATGCCGGTTACCCGATCTTTGAGCAGAGTCACGCCGCTCGCCGTCTGCGCCGTGCCGGCCTCAAACAGATCGCTGCCCGCCGCCACATCCAGCACATGCGAAACAGCAATGCCCACCTGGCGGCCGGCTTCGCGGCAGACCACAATAATCACCTGCATCTCACCGCGCGCCTCTGCCAGCAGGCCCCCCGCATCTTCCACAGCAAGCAACTGCCCACCGAAGTGAACCACAGGCCGCACGCCAATGTATTCCACTCGCGATGCCGGCAACTGCTCAATGCGGAGCACATCCGCAAGCCGCACCGCTGCGCGTCGTCCGGCCACTTCCACAAGCAGATACTCGTTGCCTTGCGCCTCTTCGGCCTCAACCTCCGTGTCTCTCATCTTGATCTGCTCCTCTGCGCGCATGGCCACACCGGCCTTCGCGGCAATTGCCCCCGGATCCAGAATCAGCGCCAGGTCTCCATTGCCCAGCACAGTCGCGCCTGAGTACAAACCAATGTCCTTGAGCACAGGGCTCAGCGGCTTAACCACAATCTCTTCCGGATCGGCCAACCCATCCACCACCAAACCGTACCTGCGGCCATCTGCATCGAGAACCGCGACAAACACATCCCGCACCTCGCTCAACTGCGCGCTCTTGCCCGCCGTCAACATCCGGTCCAAAAAGACCAGCGGCAATAGCTGCCCGCGCAGCCGGTACAGCGGCGCATTTTCTATCCACTCAATCGCTTCCGCGGCCTGCTCAACGCTCAGATGCACCAGCTCTGACAGAGCCCCTTGCGGCACCGCAAAGCTCTTTTCCAAACTGCGAACAATCAGCGCGGGAATAATCGCCAGCGTTAGCGGAATCCGCAGGCGCAGCGTCGTGCCCTTGCCCAGGCGCGATTCAATCTCCACCTTGCCGCCAATCTTCTCCACATTGGTCTTCACCACGTCCATCCCCACGCCACGTCCACTCACGCTGGTCACAGCGGCGGCAGTGGAGAAACCAGGCAAAAAGATCAGGTTCAACAACTCGCGATCAGGAAGCTGCGTCGCAGCCTCAAACGTAATCAGCCCGCGCTCAACCGCTTTTTTGCGAACCTTCTCGGCCGAGATTCCTGCGCCGTCATCGCCCACTTCCACAATCACGTGGCTGCCTTCTTGCGCAGCCCGCAGCTTGAGCGTGCCTTCAACACTTTTCCCAGCAGCAACACGAACCTCCGGCGGCTCAATACCGTGATCCAGCGAGTTCCGCACAGCATGCGTCAGCGGATCCTTGATTGCCTCCAGCAGACTCTTGTCCAACTCCGTCTCCTGGCCCTCCATTTCAAGTCGCACCTTGCGGCCCAGTAGTTGCGAAACATCGCGCACAATGCGCGGCATCTTCGAAAAGATATTTGAAACCGGCTGCATGCGTGCCTTCATCACACTCTCGCGCAGGTCAGCCGTTACCATATCCAGCCGCCTTGTAAGCAGAGTCATCTTGGGATCGGAGGCGGTAGCCTGAAGCACCTGGTTGCGCGTCAGCACCAGCTCGCCCACCAGGTTCATCATCCTGTTCAGCAGAGTTACATCCACGCGCAGCGTGCTCTCCGCGGCAGATGAGGAGGCAGTCATTGCTGCGGCCTTCACGGGTTCGGCCGCGCTTGCAGGCGCAGCAACTTCAGCAGCAGTTTTCTTCTGCGTCTCAGCCTGCTTCTGCTCCTGCACCATCGCCATTATCAGTGGATTCTGCACCTGCGTAGAGGTCAACGCGGCATTGTGTTCTTCAACTTGCAGCTCTTCGTCCAGCTCCTGCAACTCTTCCAGCCTGGCGATCAGTTCCACGTCCTCGCCAGCGCCCTCGTCACCGTCGGCCTCAATGTTGCTCAGAATGGACCGCAGACCATCCAGAAGCTCCAGCAGCCCAGTTATGATGGATCGTTTCGCGGCCAGCTTCCCGTCACGCAACAGCCCCAGAAGATTCTCGCCCGCATGAGCCAGCTTCTCCAGCCGCTTAAACCCCAGAAACCCCGTCGTGCCTTTAATGGTATGCACTGAGCGGAAGATGTCGGCCAGCAACGCTGTGTCATCCGGCCTGCTTTCCAGCTCAGTCAGGCACCGCTCCATGCGGTCCAGCCCCTCCTGGCTTTCAATCAAAAACTCCCGCGTTAATTCATCCATAATCTCGTCTTCTGCCTTTTGCGCAGCGGTGGCCTTATTGCCGTATATCGGTAGAGTTGCGGGGCAACTTGAGTGAGGGCAGGTCAGAATATGAGAAGGAACGGAAGGTGGAGATTGAAAAACACTAATTTGAATTGCTTTGTAACAGGGCATGACTTTAGTCGTGCCAAAATGACGATAAAAATAAAATTGGGCTTTAGCCTCTGAGGTAGTTTCTTCAGACTGAGATGTTACATAGATTGAAGAACGCTAATGAGGGGCGTCCTCGTTGTGCTAGCCTCAAATTCTCATGATGAATGCAGAGAGCACGCAAGCGATGGGCGCTGAACTGGAACTGCTCATGAAGGCTGCGCGCCGCGTTGCGCAGAACTCCTACTCGCCTTACTCGAATTTCAAGGTCGGCGCAGCACTCTTGCTCTCAAACGGCTCCATCGTCACCGGGACCAACGTAGAGAACGTCAGCTACGGCCTCACCTTCTGTGCGGAGCGCTCAGCACTGGTGCGCGCCATCGCAGAGTTCGGTCCCGCAATTCGGATCAAAGCCGTCGCCGTGGCAAATCTCAACGATGCTCCCAGCCCTCCCTGCGGCGCATGCCGTCAGATGCTCGCAGAGTTCGCCGAGCCCGATACGCCAGTCGTCTTCCCATCCATCAACGGCCCGCGCACCATGACCTTCTCTGATCTCCTGCCCAACTGTTTTGATATGAAACTGAAGTGAGGCGCGGTTCCTAATGAGTAGTAGCGCAGAAACTCCCCTCCACGCCGTCGATCTCATCCGCAAAAAACGCGACAGCGAAACCCTCACCGCGCGCGAGATCGAATTTCTCGTCACAGGCGCAGCCACCGGCTCCATCCCATCGGATCAACTCGCCGCATGGCTCATGGCCGCCTGGCTGCGCGGCCTCGCCCTCGATGAAGTTCGCGCTCTCACCCTGGCGATGCGTGACTCCGGCGAAAAGTTCAACCCACACAGCCTCGGCAAAGTCGCCGTCGATAAGCATTCCACCGGCGGCGTAGGCGACAAGACCAGCTTCCTCATCGCGCCTCTCGCGGCGGCCTGCGGCGTAGCCGTGCCCATGATCAGCGGCCGTGCCCTCGGCCACACCGGAGGCACGCTCGACAAGCTCGAATCCATCCCCGGCTTCCGCACCGCGCTCTCGCTCTCAGAATTCGAATCTGTACTCCGCACATGCGGCGCGTCCATTGTCAGTCAGACGCCAAAGCTCGTTCCCGCCGACCGTGTTCTCTACGCCTTGCGTGATCGCACTGCGACCGTCGAAAACCCGGGCCTCATCTGCGCCTCCATCCTCAGCAAGAAGCTCGCCGCGGGCCTCGACGCACTCGTGCTCGATGTCAAAACTGGCTCCGGCGCATTCCTCCGCAAATACGAAGATGCCGAATTTCTCGCCGCGCTCATGGTGGCCACAGCGGAAGCCGCCGGCACACGCACCGTGGCTCTGCTTACCGACATGAACCAGCCGCTCGGCTACACCGCAGGCAACTGGATTGAAATTGCTGAGTGCATCGCTCTCCTGCGCGGCGAGCGGCCTGCAGCAAGTGAAGACCTCCGCGAGCTATCGCTCATCCTCGCCGGATGGATGATCTACCTCGGCGGCCAGGCCCCCTCAGCCGAAGCGGGCTACCAATCCGCCGAACGCGCTCTCGCAGGCGGCTCCGCATTGACCGCATTTCTAAAAATGGTGAAAGCGCAGGGCGGCGATCTCAGCGTCTTTAACGATCTAAAAGCCTCGCACAAGCCCGCCGCAACCACAGTCCTCGCAGCATGGGAATCCGGTTACGTCGCGGAGATGGACACAACAGTCATCGGCTGGGCCGTGCAACGCACCGGCGCAGGCCGAGAGAAGGCAGGCGAGTCCGTCGATCCCCACGCAGGCATCGAGTTCCACGCCAAACGCGGCGCGCGCATCGAAAAGGGCCAGCCGCTAGCCACGTTCTACGGCACAAGCGAAACGCATCTCGCGGAAGCCGAGGCATTGCTTCGTTCCGCAATCCACATCTCCAAAGAGTCGCCGTCCGCAGGTCCCCCGCTCGTAAGCCGCATCATCACCCAAGAAATTGCAAGGGAATATCTGGCCTAGTTTGCTAAGGTATTTCAAAAGCAGGGAACAGGTACCAGGTACTACGGACAAGTCAAAGTGCCCATGATTGCATGCAGTTCGATTGGGCTTCTAGTCCCTCAGTCCCCAAGTCCCTTAGTCCCTAGCTCCGCAGGAGCTATCTTGGATCGTTTCACGGGCATTTTAGGGATTCTCGCCGTGCTGCTTGCGGCTTGGCTTGGTTCCACCAATCGCAGCAAAATTCGCTGGCGCACCGTAGCTTGGGGACTCGGCCTGCAAGTCCTCTTCGCCTTCTTCGTGCTCAAATTCACCTTCGGCCAGCAATTCATGACCTGGGCCGGCGGCGTAGTCAACAGCATGCTCTCCGCCACCACCGCAGGCACCCGCATCCTCTTCGGGGAACTCGGCCTCCCCAACGCCGGAGCCTTCGGCAAGCTCATCGCGCCCGCATCAGGCTCCATCTTCGCCTTCCAGGTTCTGCCGACAATCATCTTCATCTCCGCCTTCTTCGCGGTCTTGTATCACATCGGCGTCATGCAGCTCATCATCCGCGCGCTCGCATGGATCATGCTCAAAACCATGCGCATCTCAGGCGCGGAAAGCATGAACGTCGCCGCCTCCATCTTCATGGGCCAGACCGAAGCCCCGCTCACCATCCGCCCCTTTCTCTCGAAGGCCACGCGCTCCGAGCTCATGACCATCATGACCAGCGGCATGGCGCACGTCTCCGGCGGCATCATGGCCATGTACATCTCCCAGGGCGTCGAAGCCCGCCATCTTCTCTCCGCCGTCATCATGACCTCGCCCGGCACCATCCTCATGGCCAAGATGCTCGTGCCGGAAACCGAAATCCCCGCCACCGAAGGCAAAGTCGTCATCCCCAAGGATGAGCAGCACAAGGACGAGAACCTCATCGGCGCCATCGCCCGCGGCACCATCGACGGAGGCAAGCTCGCCCTGAACGTGGCCATCATGCTCATCAGCTTCCTCGCGCTCGTAGCCCTGCTTGACATGCTGCTCGCATGGGTCCACACGCACATCGGCTGGTTCCCATCGAGCCTCGGCCAGATCCTCGGCTTCGTCTTCGCCCCGGTAGCATGGCTCATCGGCGTGCCCTGGCATGACTGCCTCGCCATCGGCAACCTACTAGGCACGCGCATGGCCCTCAATGAAGTCATCGCCTACATCCAACTCGGCGCTGAAAGGTCCACGCTCTCACACGCTCTCACCCCGCGCCTTCACCATAGCAACCTTCGCACTTTGCGGCTTCGCAAACCTCGGCTCCATCGGCATGCAAATCGGCGGCATCGGCGCACTTGTCCCCGAACGCCGCAACGACCTCGCAAAACTAGGCATCCGCGCCATGCTAGCCGGCACCATGGCCAACCTGATCAGCGCCTCAATCGCAGGAATGTTTCTCGGATAAGTCAGACATGAGGAGGAAAAGAAAGACAAGGCTGATCTTGCTGCGATTTGTTTATGTGGCAGCGGTAGTTCTGCCGCTACTCATCGCCGGTGTTATTGCAGGCGCTGCGAATATACATCCACTGAGTAGCACCGTAAGATGGCTTTTTCATTCGAATAGCTACAAAGCAGAGCTTATGGCACAGCCAACTCCGCCAAATCGCGAATTACGCCATATCGAATGGGATGGCTGGGGAGGTTTCGGAAGCGACACAGATGTTTATCTTGTCTTTGATCCTGACGATTCACTCGCCGAACCGGCGCGCAAGCACTTATCAGGCAAGTTCAATGGCATTCCTTGTGATGTTCCAGAAGTACATCGGCTCGAAAGATACTGGTATGCCGTTCTGTACTATACGAACGAAGAATGGAATCAATGTTAATAGATGCAGATGCTACCGATCAGGTACAGTCCGCTGTTATTCGTCGCGCCATTGAAGTCATAGGCGATCAGCCCGCAGCGATGTGCTGGCTTGGCACTCCAGTGCGTGCTCTTAATTACGCAACGCCAATCTCCCTCATGCACGACGCCAACGGCCGTGAGCGCGTTCTCGCCGTTCTTGGCCGAATTGAACACGGCGTCCCCGCCTGAAGAAATAAATCCTTACTTGGCAAACCGCGCCTCACCCCGCGCCTTAGCCTTCGCAGCCTCCTCTTCCCGATTCCGCTGCGGCGCATTCGTTTCCAGCGCCCCAAGCAACCGCGCAGAAGCCGCAGCAATCTCACTCACCGCCGCATCAAACGCCGCCTCATTCGCCTTCGAAGGCTTAGCAAACCCACTGATCTTCCGCACAAACTGCACAGA
>NZ_JBEKYX010000139.1:0-8385 GCF_049510455.1 Occallatibacter sp. | reverse complement strand
CAGAACCCGAAAAGCCCCATAAACACGCACCAAAACACCAATTCAAACCGGTTTGAAGGCAAAAAGTCCACAACTCCCCAAGGAATTCAAGGACTTGTGGCGTTTTTCAATGAGTTCCTAGGGGGTTTACATTACCTTTCCTCGCGTTCGAAGCTTCAATACCTGGCGAGCGAAACTCGCAGGACCTCGGAGTCAGACCCGAAGTCCAGTCCCCAGTCGGTTTGATCGCCGTTCAGAATGCGGTGCGATTTGAAGACGCCGTTCTCATACGCGCCTTCTTCTACGCGCAGGAATTGACGGTGCTGCCAATTCCCATCGATAAGGGCCGATGGCGTCTGACCTGTACCGACGACGATCTCCTGAGTTTTCTGTTGCTGCGCAGTGCCTGCAGGACGGAAGTCGACGCGGCAATTGAATCCTGTGACAAGGAACTGATTGTCGCTCAATTGAGCCACAAGTGCGCGTCCGATCGGCTCTGCATTCCCTTTGGCAGCGCCTCCCCGGCCAACGCCGAATGAGACCACGGCGTCCCAACTTCCGAAGTGAAGCGTCTGCCTGGGCTGGTCCTCCACTTCTGCCACAGCCTGCAGTTTTCCTTCGAAGTTCAGGCGGGCAACGTCGCGCATCATCGGACTGAGAAGCTTGTAGTTCTGCGCCGTGGGGTCAAGAAAGGCGTTCGGCTCATTGGGCACCATTCTCTCCGGATGATTGGTCCGCGTATAGTCCAGCCCGAACGGGGAATAGCCGATCGTCTGCATCCCCAAGGCAGCAAAAAGAAAACGCGCCGCACGTGGCGTTCCCGCGGTCTCAGGAATGAACAAGGCGTTATCCGGCCGGTGGTATAGCTCGATGACCTTCAGATAGGACTGGGTATCCAGCAGGTAGATATCCGGTGCCAGGACGTCGATCGCCGGTGCCTCTGCCTTCCAGATGGAAAGCACGTTGTCTGTCGGGCCACCGCTTTCGTAGGTCCCCGGCTCGCCTTTGAACGGATTGCGCAGTGCCGCATTCACGTACAGAGGCAGTGGGTAAACTGCCTTACCGGCGAGGGCAATCTGTCCCACGTACCGGGCGATGGCCCAGGCATGGAAGTAGACGTCAGCATCCGGACCAAACACCTCGGCCCAGCCCTCTCCCTTTGCGTCTGTCTTGTTCATGGCCTTCAACACATCGTCAGGAACCGCCGCCGTGAAGAGCTTGTTGGCTTCAGCAGAGTAGTCGCGTGGCGTTCCCCAGGTGCCTGTTTCGTTCTCTACCTGCACCATCAGCACCGTTCGCTCAGGATCTGCTGCTTTCAAGTGCCGCATGAAAGCAGTAAAAGCGCGTATGTCCGCGTCCAGTGAGGGACGCGCAAGCGGTGAGGGCGAGTCCACTCGTTCCCCGTTCTTGTTGACGACGTGAGCATACTTTTCCGGATCGAGTTTCATCCACTCCGGCATGTAGTGCTGGCTGCCGTTTTTCCACGTGCCAAACCAAAGCAGAACAAGGTGAACGTTGTGCGCGCGGGCCTGAGCGAGAACGCTGTCGATCTGCGAGTAGTCGAACTGCCCCTGCCTGGGCTCGAATTGCTCCCAGTAGATGGGAATCTCGAGTGTATTGGCATGCAGGTACTCGATCGCGGGCCACACTTTTGGAAGCGTGGCTGGCCAGTCGCTTGAGTTGTTGGCCTGCGCACCAAGCATGAGAAATGGCGCGCCATCGACCATCAGGGCATAGCGGCCGTTCTGCTGAGCAATACTTGGGATGGGGTGCGCCGTCCCCTGCGAATACCCGGCTAACCCAAATGGAAATAGAGCAGCGACTATGGCTGCGGCAAACGTTTTCATCTTCATCATGCACACCTTCCTTGCAGGCCCGGCCTTGCGCGGGAATTCATTTTGTAATCCCCTGCGCTTGAATCTGTTGAGGCAACGCAAAATTGACTCGCAGTGCAAAGCCATATTTGCAATCGGCATCGGCGGGCAGCTTCACTGAGAGCGCATCGGTGGTTTGCAGCCAGTCGGTTTTCTGGCTTGACCCGAGCAGGTCCACCACCCGGATCACCTTGCCCTTCACTTCGCCCGCCAAGCCAAGGGCGTGAACGGTAGCCGTTCCATCTGCGGGACAGGCCAAACTGATGACGTAAAGGTTTTCGCCTTTCCTGGTGAAGCGAAAGTCCGATGGCGTATAAGGCTTCATCTCCTGGTCGGTGGCAAAGCCTGTCTTCACCTGCGTCGGCCCCTCGCCGGAGACGGTCCACGGCTCGGTCCCGTAGATGGCATCGCCATTGCGATTAAGCCACGCGCCCATATCCAGCAGGATGGTTCTCACTTCATCGGGAATTGTCCCATCCGCCCGCGGGCCGATACTCAACAGCAGGTTGCCGTTCTTGCTGACGATATCCACCAATTGGTGGACAAGAAACTCGGGCGTCTTGAACTGGTCATGCTCCATGTATCCCCACGACAGATTGCTGATGGAGGTGTCGGTCTGCCACGGCCGCGGATCGATATCCGTGCGCAGGCTTCGCTCAAAGTCCCTCGCTCCGGCAGTCCACTCCATCGCGTAATCCTTGAGTGTGATCACACCGTCGATGCGATGGCTTATTGCAAAATTATCATAAAATGCAGTGAATTCCGTCATGCTCGTGCGGAAGGCAGGTTGACCGTTGCCGCCGTCGAAGTACATCAGCTCCGGTTTGTACTTCTCGACCAATTCGACCGATCTTGCAAGCCAGTCGCGGAGCCATGCATCGCTCACATAGGTCCATTCGTTTACCTGGTTAAAATGCGGATCGTTGAGCCACTGGTGGGCCGGGCCATAAAAGGACGCATATTTCGGATCATTGACATCTGAACGGATCGAACGGCCCTCTCCGTAGTAGTAGTTGTGTTCGGCGCGATGCGAGGAGAGCCCAAAGTGCAATCCCGCTCCGCGAATGGCTGCCGACAATTCCGCCAGAACATCGCGATGCGGCCCCATCTTGACCACGGTCCAATCGGAGAGGTCTGAGTCGTACATTGCGAATCCGTCGTGGTGCTCGGCAATCGGAACGACATACTTCGCTCCTGCCTGTTTGAAGAGGCGAACCCAATCCTGGGGATCGAATTTTTCGGCACGGAAGCTTGGAATGAAGTCCTTGTAGCCGCGGCTTTCGAGACCGCTAAAGCGCTGCACAAAGTCATCATGCGCCGGATCGCCTGGCCTGTACATATTGTGCGGATACCATTCATTCACTGCGCCGGGGACAGCGTAGACACCCCATCCGATGAAGATCCCGAACTTGGCGTCCTTGAACCACTGTGGAATAGGATGATTGCGCAACGTCTCCCAATCTGGGCGATATGGTCCGTCGTGAGCTTGCTCATCGGCCAACTTCAGCAGAGCATTGCGGCGTCCATCGAATTTGGCGGTCGCATCCTGCCATTCCTTGTCGATCTGTTCCGCCGATTTGACCCCATGCGTCGGCGCCCAGGCATCCGCAGTTCCCGCTTCCGGTTGCGATGTCCGAGCGGCAGAATCACTCGCTTGGGCCGACCCGGAAGGCGGCGTTGCACAAACCCCAATCAAGAACAAAAACAAGAAGTGGGCTTTCATTAGTCGGTCCCCGACGACGCGCGGTAGTTGGTTGCTAGACGGCCAGACTGTAAACGTTTCAATCTGCAGCCATGGTAATGGATGGTCAGCCAAGTCCGCCGGAAAGGGCATTTGTCTGGCCAATGAGGTTGAATGTTGTGTCGCTAAGGGAACCGATAGACTGTCGCACGCAGTATGGTGTATGGCCGCAAGATCAGGATTTCGCCTTGCGCATCGTCGTCGCCGGCGATTTGGCGGGTGACGACCCATTTTCCGTCGACAAATTTGCCCTGCTGCACATCGCCGAGTCCGACATTCATTGGCCCGGGAGTGTTGGGGGTGAAGTCGATTCGCATGCCGCCCCCAACAAAGTAAAATTCGTCAGGACCGGTCGCGATGAGGATGGCAGCCGCTTCGAGAGGCGGCTCGGGGATGGTTGCCGTTGCAGAAGGTTGCGGCGATGCGGCAACCTGCCCTTTCGGTTGCGGAGCAATGTGCATGCTGCGACCCGTGTAGGTGAGTGTCAGTGTGTAATTGCCCAGCTTGACTTCTTTAGGCGGGTCTCCCTGGTTGAGCCGCACAGCCGCGATCGAGTCAGTTCCTTGGCGAGCCAGAATCATGGGCGACATTTGATCCAGAAGTCCATACACGGTGGCAAGCTCCGGCGGAATGGGCCTGTTTCCATCAATGCCGAAGGGAGAGAACCCGATGGTGTCGTATTTACCTACAGCCATAATGACGTTGGCGGGATTGGTACTCGTTTCGGGGATGAAGAGCGGATTGCCGCTACGCTTGAAGCGCTCGCAGACATCGTCAAAGTATTCGAGGTAAAGATCGGGCGCAAGAATGTTGATGTCTGGGGCGCCGGCGCGCCAGATGTCATGAACCTGCGGGAGCGGGCCTCCGCTGGGATATGTGCCAGGCCATGCGTGGTTCGGCTGCTGCAGCCATGCGTTCACATACATCGGGATGTCATACGCGGCTTTGCCGGCCTGAACAACCCTCTCCAGAAAACGCGCATAGTTCCAGGCCATGAAGATTTCATCCGAGGCCCAGTGCAGATGCTGCCAACTGTTTTCATGTTCGAGAGGACCCAGCAACGCAGCGGTGGTCTGAATTGGGATCTCGAGGGTAGCCGGTTTGCCGGGGCCAAATACCTCTTCCCATGTCCCCGACTTTTTATAACCGTTTGCGGCCCAAACATCACGAAACTCGGGGATCAGCCTGTCCTTGTGGGATTGAAGATAGTTCATCAATTCCGCGGGAACCTGCCCGGCGAATGCGCGATTGGCCGCCGGAGAACGGTCGCGAGTATCGCGCAAGACGCCGACTTCATTCTCGACCTGAATCATCACCACGGTGTATTGTGTCCCATCGATCTCCTTGATATGGCGCATGAGAGCGGTGAAGGCCTGGGCATCGGCATCGCGTGTGGCACTGCTCAAGGTGCTGAGCGACTCAACAGGTCCGGAGACTGAGACCGTCTTGCCTGCCCCGATCTGGATGCGGGGAAAGCGGAGATAGTCCTTCTTGACCCAGTAGGGCGGATAACTTGAGGTGCCATTCTTCCAGCAGCCAAACCACAGAAAGACGATGTGCAGATGGTTCTCTCTGGCCTTGGCAATGACGCCATCCACCAGTGAGTAATTGAATTTACCTTCCTCCGGCTCAAACTGCGCCCACGAGACTCCCACGAGCACCGTGTTCAGATTGCTGGCCACGAGATTGGGCCAGATGGTCTCCATGGGTTCAAGAGCGGTGGCTGCGTTGTTGGTCAGCTCCCCGGAGAGAATCAGGAAGGGCTTCCGGCCGACGATCAATTGCGTGGCATCGCCGTGCCTTTCGAGGTGTGGCGCGTTGTTGCGGTTTTGTGCCTGATTAGAACTCGACAGGCAGGCAACAGAAAGGTACAAAGCGAACAGAGACAGGCGAACGATGCGCATTCAAGCCTCCAATCGGCTGGTTCAGCAGGGAGATTGGCCGTACAGATATCTTCCGCTCGTCTGAAGACCCGGTAGGCCGCACCAGGGAAATTCTATTCCCTGATAAGTGGGTGATACGTCCCTAAAATTGCTTGTGACCAGATTTTGGCGATCTGTAGAGGCAGCAATCCAATCATCGAAGTATACTTCCTATTTTCTGCATGTTACAGGTTCTCCCGAGGATTACTCCCCGAAGTCGGCATGTCTTCCCAGATCCCCCGGGAGATTCGGGGCTGGCTAGTATCTGAGAAATTCATGCTCTCAGAGGCAGGTCCCCTGCTACTTGATTCTCAGGTGCCATCCCCGCCGCAGCTCTGCCCCTTGAACCTGTTCCTCGTGCAGGATGGCCGCCTTGATTGAATCCGTATCCGGCCTTGACTCTTCCAATGTGCTCTCGAGCATTTTGCCAAGCTCGCCGGGAAGATTTGCAAGAAGCGTTTCCCAGAGGACACCGCCGATACGGGCATTGATCCTGCGAAAGGCGACTGGTAGCGCAGTCTCATCGGTGATCCGGACCGAGTCCTGGCTGTTCTTCTGGGCGCGCAGGGTGAACTCGCGTCCCTCGATCGTTTTGAGGTCGCGGCTCATCAGGTAGTAGAGAACCATGTTTCTGGTTCGCTCCACCTTGCCGGCCGCGGCGCGGGCCCGGTCGCTAAGCCGGGCAGCTTCGCTGCGGCAGAACTGTTCGCGCGCTTCCATCTGGCGCAGGAAACGCCCGATCCGGTCCACCTTCTCGCCGTGCGCCTCGCAGAATTGCTGGAACCGAGCAACTAGGTCTTCCGCAGCCTGACCTTCTGACTCAACTTGCCCTTCGATCTCTTCGAGGAGTCCGTCGAGCTCCACGTCGATTTCAAACAGCGAGCTTGTTTCCACAATCGATGCCATCTGTGTCTCTCCTTCTCGGACGAACTAAATTCTTCGTCGGCATTTATGCCGCTACCTTCTGTTGCACACAGAGGGAGCGAGCGGCTTCATACGCCAGTTGGTCGGCACGGCTCTGGTCGCGATGCCCGTTGTGACCTCTGATCCACTTCCATCGAATTGAAAACCGTGTGTTCATCTCGATCAGCTCCGCCCACAATTCGCGGTGCTGCAGTTGGATTCCGCGCCGGTTTCGCCAGCCTTCGCGCTGCCAGCGAGAAACAAAAGAGCGCATTCCATAGATCAGGTATTCGGAATCTGAGTGAAGCTCGATCCGCGCTCGGCCTTCAACCGACCTAAGTGCCTTGAGCGCCGCAACAAGTTCCATCTCGGAGATAGTCGTCCAGGGATGGGCGCCTGACATTTCCCAACGTTGCTTTCCCAGGATCGCGACTACACCCCATCCGCCTGGGCCCGGATTGCGAATTGCGGAGCCGTCCGTGAAAATGCGATAAGTCTGATCCACAGAGAGCCTCCCTCCCGAAACCAATTTGGGGCGTTCACCGACAGACTGGGGTGAGATCAAGATTTGCGTTTGCCACTGGGTACGCATGGCAAGCCTTCGGCCCTTTGGACTACGCAGCCTGCATCGGGATGACCGCGCCGAAGGGGGCCTTTTGGCTTCCGGTCGAAGCCCACAGCACGGGATAGGGGGGAGCCAACGACGGGAACGAGCCATACAGATCTGTCAGAAAGACGAGGGTCTGCGGCTGAATCCCGCGCTCATCGAGCCAATAAATGCATGGGCCAAATTCAGTTCCCCCGCCCCCTACTGGGTTAAGGTGGACCGGCTGGCCGGCTTCGTATGTCTCCGCCTTCTGCACTTCTGAATCGAAGTAGAGGACATGGACACGCTGAGGCCGCTGGCCTTCGAGAATCGAGCGCACCTCGGCCTCAAAAAGCGCGAGTTGCCGCGCATTGACAGAGCCGGAGCAGTCGACGGCGATCGCGATCTCCCCGACGCCCTCGCGTATCACTCCTGGCAAGTAGAGACCCGCCCAGACATGGCGACGGTTTGGTCGCATCCAGCTATAGTCGGCCGCGATCGTATCTGACCAGAGCCGGCGTAGCATCTCACGCCAGTCGACCGAAGCCTCGGCGGCTCCTTCCAGGGTCCGGTTGAGGCCGGCCGGAACCTTGCCCGCCTGCCGGGCAACCGTCGTAGCCTGGTTGACCGCCACATCCCACTCCCTCGCCTGTTCTTCAATGGTTGGAGTTCCCTCGCCCGGCTGTGACGCATCCGGGTGGGGTGCATCTAGTACCTGGCCAATTCCGCCTTCGGTAGCGGGAGCGGAAGGTTCATTGGAGCCGCCGCCAGAAGACGCCTCGTCTTTCGAATCCTCGCCTCCTGGCTGGTCGTCAACACCCTCTTTGCTCGAGTCTTGCTCTGTTTCCGACTCCGATTCAAGGAGGTTGTAGATTTGCTCCGCGCTCATTCCACGGAAGCGGTTATCGATCAAAACCCCATCGGGCAGGCTGAGTCCGGCATCAACAAGCAAGGGATTGATGGCGAAGTCGCACGCTACATTCCACCGTTTCGGATCGCGACCGGAGCGGCGCACGTGATGGTGAAGGGCCGGGTGCATGACTTCGTGCGCCAGCGTCCCGGCCAGTGTTGCCGCGTTCAGCGTTTCAATGAAGTCAGGGTTGTAGTAGAGTGACACTCCATCGGTCGCCATCGTTGGAACCGACCGGCACTCGTGTCCCTTCAAGCGGAACAGGAGCGAGCCGAAGAATGGATGGTCGAGGATGAGTGACGTGCGCGCTTTCTGAATACGGAGTGAGGTTGGAGTTTCATGTCTCATGCCGCCGCAGGCGCCTCCATGTACGCGGACATGCGGTTGAAGATGTCGTCGGCGCTTGGGGTCTCAGCGGGTTCTGCCGCCTCCCGGCTGCGCAACAGGCCATCCATCTCGGCGACGATGTT
>NZ_JBEKYX010000138.1:0-8392 GCF_049510455.1 Occallatibacter sp. | reverse complement strand
TTTTGGGATTCGGGCCGTGGCTCTTTCTTCTGCTAATTCTGAGTAAAACATAAATGGGGTTAATTGCATGCAAAGTTTCTGAAGGAGGTGGGGTTACGAAAGGGTGGTGGACTTTGGTAATGACGAAGGACTAGGGACGAGGGAAAAGAGCAGTTCTCCTCTTGCTGTGGAGCGATCCCAGCCTGGCCGCTAATACGAATACGCGGCCAGGGTGGGGCGTCCGAACTTTATATCTTCGGGAGAGATGCTTTAGTCCCCAAGTCCCTTCAGTTCCTGTCTTTCCCCATTACCAAAGTCCACCACCCTTTCGTAACCTCCCTCCCCTCAGATAATTTGCACAGAATTAAGGGGTTTTGTGCCACACTCATAATCAAGAGAGAAACGGCCCGAAATCCATCGCGGATTCGGGCCGTTTCATTGGAGGGACGGTACGGTACCCCTCTCGCACCACAATTTGTGCATTTTGCAGATCCAAGGTTTACTCGCCACTGTGCAAGCTGCACAGTGGCGAAATAAAGATCGCATGAAGATTTAGATAAGAACTGTGCCGATGTCCGCAATCTCCACAAAATAAACAACTTCGGATGAGCCGTTGCACAGGATAACTATTGAATATTCTGCTGCCCCGGTTTCCGCGCAGCTTGCCTTGCGGCTTTCCGGGCAGCTTGCCGAGCTGCTTTCAGCTTCTGCTGCGCATCCGTAACCGGCTCGGGCGTGGATGATGCGTTTGTCGCGGGCTTGGATTTAGCAGGTTTTGGTTCCGGCTTTTCAGCAGCAGATCTGGTTTGATCGGCTTTTGTTGCCTTTGTCATGGCATTCTGCTGCTTGATTCTTACTTTGCAGGCTTTGCTCAGGGCGGGGTAGTTAATGTTTTCGGTGCCGCTGATCATCGTAGGGTTAGCAGCCATGTCATCGATAAAGTTGCCGATGAGTTTGCAGCCGTTGTCGAAGAGCGCGATGGGAAATGTGATCTTCTGGAGCTCTTTGCTGGTGTAAGGGTTAATGGCCCAGACGTGAATATAGCTAACCTGCTTGGTCTTGTTCGAATCCGGCTGGTTTTGATCGACAGGAATCTGCTGAAGCTCAACCGTAGTTACATACTGCAGATCGGGTGAGATGCCCATGACATTCCAAAGCCCCTGTGGGGCGCTGAATTCTGTAAGATGCGCCGGCGATCCTTCGCCTTGCGGTCCTTCACGCAGGCGAAGCACTTTCGGATCAACCGACGCCATGCCTCCGGATTCAGCCGGGTCCAGCGTAGACGGTACGGCCCAAAGATCGATTTGTCCCAGCGAAAGGTTGCTGAAGGAGGCGAGCATACTGCCATCGGGCGAAAGCGCAATCGCTTTATAGCCGCTCCATTCGGAATTCTGACCGTCAGCAAGGCCAGTGTTGAAGCTAAGCAGCTTGCCGTCGCTCAGGCGGTAAACCTGCAGATCGTTGTTTTGAGCATTCATCTTTCCGCTGGGAGGTGTGAAGCCTTTGCCTCCAAAGGCCACCACATCCTGCCCGCCCGCAACACCGGCGAACCGTCCCATGGCATTTTTGCCAGTAAGTGAGACAAATTTAGGTACGGATTGCGACAAATCAAGATAGTCCAGACCTGTCTTGTCGTTGTCTTGCACCAGGTATCGCCCGTTCGAGCTGAAGGAGACACGGTTTCCCGTGTCGGCGCCCTGAATTTGACGGACCTTCTTGCCGGTAGAGAGATCGACGAGAACAATCGACTTGCCTGCTGGATTGCTACCCGCTCCTGCGCCGTAGGCAATCGTAGCTCCTCCCGGTTGGATCGCCATCGGCCCCGCCATCTCATCTGCGAGACGGAAGGTCTGTGTCTTCCCTGCGCGCCAGACTGAGAGATTCCAGCCGTCCGCGCTGATTTGAGCAATGACACCGCTGGCCGGATCGCAAGCGGCTATATCTTCGAGCGCCGGTACGGGGTTGCCACCCAGCAACGTTGTGCCATTGCGGCTGGTTACAAGCGGTCGGCCATGCTTGTCGAGCGTTACGGCGCACTGATCGAGAGTGGTCACGGAATCATCCGTCTTCACGCGATAAACCTCGCGGAATTCAAGCGCCTTCTGCAGATTGGAGATGATCTGCTTGTTCGTCTGGCTGATGCCTCCAAGAAAATTAAGACGCAGCCAGAAGCCATCATTTTCCTCGATTCGCACGGATTCCATGCCTTCCGCGATGGCGAGCACCTGGTTGTTGTTATTGCCTAAGTAATTCGATGCGGCGTTGACCGCGGCATGCTCCTGCTGCTCAACACGGGTGACATAGACGGCAAGCGTTCCCACTGCCAGCACCGGTAGGAGTAAGAAAAATAGAAAGGTTCGTACAAAGTTGCGACGGCGTTCGGCTCGGCTGGCATGGATGAGGCGCTGCTCGTCTGGCGTTGCGGCGCGCATGTGAGGCAGGCCGCGTGTGACAGTGCGCAGGTCGGCGCGGTCGAGGACAATTCCTTTTCTGCCGCCGGCCCACTCACGGGCGCGGTTCTCGAGTAAGCGGCGCGCGCGCGCGCCGGGAAGCTCAGAGAGTGCGAAGTCGCGGCGGATGAGCGGGGCGAGTGTGTCGTGGGTAAGCGCAGTTGAGTGATTGTCGGCGGCTGTTTGCATGCCTCCGGGATCTCGCGCGGGCTGCGTTAGCAGATATTTGTCGATGTTCGCGGTTAAAAGCTGATCGAGGTTGAGGCCGAGTTCTGTGAGATTTGGGTAATCGTTTTTGAGGTCGTCGAGCGAGCGGCGGCGCGAGGTGCCGAGCTCCGAGGTATGCGCGTAGAGGAGATCAAGCTCAAGTCCTTGCGAGGCGGCTTTGAGTTCAGCCGGTGCTGAACTGTTTTTGTTTTGAGTGACAACCTTGGTGTCTCCTGGCCCGCAGAGCGCAGCTAGCTGCTCCTCGTAAAAACCGAGAAGAGGGTTCTGGCGGATGGCGAGGTTCTCGTAGAGCTCGACGGTGTAACTGCGAATGCCGTTTGCATCGGGCTTTGCGGCGTCCCAGAGTTGGTTGAGGACGATCTGCAGCACGGTGGCGATGGAGGAATCGCCTTTCAGGAGATCGTCGGCGATGAGGCTCGGAACCCGGTCGCCTTCAGGGAAGGCAATCTTGTATTTGTCGCGCGTGAAGCGGGAGTAGGCCGGGCCAGTGATGACCTGAACGATGGCGTCGTGATCGAGACGATCAAGCCAGAAGTGATCGAGAAGATCGGGCGAGTTATCTGTGCTGCCTTCGGCGAAGTAGCCGCGGATTTCAGCCAGATATTCCTTGCGAAAGCTGAGCAGTAGGCGAGCAGATGCATTGGCCGGAGCCTGAGAAAAGAGCTGACGGACGTGAATGGCGAAGGCGCGCAGCTCGCCGTCGATGGCGTTACCTGTGGTGACGGCATGCGTGATGGCTTCTTCCACCTGATCGAGGATGATGAGGGAGCGATGGGGAAGACTGAGCCACGCGCGAGCCTGGGTTTCACGCGCGGCGGGGTCCTGCGCGGGGTCGGGAGCAGGCGTGCCTGGGGACGGGGGCTGAGCGGCGAGAACTTCTGCGATGGCGCTGTAGAGATCGTCGATGAGGTTGCGATTGCGGCGGCGATAAGCGTAGCGGCAATCGGCGGGCAGGCGCGGGAGCAGGCCGGCATTGAGGAGAGAAGATTTGCCAACGCCGGATTGTCCGTAGAAGAGGCTGATGGGGCGCGCGGGATCGCTGGCGCCGAGCGCCCAGTCGGCTATGGCGCGAATCTCTGTGGAGCGGCCGAAGAAAAGCGGCGCATCCTCTTTGGTGTGGCCCTTGATGGTAACGTATGGTCGCTCAGGAAGCGTCGTGTAATAGCTTGGCGCGAGCGGTGGCAGGCCTACGAGCGGATCATGCGCAACGTCTGCAAGACGCCAGGAACCGGATGAGGAAGCGCCGGGACGTTTGACTGCGACCCAGGGGAATGTGGCCTGTGCGGGGGTAGGGAATACCTCCGCCTCATCAAATGTGCGGAACTGCGGAGGCTGCTGCTTGTATTTGTCCACCCAGTTGCCGAGGCTCGTCTGGTGCGTGCCCATGACATCGCCGGCGGCTTGAGAAAAGGCGTCGTCCAGAGTGCTTCCAGTGGCGAGGTAGCCGTAAAAGGCTGCGGCGAAGTGGCCGGCGATGGCGTCATCGAGCTTGGCAACGGAGGCAATGACGAAGGGAACGCGGGTGGCAACTTTGGCCGCCCAGTCCTGATTCTCACAGGAGTTAAAGAAGGCAAGCTGCAGGCTGGGTTGCGAGGCGAGAAATTCTTCGAGAACTGTGCCGTCAACAATCTGGTTGCCGGGTGTTTCCGCGGGAAGCCAGAGGCTTTGCTGATTGGAGTGGCCGCCGAAGTGGAAGACGGCGACGCGGTTATTGCGGAAGGTCTCAAACAAATTGGCACGGCATGCGTGGAAGCCGGAGACGAACTCCCAACTGCCGCTCTGTTCCCCGGAAGCCAGCGCGGCTCGAATGCCTGCCTCTTCGTTCTGGAGTGAGGGTAGCGCGACGCCGGACTGCTGATCGGGATCGGCAAAGGTGAAGAAAAAGACAGGGGGCGCGGTATTGCTCATCGGTTTTAGCTCCGCGTGGTGTGAAATGTGACGCGCCAGGTCGTGAAGTCTTGCTGCGGCAGTGGATTGGAGTACATGGAGCGGGTAGGACTGGGCGGGGCGGCGGGGTTGAGGGAGTCGAGCTTGAAGACGGTGGCGTCAAACCAGTCCGTAGAGATAACGAGAAGCATCTCGTCTGTGGTGTCTTTCGCGGTACCGGGAACGGAGCAGTGAAGCGGCGTGCCGGAGTGAAGGTAAACGGTCTGGCCCGGGTCGAGGCGCTGCGTTTCGGCATCCAGCAGAGCGGTGGAGATGCTGTAGTCGCCGGAGAAGGCGAGCAGCGCGACGGTGAGCGGAATGTTGTGCTTGTTTGTGATGCTGCCGGAGTAGAACGGGCGATTGTCCTGGCCGGCTGGGACGTTGCGATAAGTCAGTTCAACTTGCTTGTGGGGCGGACAGTGCAGCTCCTGCTGGTCCGGTGTGCCGGGATAAGCAATAACCAGGAAATCAAGCGCGGTTGCTGGGATTTTCGTGTTGGGGTTGGTGAGCGCCAGGCGCTGTTTCCATGTATCGATGTGGCTGAGCGCGGACGATGAGGTGGGAACAGCCTTGTATTGGGCATCCGAATCGAGCTGCACGCCGGGATCAAGCTGAAGCACCGATGTCGCTGGAGTAACGGATGTAACGGTGGCCAACGCGACGGCCTTACCTGCATCGGCGAGATCGGAATTCGGCGCGGTGGCGGGATATAGCGCGTAGTGTGCGCCGGCGGCAACACTCATCAATGCACCGCGATCGAGCTGCCATTGGTTCGTGAGATTGGAGAGGCCTGCGATGGCGTAGTCCGTCCACGCAGTGGGCGTGAGGCTGAGGAAGAGATTGCCGAACATCGCGTCGTTGCCGGAGGACTCAAGCTTGGGGGTCTGTGGCGCGACTTTGCCATCCATTGTGGCGCGAACCAGGTGAACCAGCTCGCGGTAGCTCATGGCGTCTTTGGCGTTGGTGAGCGTTTGGGTGAGGAAGAAGGTGAATGCTCCGTGCAGCTTATTGCCTTCGATGTCGTAGTACTCGTTCGCTGTTTCGTCGGTCTCGCAGGCTGCGAGCAGGATATGAAGTCCGCACTGGTCCGGTACATAATTCGCGGTGGACGCGAGCGTGATCGAGCTTATGGGCTGCGGCGGAGTGGGGGAGTCACGGATAGCGGTTTCCAGGGTGGAAGGGTTGACGAGATAGTCGTTGACAGCTTGCGAGTCTGCGCGCCGTGGGACCTTTCGTACAGAGGGTTTTTGCTTGGACGCGCCAAAACCCATCGTCTTGGCCCCAGCATCAGCTTCAATCTCAGTGGAAGGCAGGTCGCGGTCCATGGAGCCGGAGTGGCAGGAGTCGAAGATGGTGGTGAGATGGACGCCTTTGGCTGTGACCTCAGAGATGAGCACGCCCATGTCCTTGTCGACCAGATCGGGAGCGCCGAGGACGCGGCTGTCGTAGCAAACGATGGAGGAGTTCATGCCGCTGGGCTCGATAGCGGCGAAGAGGCCGCCGGTGGGGACCTGGGAGCCGTGACCGGCATAGAAGAAGATCGCGATATCGTCGCCGGAGGCCTGGCCGAGATGGCTGCGGAATGAGTCGATGATATTTTGCCGCTTGGCATCGGCATTGTTCAGGCGGAGCAGATGCAGAGATGCATCGGAGAAGCGAGTGCGAAGCAGTTGCTCCATGGCGTCGGCGTCATTGATGCATCCATTCAGCGGCGGAATGCCGGAAGGATAGGCGTCGATGGCGACAAGCAAGGCATATAGATTCGGCATGATGATTGGCTCTCTGGAAATGCGTCTGGCGAGTATGTAATTCAATAGAACACGGAAAGCGTGGTTATGACCATTGTTTTCTAGCGAAGAGGAGATGGCGGCCGAGTTCGCGGGCAGTTTGTGCGGATTTGTCAGAGTATCTGCAGCAATTCGCGCCGATTATAAAACCGGTTGTGCTGTGGGCGGCGAATATCTAAAGTATGGTTTGAAGAAATAAGAGTCTTCGTTAGTTACTAATTTCCTGAATGAGAAGAGATGCATCGATGAAAGATTCCGTATTGCAGAAGACAGCCACCCCAGCCATGCGCCAGTCTGTCAGCCTGTGGCGACTCAGGTTCTGGTCTTGTCTGGCTTTTCCGCTCCTTGTGTTGATTGTTCTTCCTTTACCTGCTCAGGAGTCGAAGGACGTTAGTTTGTGGCTCACCACGGCGGATCGATCATCTCTGTTGATGCAGCAGAATGCCCCTTTGCGTTTTGAGAAATCGGACAGCAATCTTCCAGCAATTCTGATCGACGATGCTCGCAGCTATCAGTCGATGGATGGTTTTGGATTTGCACTGACGGGCGGTAGTGCGCAGCTTCTGATGAAGATGGGAGCGCAGGAGCGCAAGGAATTTCTGCAGCAGTTGGTCGGCACTGGAGCGGATGGCATTGGTGTCAGCTATCTTCGCATCAGCATCGGCTCATCCGACATGAACGACCATGCATTTACGTATGACGACCTTGCTGCCGGAGATACGGACACGAATCTTGCAAAATTTGATCTTGGTCCGGATAGCACGACGGTCGTGCCGGTGTTGAAGGAGATTCTGGCTATCAACCCGAAGATAAAAATACTAGGTTCGCCTTGGTCAGCGCCTGCATGGATGAAGACCAATGAAGCGCTGAAGGGAGGCAGCCTGCGGCACGAATACTACAAGGCATACGCGCAATACTTTGTAACGTATCTGCACGCCATGGCCAGCCTTGGCATCCACCTGGATGCGATCACACTTCAAAATGAGCCGCTGAATGCCAACAACACCCCCAGTATGGTTATGGAGGCGTCTGACGCAGCCGTATTTATCAAAGAGGCATTGGGTCCGGCTTTCCGCAAGGCGGGAATCGCGACAAAGATTCAAGTGTATGACCATAACTGCGACAGGCCGGATTATCCGTTGACGATTTTGAATGAGCCGGAGGCCAGGCAATATGTGGACGGCTCTGCGTTTCATCTCTATGGGGGAGAGATGGGCGCGCTAACGCAGGTGCATGAAGCGTATCCGGAGAAACACCTCTACTTTACGGAGCAGATGGTCATTGATAAGGGAGAGGCAGCGCCTTTGCCAGTTGCGGAGGCCGTGGCGCGCCTGGTGATTGCGGCGCCCAGGAACTGGAGCAGCAATGTATTGCTTTGGAACCTGGCTGCAGATCCCAAGTTCGGTCCACATACGGACAACGGCGGCTGCCCGATGTGCGAAGGTGCAGTGACGCTGGATGGAAATAATGTGACGAAGAATGTTGCCTGGTATGTCATTGCGCACGCTGCAAAGTTTGTACGTCCGGGATCGGTGCGTGTCTGGTCGACTTCAACTTCGGGACTTCCAGATGTTGCCTTCAAGACTCCGGATGGAAAGCATGTGCTGATCGTGGCCAATCCTGGGCGTCGTTCCCAGACGTTTCAGATCCGCTATCACGGGGAAAGCCTTACCGCTACTCTGAGCGCCGAATCTGTCGGCACTTTTCTCTGGTAGAGGTGCGCGCCGAGGGAACGTTATTTTGCGGACTCCTGGAGAGCGGCGTGCGGCCAGCCGTGGTCCCAGGTGAGGGTGGATATCTGCAGGGCGGGTCTACCAGTCACTGCGTCATAGGCGTGAAAGACAATGATGTCGCCCTCCGGACGCTGCAAGACGGATTCTCCACCGGGTCCTAATACTAGCAGTTGTAGATAGAAGATTGGGAGGGGTGAACCTCGTTTGCGGTAGTGACATCGCAGAGCGTGGAATTGATGCTGCCTTCGCCATTGGGACCAGTGGAGAAGATGCTCAACGCCGTGCCATC
>NZ_JBEKYX010000137.1:0-8641 GCF_049510455.1 Occallatibacter sp. | reverse complement strand
TCAGCCGGATTTTCGGCACGACTCAAGTCGTGCCCTGTTACAAAACAATTCAAACTGAGCCAGTACCCAGTTTTATGAATTAGACGGTAACATCCTTAGCATAAGGGAATTTTAAGGTGGCCGGGTAGTGGGTCAGTTTGAATCTCGGGATTGGGAAACGGACCTCTGGTTAATGCGCACACCGGCAATGCGGCGCGGAGATAGTGTTCCACCTCGCCTTCGCGCGACGTCGGCTCAGGCTGTTGTGAAGAACGTGGAAGGGAGATTTGCAGCATGGCAAAACTTGTCTACGGATTGAGCCAGTCCCTCGACGGCTACGTCGACCACATGAAGCTTGGGCCGCCTGCACCCGCGGCCTTTCGTCACTTCATCGAACTGGTGCGTGGCCTGACGGGCTCGATATACGGTCGCCGCACGTACGAGATCATGCGTTATTGGGAAGAAGATCTCCCTGATTGGGACGCGGAGGATCGCGAGTTCGCGGTGGCGTGGCGGAGCCAGCCGAAGTGGGTCGTGTCGCGTTCGCTCAAGTCAGTTGGCCCCAACGCCACGCTTGTCGCGGATGATTTCGAGAAGGCGATACGCAGGCTGAAGGCCGAGTTGGCTGGGGAGATTCAAGTTGCCGGACCAGTCCTGGCGCAAAGCCTTACCGAGGCCGGTCTTATCGATGAGTATCGGCTCTACCTCCGCCCCGTCGTGCTTGGTGGTGGCACGCCATTCTTCGCCGGCCCCCGGCCGCCGCTTCACCTGGTGGCCAGCGATTTAATCGCCGATGACTTGATTCGGTTGACGTACGTTCCTGCTTAATCGCGCGACGCGCCCACCGGACTGCGCCCGGAATTTCAAACTGACCGACTAGATAGTGTCTCAGTTTGAAAAAATCCCGCAGGGGCTAAAGCCCAATTTCATTTTTATGGCCGTTTCGGCACGACTAAAGTCGTGCCCTGTTACAAAGCAATTCAAATTGAGACACTGCCACCCACTTCGGCTAATCGCGGTTCCCGGCTCGGTCTGCGATACTGATTTGTTATGCCGATTGATGATCTGCCGCAGGCTGCCCAAAAAATTGCCGGATTGCTCGCCAACGTGAACAAGCTGGGAGGATTCCGGCTGAAGTACCGTATCTCCGCGGGCGACCCGCAAGAGGACGATGCGGCCGCGCTCAGCGTGGAACTGGCCGGACCGGATACGCCGCTGCTGACGCAGCACAACGGTGAGTTGCTGAGAGCGTTTGAGACGATTGCGGCGCAGGTGCTGCGGCTGGATCAGCGCGAGCAGACCCTGGTCAGCTTTGACGCCGGCAACTTCAAGGCGCTGCGCGAGGCGGAGCTTAAGATGGCCGCGGAGACGGCGGCGGCGAAGGTGATTGAGTCGGGTGTGCCGTTTGCTTTTCCGCCGATGAACAGCCGCGAGCGGCGTGTGCTGCATATTGTGCTGCGCGAGATTGAGGGCGTGGAGACTGCAAGCAACGGCGAAGGTCGCGACCGCTTTCTGGCGGTGTATCCGGCGGGCAAGACGCATCTGCCGGTGGCGTCGCAGGCGAAGCCGCGGTTTGGGCGGCGATAAATTTTCCGGCGGCTAGAGTTGTTGCCTGGGGCCCCGGCGCTACACCGGCGCGCGACGCACTAGCGATCTATGAAGACAAAGATTTTACTCTGCTGTTTTTGGCGCGATTGCGGCCATGTCGGTATGCAAAGCCAGCGGATTTGTGTTTCTGCGCATCTAATTAACCTTACGGCTTTTTCGTTCTTCTTTCTTTAAAGATCGAGCAGGAGAATAGATTATGTTTGCTTTGCGCAGATTTGCGTTTGCAGCCGGCGTTGTGGCTTTTGGCGTTTTGGCGGGATGCTCTTCCAAGGAACAGAAGGCGCTTGATCAGGCCAAGCAGCAGGCCGCCTCCTCGGGTCAGCCTCAGCAGGTGGTTTCCGTGGACAACAACGGAACTACGACGACGACCGTGGTGCAGCCGCCTGCGAATGGACAGAAGCAGCAGGCGATTACAACGACGACTGCGCCTGCGACTGCGGGTCAGCCGAAGCCCGCGGTCTCCGATCCGAAGGTGTCGGCTGTGCCGCAGCCTCCGCCAGCTCCGGTGCCGGTGAATGTAACGATTCCTGCCGGAACGCAGTTGGCTATACGGATCGATCGGCGCATCAGCGTAAAGACATCGCATGCGGGCGAGGGTTTTATCGGGGAGATTGTGCAGCCAGTGATGGCGAGCGATGGAAGCGCGCTGATTCCCAAGGGCGCGCGGGTGAAGGGCGTGGTGGATGCGGCGCACCGGAGGGGACATTTCAAGGGCCGCTCCATTCTTGAGCTGCGGTTGACGGCGCTTGAGGTGAATGGGCAGGAGTATCCGCTGAAGACGGCGGACCTGCAGCGCACGAAGAAGGGCAAGGGCAAGCGGACGGCTGCATTTATCGGCGGCGGCTCCGGGCTGGGAATGCTTGTGGGCGGCGTGGCCACCGGCGGAGTAGGCCTGCTGGTCGGCGGCCTGGTGGGTGGCGGCGCGGGCACGGCTGCGGCGGGGCTCACGGGCAATCGCGATATTGATATTCCGGCAGAGGCCGTGGTGCAGTTCCGGCTGGCTGAGGATCTGGTGATACAGGGGCAGTAATCGTGGCGGGGGCGCTCGCTGCTTTTGAATTTACATGTGGGTGCGAGCCAATTTTCACTTGCCAAGTGTATGGGTTGTCTGGAAAGTTGCTTTGGAGCGAACGATGACGAATGAAAGTATTCTCGGCAAAAGCAAGCTGGTGGCATTTGCCGCCACCTCGGACTTTGCAAGGGCGCGCGCATTTTATGAAGGCGTGCTGGGATTGAGTATGGCTGAAGACGAATCTCCTTTTGCCCTTGTCTTTGACGCCAACGGCACGATGCTGCGCGTGACCCATGTTGGCAAGCACACTCCTGTTCCCTTTACTGTGCTGGGCTGGGATGTGGAGAGCATCGATGCTATCGCTCAAAAGCTTGCGGATGCAGGTGTTCCACTGTTGCGTTTTCCTGGAGTCAACGATGTGACCCCGAGTGCGATCTGGGATGCGCCGAGCGGTGCGCGCATTGCGTGGTTCCATGATCCGGATTGCAATGTGCTTAGCGTTACGGAGTTTGCACAATCGGCAGAGTAGAGAACTTTGGTGCAAACATAAAGGGCCGCGCTTTGCGCGGCCCTTTTGCTATGGTGTCTGTTGCGAGTTACCCGTTCAGCTGTTCCTGGAGCTTGTTGAGGGTGCGGGTCAGGTCCTTGTCGTTGCGGTTCTGCTCGTCGATCTTGGCGATGGAGTGCATGACCGTGGTGTGGTGCTTGTTGCCGAACTGGCGGCCGATCTCGGGCAGGCTGGCTTCAGTCATCTGCTTGGCCAGGAACATGGCGATCTGGCGGGGCACGACGACGTTGCGCGAGTTGTTCTTCTGCTTGAGGTCGGCGACGCGCATGCCGAAGTGCTCGGCGACGGCGCGCTGAATGGCTTCAAGCGTGACCTTGCGCACCTGCATGTCAATGAACTGTTTGAGGCACTGCTGCGCGGCGGCCAGCGTGATCTCAATGTGATTGACCTGGCACCATGCTCCGAGACGAACCAGCGCGCCTTCGAGCTCGCGCACGTTGGTGCGGACGTTTGAGGCGATGAAGAGCGCAACATCGGTGGGCAGCGTGACCTGCTCTGACTCGGCCTTCTTCTGCAGGATGGCGACCTTGGTTTCGAGATCGGGCGGCTGAATGTCGGCGATGAGGCCCCACTCGAAGCGCGAGCGCAGGCGCTCTTCGATCTCGGCGAGCTCCTTGGGCGGGCGGTCCGAGGTGATCACGACCTGCTTGTTGCTCTCATGCAGGGCGTTGAAGGTGTGGAAGAACTCCTCCTGCACGCGCTCCTTTTGCGCGATGAACTGGATGTCGTCGATGAGCAGCACGTCCACGCTACGGAAGCGGTCACGGAAGCCGATCATGCGGTCATTGCGGATGGAGTTGATCATCTCATTGAGGAACTTTTCCGCAGTGACGTAGCAGAGATTGGCAGCAGCCTGGCGTTTTTTGACCTCATGGCCGATGGCCTGCATGAGATGCGTTTTACCCATGCCGGAGCCGCCGTAGAGAAAGAGCGGATTGTAAGCCTTGCCGGGGCGTTCCGCAGCAGCCAGCGAGGCCGCACGGGCAAACTGGTTGCCGCTGCCGGTGACGAAGTTATCAAAGGTATAGCGCTGGTTGAGCTGAGCGGCTGTCGAGAAATCGAAGCGCTGCTGCTCGGGCGAGCGATGGTCCAGGCCCCGATGATCCAGGCTCCGATGATCCAGGGCGCGAGAATCCTGGGCGCGATGATCCGCTCCACGCAGCGCATTGTTGGGCGCGGGCGGCGCGGTGGGAGCATGCGCGGGCAGGGGGCCAAAGCCACCGTCCTTGCGCTGCGGCGGAATGGAGGGATCGTCTTCGACGGTGACGAAACAGACGTTGTCAAACTCAAGCGCGTTGACGTCAATAGCTTCCTGGATCACATCGCCATACTTGTCGCCGATGTGCTGAAACTCCGGCGAGGGAACGCGCACGTACAGCGTGCGGCCCGCAGCGTGGCTGTAACGGGTGGGCTTGAGCCAGGTCTCGAAAGAGTTGCGAGCCAGCTTCTTTTCGAGCGCCCCGAGAATCTGGAGCCAGGGATTGGGCGGTGCTGCCGGAGACATTGCAAATGCCATCTAAAAATCCTTGCCGGCGTCCGCGCAAAACGATTGCTTCAACTGATTTTTGGCAATAAAACTATTTCGCCGGGGAGCACGAGGCTTCCCACCGTGTTTCTGCCAAAGCTGCCGATCAGTGTTGATATGCCCGGTAAATATACTGCCAAGGGCATGAAGTTTATCGTTCGGGGGACGCGATTAACTTTTCCTGAACGGGTCCGATAGTAGCACATTTAGACATGGTTGCAATGCCTCATTTACATAACTTTCGTGCTCTGGCCGCTTGTTGCACTGTTGATGGTGAAAGAGAGATTTTTGTTTATAAAATTGCAATCATATCGGTGAATTTTATTTGCAATTGCGTGTGAAGTATTGAGGCAGATTGTGGACTGGTTCGCCTGATTCGCTTAGAGACATGGAGGGTGGTTGGGGTTGCCTCCTCTGCGAAGGCTAAAGCCGTGGGAAATGGAGCTTGAGGCTAAAGAAGATTCGGGCTGGATTTCGAACCCAACTTTCGATATACTCAATACTTGCCGTCACGGCCAAGATTTCAGCAAGGAAACAGGAGCGCATTTCGATGCCCAAGCGCACATTTCAACCGAACCGTCATCGCCGAGTAAAAACGCACGGCTTCCGCGCGCGCATGAAGACCAAGAGCGGCGCCGCCGTTCTGAGCCGCCGCCGTGCCGCCGGCCGCAAGCGCGTCGCCGTAAGCGCCGGCTTCCGCGACTAATTTTCACATGGGGCCGGAACACCCCTTCGTACCGGCCCGCAAAACCCCTCCGGCAGTGCTGATCCAGATGACAACTCAGCCGCAGACCGTGCCGAATCCGGCGCAGCCGAAACGCTCTCTCCAGGGCGCGCGCCTGCGCAAGCACGCCGATTATCAGAAGGCTTATGCGGCGGCGAGCCGCAAGCGGCAGTCGGCTTCAATGAGCTGGTTTCTGGCTCCGCGTACATCTGAAAACGGCGAGCAAACAGGCGCGCGGGTTGGCCTGACCGCAGGCAAAGTGCTGGGCAAGGCGCATGAGCGTAACCGCATCAAGCGGCGGATGCGCGAGGCGCTGCGGCGGCACGTGGATCTGCTCCCTGCGAGCGCCGACCTGATCCTTCATCCGCGCCGCACGGTGCTGACGATCGATTTTGCGAAACTTGAGGCGGAGATTGTGCGTATTCTGCTGCAGGCTCAAGAAGAGCTGACCCGCAAGGGGACGAGCACGCAAACGGATTTGAAGCCAGGTCTGAAGCAACCATGACGCGCATACTGCTTGCAGCAATCGGTTTTTACAAGCGCTGGCTTTCGCCCGCGCTGCATTCGCTGGGCATCGGGGGGTGCAAGTTTCGGCCCACCTGCTCGGAGTATGCGGCAGAGGCGATTACGCTGCATGGCGCGGCGCGCGGTACGGCAATGGCTGCGAGCCGGCTTTTGCGCTGCCATCCCTTTAGCCCAGGCGGCTTTGACCCAGTTCCGCTGCCTCACTCTCATCCACATCTCCACGAACCTTTACCATAAGAAGAAGCGGTGCGAGTCTGGAGACCATGACGCCGCGCTTTGAAACTACAGGACGTATCCTTTGCCCGAATTTCAGAATCCTAATCTTCAATCGCAGGGCGGCCCCGGCGGCAGTGGTGGCGGCGGCGGCGATCTGCGTTCCATGCTTGCCGTGGGCAGTCTTTTTGTTGCCATCTTCCTTGGCTACCAGGTCTTCTTCAAGCCCAAGCAGCAGCCTCCGCAGCAGCCCGCGCAGACCCAGCAGCAGCCTCAGCAGAGTGCAAACGGCATGCAGGCACAAAGCGCTGCCTCGAACGCGAGTCCGGCAGCCAATTCCGGACAGCCTGCGGGAACCGCGCCCGGCATTACCGCCGCAGCCGAGAGCGAGACGACGGTTCAGAATGCGAATTACAAGATCGTATTCACCAATCGCGGCGCGCAGGTGAAGCACTGGTATCTGCTGGACAAGCATTACCAGGACAGCGAAGGACACCCGCTTGATCTGGTGCAGAAGGAAGCCTCGGATAAATTCGGGAAGCCGCTCTCGCTGTATACCTACGATTCGTCGCTGACGAGCCAGCTGAATTCGGCGTTGTATCAGGCTTCGAGTACGGGCGTTCTGACCGCGCCGGGAGCGCTGGGCTTTCATTACGAGCAGAACGGCCTCGATGTCATCAAGACCTTCAACTTTGATTCGAGCTATGTGATCCATGCGGAGTTTCAGGTGAAGCGCAACGGGCAGCCGGTGCTGGCGCTTCTCACATGGCCCGCGGGTCTGGGCGACATGGAGGAGTTCGGGCCAAAGCCGCCGGATCGCGGCGGAGTGCCGATCTCGGCCGCTTCGCAGATTACCTACTCGGTGGATGGCAAGACGGATTCGATGGGCGCTGTCGGCGGCGGATTTCTCTTCTGGTCGAAGCCGGAGGTGAGCGGCGGCGCGACGCTGACGCAGCCCTTTGAGTTTGCGGCGCTGAGCGATCTCTATTTTGCGGCGGCGTTTCTGCCGGATGCGCCTGCGCGGACGACGATGGTGACGCTGCACAATACGCTCGATGTACTTTCCGATCCATCGAACCCGAACAGCGGGAAGAAGCCGGCTCACGTAGTCGGCCTGGCGGTGGGCGACACAAGCGGCTACACTTCGCTGCGGCTCTATGCGGGGCCGAAGCAGACGGATCTGGTCTCCGGCGTCCGCGCGATCGGCGCGGATGGCAAGCCGACCGGCCCGACGCTGCACTCGCTGATTCAGTACGGGTGGCTGACGATTATCGCGACGCCGCTCTTCTGGGCGCTCCGGTTCCTGAACGAGCACGGCATTCCCAACTGGGGATGGGACATTGTGCTGCTAACGGCGATCTTTAACCTCATTATGCTGCCGACACGCATCAGCATGATGAAGTCTTCGCTGAAGATGCAGCGGATTCAACCGCGCGTGGACGCCATCAAGCGCAAATACGCGAACCTCAAAGCGACGGACCCGAAGCGCGCCGAGATGAACCAGGAGATGATGGCGCTTTACAAGACAGAGAACATCAACATGTACGGCAGTTGCCTGCCGCTGCTGATCCAGATGCCGCTGTTCTTTGCTTACTTCCGTGTGCTGCAGAATGCGGTGGAGCTGCGCCAGGCGCACTGGGGCTGGCTGACGGACCTGTCCGCACCGGACCCGCTGCACATTCTGCCGATCTTTATTATCGCGAGCATGCTGGTGACGCAGCTCATCTCACCGGCGCCGGGCATGGACCCATCGCAGCGGCGGATGATGGCAATCATGATGCCGTTGATCTTCGGATTCACGCTTTGGCATTATCCTTCGGGCTTGGCGCTCTACTGGGGCACGGGCCAGATCATCAACTTCATCATCCAGATGTCGATCAACAATTCGTCGATAGGCAAAGAGCTGCAGGCCATTGCAGCAAAGCGCGCTGCGAAGCGGAATGCCGGCGGTGGAAACGCGAAGATGATCCAGGGCAAGCGATAGATCCATTCGCCTGCTGCGAATACGAGGGACACGGTTCAGCCGTGTCCCTTTTTGTTTAGAGCATTTCTCCTCTTGCTGTAGAGCGACCTCTGGCCGCAAAAACAAATACGCGGCGAGGGTGGGGCGCACGAACTTTATATCTTGGGGAGAGATGCTCTGATGTTGCGGCCTGGGACGGCAGCGTCTGAGGATTTTTCCGGAACAACTTTCGCTTTTTGTTTCCCCGGCCAGGCTGTTTTTCGAGAAGTGAATAATTATGCCGCTATGTGGTTGTTTTTGTGTAATTTACCGTTGATTTACGGTGTTTACTAATTGATTATCATGAGTGGTTACTTTTGAGGGGACACCCTCGAAAAAAAAATTTCGCAGCTGCCTTGAAAAAGCTACGGCCCGAATCCTTTTTGGGATTCGGGCCGTGGCTCTTTCTTCTGCTAATTCTGAGTAAAACATAAATGGGGTTAATTGCATGCAAAGTTTCTGAAGGAGGTGGGGTTACGAAAGGG
>NZ_JBEKYX010000136.1:0-8761 GCF_049510455.1 Occallatibacter sp. | reverse complement strand
GTAGCTCTTTCTTCTGCTGATTCTGAGTAAAGCATAAATGGGGTTAATTGCATGCAAAGTTTCTGAAGGAAGTGGGGTTACGAAAGGGTGGTGGACTTTGGTAATGACGAAGGACTAGGGACGAAGGACTAGGGACTAGGGCAGTTCTGCTCTTGCTGTGGAGCGATCCCAGCCTGGCCGCAAAACAAATACGCGGCGAGGGTGGGTGTCCGAACTTTATACCTTCGGGAGAGATGCTCTAGGCGCTTAGAAAGAGACGTCGGCGGGCTGGGTAACGCGCATGACGGACTGGTCGCCAGTGATCTTCTTCCAGGCAGCGCGGATGGCCTCGATCCTGTCGAGGTTGGGCTGAGTGTCTGGGTAATCAATCACAAGGCACTTGGTGTGAAGACGCTCGGGAGAACTCTGGCTTTTGCCCTGCCACTGTCCGTAGATGTCCAGGACACTCAGGCCGTCCGGAAAGCGCGGCGTCACTTCACGGTCGAGGAACTCCCGCCAGCGCGCTTCGCCGATGCCCTGCTCGGGGTGGTCTGCGGGACCCAGCCCAAAGTAAAGCTTTGTGTCCACCCAACCCTGGGTCGCGCCGGGGTGCGCCGGGTCTCCGGCAAGTGTGGGAGCGGCAGCCGGAGCAGATGTGACAGCCTTATGGCCCGAGCAGCCGGCAAGGAAAATTGTCAGGCAAACGGCTGCAAAAGCTGAGGCTGCACGCACGATCAAAACCTACTTTTCCACTTCAACTCCGCGCCAGAAAGCAATGAATCCTTTGATTTTACGGGCGGCAGGCTTAGGGTCCGGGTAGTACCATGCGGCGTCAGGATTATCCTGGCCATCGACCACAAGGCTCATATAGCGGGCCTGACCCTTCCAGGGGCACGTAGAGGTGCTGCTGGAGGAGCGGAAGTACTCGCGGTTGATGCTGGATTCCGGGAAATAGACATTTCCCTCAACAGTTTCGGTGCCATCGCTCTCGGCAATGACCTTTCCATTCCAGATTGCTTTCGCCATCGGTTTATCCAATATCAAGAACTATTTGCCGATGACCGCTGGCGCGGTCACCGGCAGAGTCCATACGACATTAGCAGAAGTCGCGCAATGGGTCGAGAGCCAGCCCCGGAAAAGAACCTACTTTGCCTCTGCGATCGAGCTGATGTGGACGGACTTCTTGTCGTCGCTGGTCGCGGCAGAAACGTCCACCTTGGCGCCCCAGAAGGCCTTCACGGCATCCGGATTGTCAATCTTGTAGACGGTCTTGCTGGCGGCATCGACGAAAACGGGAGAGTCGCCGCCATCCATGCACTTCTTGACGCATGCGGCGCCGGTGCCCATGTGCTTGGCCGCGCACATGGAGTCAGAGATATAACCGGTGAGCTTGCCGTCAGCCGCAAAAGCAGAGACAGAAGCAAGGGACAGAACAGCGGCAGCAAGGGTGAGTATACGTTTCACTTAAAGCCTCCAGAATTTTTGCCGAACGAAGTTTCGCTTATCATCATGCTCCCGTCGGGATGCTTTGAGCAAGCCTGCCATGTCACTGAAATGTAAATTTCTAGGGCTTGGCCGGGTAAGCATATTGCGGAGATGCGCTGGGCGCAGCCTGCTGGCGAGCGGCCAGCATGTTCCCTACGTTTTTGCAGGCTATCTCGTAGCGAGCGGCGGCGGCTGGATACCGCTTCACCAGTTCGGATGTTTTGGACAGGAAGTGCGGTTGGCGCTTGCGAATGTCCTCAAGGAACGACGCATATTTGGCCAGCAGAAAAAATCCCTCCTGGTTGCAATCCACAAAGAGATCGGCCGAGACAGCCCCGTGCAGCACAAAGGCCGCCGCCATCTCCCAGTAAGAGTTGACCTGCCGGACATAAGGGTTCTGCGGATGCGCGGAGTTGGCTGCGACGGCAAAATATTCTTCTGCGGTGGTGGGCCAGAACTCCCCCAGCACCCATTTGCGAGCTTCGCGCAGAACGGCTTCGCGGCGCAGATCATAAAGCTTGAGAATGATGTCGGCATCAGCCGGGCTGGCAAGAACACTTTCCATATAAAGCCTCCGCGAATGATGGTAACGGATGAGAGCCGGGGTAGTGAAAATCATGCTTCGAGCAGGCCTGCACGCAGCAGAAACTGCAAACCTGATTCAATTCCCTGCTCAAGCCCGTCGCGCGGCTCGCCAGGAAAAGCAGCCTGAAGAGCATCGGCCAGGGTCTTGCGGTCACGCGTGCCATCCAGCAGGCCCAGAAGCGCGCGAAAACGCGGGTTCTCCAGAGCAACAGTGGTGTGGAGGAGGGTAGATGTACGGGCATGTATGCGGCCTTCCTGGCGCGCGCAGGCAGAAACCCGTGGATGTGTTGAGATCACGCGAACGGCTGGCACGTTCCAGGCGCGAAGTTCGACGAGTTGCG
Organism: Occallatibacter sp.; assembly: GCF_049510455.1. Lineage (GTDB taxonomy): Bacteria > Acidobacteriota > Terriglobia > Terriglobales > Acidobacteriaceae > Telmatobacter. The sequence goes on along the minus strand of NZ_JBEKYX010000136.1, from coordinate 6,371 downwards.
AGATGACAAGGCGCAGGATCAGGCGAAGGCCGGTCTCGTCCGGCGTAAACCCAGAGCCGGCGGTTTGCCGGCAGAGTTCGTCCAGGTTGAGTGCGAGCGGCCAGGCCGCCTCCAAAGCGCAGAGCACGGCGACAGCGGCAAGATGGTTGATGTCAGTGCGTGCGCCAGAGGAAAGAGTGAAGCGAGTGGCCCCGGCGGCCTCACCGGGTGACGAAATGGCGGCTGAAGCAAAGAGCAGATGAGGCAGATGCGCCGGATTGGGGTCCAGAATGCGCCCCGAGCCGGAATCAGTCTCGGCATGCGTGATCAGGGTTTCACGAAAAATGCGAGCGCGGACATAGTCGAGCGCCTGCTCCTGTCGCAGAGGATCAGGCCCGGCGATCTCTTCAAGTACGGCCTGAACTTCGGAGCGGTATCCCGGATCACCAGGCGGCGGAAGAGCAGCCTCGCTGAGGTAATCAAGTCCGTGAGCTCGGGCATGGCCGACGAAATCAAGAAAAGTAACAGGATGGTAAGACTCACCGATCTCATCATGGATGGTGGCGTGCGGGTCGCGCTCGCTGAGGTATTCGTACTGGCCAAGCAGCAGTCTAGAGTAAGCGTCATCCACGCCTCGAGCCTTGTGAAGGAACTGGAGGAATTCGACGCCGGTAGCGGCGCGCTCATTCGGATCGGCAATACCTTCCGAGCGGAACAGCATGGCATCGCGAACAATGCGGCGAATATGACAACCGGGGAGCGCGTTATAGCTGAAAAATGCCACGCCGTTCGGAGCCAGCAGCTCTGCGCAGAGCGCTATCAGGCGGTTGCGGACCGGCTCAGGCACCCACGCATAAATGCCATGCGCAACGATGTAGTCAAACTGCCCAAGCTCAGGCCCGATGTTGAGAATGTCCGCCTCAAAAAGGCGAATGTTCGTGAGGCCCAGCTCAACAATGCGCTGTTGGCCGCGCTCAATCGGCAGGCGCGCAAGATCAAATCCGGTGAATCGAGCGTCGGGAATGGCATACGCCATCGGAATGAGGTTGGCGCCCTCACCGCAGCCTATTTCAAGCACGCGGCAGTTAGCAACTGGCGCAGGGTTATGCCCATGCAGAATAGCCATTGCGGCGAAATTGCCGGGATGAGTGAGAGGAAATGCAAAGCTTGGATAAGCAACAGCGTCGTAGAAGGTGGTCATGGTCCGTCCATGCCATCCTAGACGCTCGACCGGCAAAAGCGGGAATTTTATGCAGCCGAAACTTTGGATTTCTGAGCGGCTTTACCAGCAGCAAGGGCTGCGCGCTGCGCTTCGAGTTCCTCGTCGCTGTAGAAGCGGCCTGACTGGTCGAGGGTACCGTCAGCGATTTGGCGATCAACGATTTCAAGAGCGCGATGCATAGCCTCGTGAATCTCTTCAGACGTCATGTGTTTCATTGAGCGATCCCCTCAATCACGGCCCAGCGTACAGTATCCAGAATCTGAATATCAACGCTCTTTCGCTTCACAACGATCAATCGACGCTCCTTATCGGAATTATCGAATATTTCCGCCTCATCCGCCAGCGGTAGATAAAGATGACGCATATTGGATATGCCTGCTTTATACCGGCGATAGATCACATCCGTAGGAATGTGATGCCCCCCTTGGAGCACTCGTCTTGCAACACGCTCGATTGAATATTCGGGAGATGGCAGCCAGAAGTAAAACAACGTAATCCGCCATCCATCCTGTTTGCATTGCGCCAAAAGACGGATATATGACTTGCCGGAGCATGTGGTTTCAAATGCGAAGCTGCTTCCCCGACGAACTAAATCCCGCATTCGTTTGATGAAAACGCGCCCGGCCGTGAGAGCGGCCGAATCTGGGTCATACGGCGAAATCTGGCGCGCTATTTCATCTGCATTCAGGAAGACGATGCCTTGCAAGGCGTCGCGCAACAGAGCGCGAGCCGCAGTCGTCTTCCCTGCACCGCTCGGTTCGCCAAGTATGACGATGTCTTTCGCGCTCATGCAGAATTTGTCGCCCCATCGTCATGCGGGCTGCAGCTCCTTCTTTTCTCCAGCCTTCTCCGTCACCGGGCCGTGAGTCTTCGCCGTCGGCGGAGGCGGCGCATCGCCGATGCGCGTGGCATAGTGGTATGCACCCACGCCGGCCGGCTCGGGTTCAGAGGCCTTCTTGCCGCGCTTCTTTGCAGCAGAGGCTTTGGCCGCTGGAGCTTCCTTTTCTTCAGGCTTCTCGCCGCGATTCGGGCAGACGAGATAAACGCCATCCTTGAAGGTCCGCTCGACGAGGTACGAGTTGCCGCAGTCCGGACACTTCTCTGCTACAGGCTTGTAGTTCGAAGTGAAGTCGCACTTGGGATAGTTTGTGCAGCCCCAGAAGAGATTTCCCCTGCGGGCCTTGCGCTCGGCAATGTCGCCGGTGCCGCACTTCGGGCACTTCAAACCCTCGATGAGGTTCTGCTTCACGTACTTGCACTTCGGATAGCCCGAGCAGGAGACAAATTCGCCGTACGCTCCCTGGCGCAGAACGAGCGGCTTGCCGCACGCCGGGCAGTCTTCGCCCGTAGGCTGAGGCACAGATTGCTTCTGCTGCTGCTTCTGGCTCAGCTTGCGGAAGGTCTTGCACGGCGGATCGGCGTTGTAATCCGGACATGCCAGAAACATGCCAAACGGGCCGCGGCGCATGATCATCACCTTGCCGCAGTTCTCGCAATACTCATCCTGCTCCGCCGCTTCCTGCGCTTCCGGCGTATTCAGGTCGGGCTTGTTAGCCGTGTTCTCCTTAGTAAACGTGCAGGATGTCGGATCTTTCTTGTTGTAAGCCGAGCAGGCGTAGAAGCTGCCGAACTTACCCCACTTGAGCACGAGCGGCGAACCACACAGCTCGCACTTCTCGTCCGTCATCTGCTCCATCCGCTTGATGCTTTCCATGTGCTTCTCAGCGTCTTTGAGTTCTTCCTCAAAGTAGTTGTAGAAGCCCTTCAGCAGATCGGTCCACTTCTCCTTGCCGTCTTCAATGTCGTCCAGCTCTTCTTCCAGCCTGGCAGTGTACTGCGGGTCAAAGATATACGGGAAGTTTTTCACCAGCAGGTCGCAAACTACCATGCCGATCTCAGTCGGATAGAAACGATTGGCGATCTTCGTCACATACTCGCGATCCTGAATTGTGTTGATGATCGAGGCATACGTCGATGGACGACCGATGCCGCGTTCCTCCAGCACCTTTACCAGTGAGGCTTCATTGAACCGCGGCGGCGGCTCGGTAAATTTCTGCACCGTGTCTACGGCTGCAGGCCGCACGGCAAGCGCCGTATCCGGCTCAACAAAATCCGGAATCGCTTCAGGCTCCGCGCCATCCGGTGCGCGCTCATTCCGCGCCTCAATTCGTGCCGTGTCCGCCGCATACTTTTTGTGGGCGCGCTCCAGCTTCTCAGCTTTATCCCGCTCCGCAAGCTTCTTCAACTGCGTCGCAGTCGCAAGTGAAAGCTTTGCGCCATTCGGAATCTCCGGCAGAATCTCTTCTTCATCGTCTTCCACCTGGTAAACGCGCAGGAATCCGTCAAACTTCAACACCGAACCGGAGACGCGGAAGTTATATGTCTTGCCATGCACCGCATCAATTTCAACGGTGGTCACGTCATACACAGCGGGCGTCATCTGTGAAGCCGTAAACCGCTGCCAGATGAGCTGGTAAAGCTTAAATTGCTCACCGGACAAGAAGCGCTTTACGCTGTCAGGATGACGCGATGGGTCCGTCGGACGGATCGCTTCGTGCGCATCCTGCGCATCCTTCTTGGACTTGTAGGCATTGGGCTGCGCGGGCAGATACGCTCCGCCAAACTCCTTGCCCACATACTCACGCACTCCTGCTATCGCCTCGGGGGAAACACGCGTCGAGTCTGTGCGCATGTAGGTGATAAGGCCGGTCGTGCCTTCAGCACCAAGATCCACGCCTTCATAAAGACGCTGCGCCACGCCCATGGTGCGGCGCACATTGAAGCCCATCCTGGAGGACGCCTGCTGCTGCAGCGTGCTCGTGGTGAACGGAGCCGAGCTGAATTTCCTGCGCTCCTTCTTTTCTACCGAGCGAACCGTCCACTGCGCCTGCATTGCCGCATCCACAACGGCGCGCGCCGTCGCTTCATCCGCCACTGCGTTTGAAAGAAACTGATCCTTGCCATCCTTATCTTTGCCGTTGGCCACGCGGGCCGTCTCGCCATCGATGCCGACAAAACGTGCCGTAAAGGTCTCCGGCTGCGATTTGTTCGATGCCGATCCCGGCGATTGCAGAATCGCATCGATGTTCCAATACTCCACCGGCTTGAATGCGCCAATTTCGCGCTCACGCTCCACAATCAGGCGCACAGCGACGGTCTGCACGCGGCCCGCCGAGAGTCCACGGCGCACCTTGTCCCACAGCAGCGGCGAAATCTGATAGCCCACAAGCCGGTCGAGAACACGGCGCGTCTGCTGCGCGTCAACGAGATTTTGGTCCACATCGCGGGCGTGCTCAAACGCCTCCTGCACGGCCTTCTTCGTGATCTCGTTAAACGTGATGCGGCGAATCTTCTTCTTATCGGCTGCGGTCTTCCCAAGTTGCAGCGCAAGATGGTACGCAATCGCCTCGCCTTCGCGATCCGGGTCAGGCGCCAGGAAGATCTGGTCGGCCTTGGCCGCAGCCTTCTTGAGCTGCGCCACAACCTTTTCCTTGCCAGGAGAAACTTCGAGCGTCGGCTCAAAGGTGCGGTTCTCAAGCTCCACGCCCAGATCGTTCTTGGGCAGGTCCATAATATGGCCCACTGAGGCAAGGACCTCGAAGCCCTTGCCAAGGTACTTTTCAATCGTCTTGGCCTTCGCGGGCGATTCGACGATCACGAGAGATTTGATATTTGCGCTCGTTGCGTTTCCCGTTGCGCTCTTCGTTGCGTTCTTTATTGCCATTGAGTACTCGGCTTCTTTCCTGCTAACCCTGTTCGGAACCATTGGACTCGGTTCCGAAGTTTCTGTCATGAGTAAAACTTTCACACGCTGCACGCGGCAGTGCCATCTCCGCGCCGGAGTTCTGATGCTTCTTCAAAATTGGACGCGAAAATTGGAAGCTATCACGGATGGCAACCCGGTTTCCACTCCGATGGATGCAAATTTCTCCGCACCCCGATGCCAACACCCTACACGCAAAAGGGTTTTTGCGTAAGAAAACCTACGCAAAAAAAATTCCTGGCTTTGTGCAGATTAAGAAAATCCGTCCTTACAGAACTCGCACATAATTCTTGCCCGGCAGGGAGCGGATCCGGCCCGCCATCTCCAGCTCGAAAAGGGCCGTAAACACTTCCGAGGAAGTCAGTTGAGTATCCATAAGATCCAGAATTTCATCCATCTGGAGCGACTCGTCTGCCCGTATGACTTCCAGCACCAGAGCTTCCTCCGGCCTCAGTACCGGGTCAGGCAATAGAGATGCAGCGGCCTCCGATTTGGATGCAGAATGGGCTGCGGACTCAAGTTCGATACGGACCTGCGAAGGCAAATCCTCCCAGACGTCCTCCCAGGTGGCGACAAGTTTAGCTCCCTGCCGAATGAGCATGTTCGGGGTCCACGCGCCCTTGTTCGTCACGTTGCCGGGAACAGCAAAGAGATCCCGGTTCTGCTCAGAAGCGCAGCGCGCGGTAATGCGCGTGCCGGAGTTCTCCGATGCTTCCACCACCAGAACACCAATACTAAGCCCGCTGAGAATGCGGTTCCGGCGAGGGAAGTTTTGTGGCGCGGGGAATGTGCCAAGCGGCACTTCGCTGACAATCGCTCCGCCGCACGCAAGAATATCCTCCGCCAGCTTTTTGTTCTCCTTCGGGTAAATCACGTCAATACCCGTTCCCCAGACAGCCAGCGTCGGCATGTGCGCAGCAAGCGCGCCCTTATGCGCGCAGGTATCAATGCCACGCGCCATACCGCTCGAAATAAGAATGCGCCGTGCTGCGAGATCGCGCGAAAGGAGCTCCGCCATGCCTGAGCCGTACGGGGATGGATGCCGGGTTCCAACAACCGCAATCGAGTGGCGAGCAAGCAGGCCGGCATCGCCGCGCACCCAGAGCACAGCAGGCGGATCGTAGATCTCCTTCAGCCGCTCCGGGTAAGCAGCGCACTCAAAGGTGAGAATCCGCGCTCCCTGCGCAGCAACAGCAGACCACTCCTCCTCCGCGGCGCGGCGCGCCTTTCCGTCAAAAATAAACTGCGCGGATTCCGCCGGAAACCGTAGCCCCTCAAGCTCCGTCAATGTCATGCGGAAGATGCCGCTGGCCGCATCCAGCTCGCGCATGCCTTCGAGAATGCGGCGTGGACCAAGGCCGGGCGTAAGCGTGAGCGCAAGCCACGCAAGGCGGTCATCGTCTGGAG
>NZ_JBEKYX010000135.1:0-8787 GCF_049510455.1 Occallatibacter sp. | reverse complement strand
CCGAATCCAATGGATTCGGGCCTTCGTATTTCCGGCTGTGCAGTTGCACAGTTCCGGAATGAAGATCGCATAAAGATTTTTTTAGAAACTGTGTAGAAGCTCGCAACCTGCAGAAAAAGAATTGCTTCGAAGCCAGCCCTGCACAGGGTAACTCAACCAGTCGTCCGAAAATGAACAGTTATTCAAGCGTTGATAGCTTCACCTTCGACGGCGGCATAAGCATCCAGCATCGCCTCCGACAGCGTCGGGTGAGCGTGGATGGTGAACATCAGCTCGTCGATGGTGCCTTCGAGTTCCATCACGGCCACGGCTTCTGCGATCAGCTCCGTAGCCTGCGGACCGATGATATGGACGCCGAGGATTTCACCGTATTTGGCGTCGGCAATGATCTTCACAAAGCCATCATGTGCGTCAACGATGGTAGCCTTCGAATTTCCGGCAAAGGGAAATTTGCCGACCTTGATTTCGTAGCCTTTTTCCTTGGCCTGCGCCTCTGTCAATCCTGCCGACCCGACCTGCGGATCGGTGTAGGTGCAGCTTGGAATGCGGTCGCGGCGAACGGGGCGATAATGGCGGCCGGCGATGGCGGAGACAGCAACGATGCCGCTCATGCTGCCGACGTGGGCAAGCTGCGGCAGTCCGAGGACGATGTCCCCGATGGCGTAGATGCCGGGCTCGGCGGTCAGCTGAGCTTCATTTACCTTGATGAACCCGCGATCCGTTTCGATCTTGGTGGATTCGATATTGATGCCCCTGGTGCGCGGTGCGCGGCCCACGGCGACGAGCACTTTTTCGGCTTCCTTCTCGATGAGCTTGCCTGCGGCTGTCGTCCATTTGACCTTGACGCCGGTCTCGGTCTTCTCGATGGACTCGACTTTGCAGGAGGTGTTCATGTCGATGCCGCGCTTTTTAAAGAGGCGTGTGAGTTCTTTCGAGAGGTCTTCGTCTTCAACAGGAATGGCGCGGGGAAGAAATTCGACAAGGGTGACTTCTGTGCCGAAGCTCGCGAAGATCGAACCGAATTCGACGCCGACCGCGCCTGCGCCAATGACGATGAGCGATTTGGGCGGCTGCGGAATGTCGAGGATTTCGATATTGGTGAGGATGCGGTCATCTGGCTTGAGGCCGAAGAGGGTGCGTGCCTCAGAGCCGGTGGCGAGGATGAGGTTCTTGGCTTTGAGCTGAGATTTGGTGCCGTCGGCGGCAGTGAGTTCGACAGTGTGGATGCCGTCTTTTGCCGGTCCAGTCAGGCGGCCAAAGCCCGGCACGACGGTGACCTTGTTCTTCTTCATGAGGAACTCAAGGCCCTTGGTGTGCTTGTTGACGATGGCGGTTTTGCGCGCGAGGACGGCGGACCAGTCGAGCTGCGGCGTGCCGATGCCGGCGATGCCGTATTCGGCGGCGTGCTTGAGGTGATCCCAGATTTCGGCGTTGAAGAGCAGCGCCTTGGTGGGAATGCAGCCGACGTGAAGACAGGTGCCGCCGAGGACCTTTTCCGCTTCAATGAGTGCGACTTTGAGGCCGAGCTGGCCTCCGCGAATGGCGGCAGTGTAGCCGGCTGGGCCGCTGCCAAGGATGGCTACGTCGTAGAGGGTGTCCTGATTCGATGCTGAGGTCTGTGTGGATGTCGATGCGGGCGTGGTGGCTGCCAAGGTTTGCTCCTTGCTTGAAACGAGTTGGGCTTGAAACGGATTGGGCTTGAACGGTTCAGTTTATCGAACGGGGCCTACTAAATTTGATTCCGAATGAGGGCAATGGCTTCAGCCGCAGTGGCGGGATCGTCGCCGAAGGCTGTGAGCCAGTGAACTTCGGGCTCGCGGCGAAACCAGGTGAGCTGGCGCTTGGCGTAGTTGCGGTGGCCCTGCTGGGCGGCGGTCAGGGCTTCGGGCTCGGTTAGGTTGCCGTCGAGGACGGCGAGCGCCTGGCGGTAGCCGAGGGAATCGAGTGCTTTGACGCGGCCATAGCGGATGAGTAGGGTGCGGGTTTCTTCGATAAGGCCCGATGCGAACATTTCGGCGCAGCGGCGGTTGAGGCGGTCGTAGAGGGCTTCGCGGGGCGGATTGAGGCCGATGCGGAGTAGCCGGAAGCCGGTGAGTGGGTCGCGGGCTAGCTGTTCACTCATGGGCTTGCGGCCTGCTAGCGAGACTTCAATGGCGCGGATGAGCTTGGGGGTGTCGTTTGCGTGGATGCGCGCGGCTGTCGGTGCGTCGAGGCGGGCGAGAATGCGATGAAGGTGAGCGCTTCCGCGCTTTTGCGCTTTGAATCTGAGCCGTTCCCGTAGAGGCTCATGGCGGGCGGGGCCGGCGAAGAGTCCTTCGGTGAGCGCGCGCAGGTAGAGGCCGGTTCCGCCGGTGACGATGGGGAGGCGGCTGCGAGAAGCTATTTCGCGCAGCGCGGCGCGGGCAGCGCGGCTGTAGGCTCCGGCGGTGTAAGGCTCGTCGGGATTGGCGACGTCGATGAGGTGGTGCGGGGCGCTGGCGCGTTCTTCGGGCGTTGGCTTGGCGGAGCCTAGGTCCATGCCGCGATACACGGCTACGGAGTCGCAACCGACGATTTCGCCGTTGAAGAGTTCGGCCAGGCGGAGCGAGAGAGCGGTTTTGCCGCTGCCGGTGGGGCCGAGAAGCAGAACGGCTAGCGGGTCAACACTCATGGACGCCACCAGTTGGGCGTCCATATCCAGGATTTATCGGCGTGGAAGTACCACCAGGCCAGGATGGCGGCGGCGAAGAGAAGCAAGCCGAAGACCTGGTTGCGGCGGAAGGCGCGGAGTTGGGCAGCGCGGCGGTCTTCTGCATCTTTCTGGTCGAGTTGGGTTTGGGGGCGGTCGGGCATGGATCTTCCAGGAATGATCTTACTGTCCGCCATGAAAAATCCGCCGAAATCCCCGCTTCACTGCATACGCCAATCGCTGGAGTGGGTTATTAAACACAATCCTACCTGCTGGATCGCATAAGCAAACCGGGGTGGCTGGATTGGACGCGAGATCGAGAAGCAGAATGCCAGGCTCGGAGTTGTCTATGAGTGCTGGCGGGTCGGGTGCAGGATTCTCGACGGCTTCCTTCAATCCAAACTTCGCAATCACGAGCGTCTGGCACAGTTCGTCTCCAGTTGCATCCGTCTTCACATTCCAATCCATCAATTGATTGGCCATGAATCTGGAAAGCATTGGCGGCCCTGATATGGGCTCGATCCTTTCTACTTTGCCATTCGGCTGATAAATGATGTGGCTAAGCACAACTCCATAGACACGCGCGGCTTTTGCAATCGGCGGATAGAAGACTTTGTCATTCGGTCCTCTGCCAATGATCGAGCACCAGCGCGGCTCGGCGTGCGCAACGATGGCAGAGGCTGCGAGGGCAATGGCAATTGCGAGAGTGCGTTTCATGCGCGGATGTGTGCCTCAGGATGGCGCAGGGTCAGCAGGGACGGTGCCCCACGTCCACACACGGACGTGGGGCGCCGGTTGCGATAGCGAGCGAAGAGCAAAAGCAAAAACAACCGCAGGTTCTTCCCTTCGCCTGAAGTACGGCTGCGTCTCAGCGACTGTGTAATGTCAAGCCGTGCGGCTATGGAAAAGGCGGAAAACGGAAGAGCGTGTTTCCCTCCTTTTTCACAACCCGGCGGCTAATAGCTCAATTGGCGTAAGCGGGCTGCCTGGTGTCGGGGTGGGCAGCGCGGGAAGCGAAATAGAGAGAGACTACAGTGATGTCGTCCGTCTGGCCGAAACGCTTGGCGGTTTGAGCAATGTAGCGGGCGGGCTCGTTGCTGACCTGCTGTGTGCGCTCGAAGCCGAAGAGTTCGCCGTCCTCGTTGGTGGCTTCCACAACGCCATCGGAGAGGAATACAAGACGCTCGCCGCGATTGAGTTGAAGCGTGATCTGCTCGTAACTGCTATCGGCAATGACACCGAGAGGCAGGCCGGGAGGCAGTTCAATTTCGCGGCCATCGCGGTAGGGGCCGAGGTGGCCTGCGTTGGCGATCGTCATCTCGCCAGTGGGATAGACGCGGGCGCAGAGGCAGGTGGCAAAGCAGGGCGCTGCATCGAGCTCCGGAACAGCACCGGGCGCGGAGACAGCGCCGAGCAGCACGTGGTTGAGGTGTTCGAGCACCGTGGCGGGATCGTGGGATAGTTCATTGCGGAGCGCGCCAACGAGCGTGCTGGAGTTCATGGCCGCCTGCAGGCCTTTACCGCTGACGTCACCAACGACGATGAACAATGATTCGTCCTTGAGCGGAAGCACCTGGAAGAAGTCTCCGCCGACGCCATTCACTGGCAGATAGGCGCTTTCCAACATGAAGTTCCGGGTGGAAGGAAGTTGCGTTGGAATCAGCAAAGCCTGTACGCTGCGCGCGGCAGCGACTTCCGCCGAGGACCGCTGCTCATCCTGCGATACGCGGATGAAGCGGTACAGGATGACGGCGACGAGGCTGGCCAGGAAGATTTGATAGGTAAAGAATCCAAGGCCGAACTCAACAGCCCCTACGTGAAAGCGGTTAATTGCATATTGAGTTGGAAGCAAGCTCTTGCTTACGGCGTAGTTGATGAGATTAGCGACGAAGTTACCTGTGGCTGCCAGCAGAAATGGAAAGAGGATGACGCCGGCCTCAGGCCGTCCGCGGCGCCAGGCCGTGGCCAGCATGACTACGGCGAGCACCGCGAACAGAATCTGTGCGGTATTGGAGAGCCATGAGAATGTCTGATCGAAGTGAAACAGCGTGGCAACGGGGATCAAAAGCAAAAAGAGCTGTAGCGCATACACGGTGCGGCGCAGTGGGCTGGCCGAAAAGCGCAACGTGAACTCCAGCGTGGCGGCGATGAAGAGGCTGAAAGCCCACTGGTCCAGAACGTTGGCAACGGGGCTGGAAAAGACGGCAAGCAGGCCGCATATTTCAATGACGCCGCGTAACAAAAGCGCGAGAGATAGAAGTGCGAGCCACAGGTATTCCCTGTGGCTGCGCTGCGTGAGGTAAAGCACCGTGCCCAGGAAGGCGATGCAGAAGGTGAAAAGGCCGCTGAGCAGAATGGAGAGTACATATTTGAACCAGAGACGGCTGGTGATGAGCTCTAACTGATCGGCGATTTGCGCTGCGGGCCCGGACTGGACACGGGTGAGCGCGCCGGTTGAGGACGGGCTGCCGGCAATCCAGCCACGAATGGCGATGGTGACCGAGCCGTCCGGCGCGGCATGGGTGACGTGTACTACGAAGGGATGGGACCAGTAGGAGGCTGGCTGGTCTGACATGCCGCGGGTCTTTCCCGCGGGAACGCCATCGAGGTAAACGGCAAGTTCGCCGGCGGAATCGTTGGCGACAAGCAGATCGCGCGGGAGACTGCCGGGCGGCGGAGTGTAGCGCAGACGATACCACGCATAGCCTGAGTAGCTTTCGATGCCTTGTGAATCAAAATCGTGGCCGAGGGTCATGGTGCGCCAGGATGAATCGTCGAAGGATGCCGAGGCCCAGCGCGGGTCGTCGCCGGGATGGAAGCGCCAGGGACCGTCGAGGGTGACGATGCTGTCAAACGAAGCAAGCGCAGGAGCAGAGGCTGCAGAGGGATCGACCGGATGATTAGCAGCAGGTTGTGCGCTACTCGTATGGCACACAAGCGCGAGCAGGAGCAAAGCCAGAAGTCGCACTGCCGCTCGCGAGGGAATCATCATGCGTCAACCCAGTTTAGAACGAATTGGATGTAAAACGAACAAGAAGAACGAAGCCCGGCAGTGATGCCGGGCTTCGTATTTTCGGCCCGTATAAGAAACTACGGGTTGGCTGCGGATCCGGTTCCATGCACCTTTATGAGGTGCATGGCTGGCGGGTTATCTTTACGCGCGGCGGCCTTTCACGGCCTCCTTGGCCTCCGCCGTGCCGCCGGCGGGGACCTCGGGTACTTCAGTCTTGGCTGCGGAGCCGATGTTGAGCTTCTTGCGCAGTTCGGTGTCCATCCTGGCAAAGACTTCCTTGTTTTCCTTGAGGAAGTTGCGTGTGTTCTCACGGCCCTGGCCGATGCGCTCGCCTGCATAGCTGTACCACGCGCCGGATTTCTCGACGATGTTATTGGCCACGGCGAGATCGAGGACGTCGCCCTCGCGGCTGATGCCTTCGCCGTAGAGAATGTCGAACTCGGCCTCGCGGAAAGGCGCGGCGACCTTGTTCTTCACGATTTTCACCTTGGTGCGGTTACCGATGACGACATCGCCTTCTTTGAGTGCGGAAATACGACGAATATCGATGCGAACCGAAGAGTAGAACTTGAGCGCGCGGCCGCCGGTCGTGGTTTCAGGATTGCCGAACATGACGCCGATCTTTTCGCGAATCTGGTTGATGAAGATCAGAGCGGTGCGCGATTTCGAGACCGTGCCGGTGAGTTTGCGGAGCGCCTGCGACATGAGCCGCGCCTGCAGGCCCATGTGCGATTCGCCCATCTCACCGTCGAGCTCGGCCTTGGGAACCAGCGCGGCGACGGAGTCGACGACGAGCACGTCAATTGCGCCGGAGCGGACGAGAGCTTCGGTGATTTCGAGCGCCTGCTCACCGGAGTCAGGCTGAGAGACCAGCAGGTTGTCCACATCCACGCCGAGTTTTTTGGCGTAGCCGGGGTCGAGGGCGTGCTCAGCATCCACGAAGGCTGCAAGGCCGCCGCTTTTCTGCGCTTCGGCGATGATCTGCAGCGTGATCGTGGTTTTACCGGAGGACTCAGGACCGTAGATTTCGATCACGCGGCCGCGCGGAATGCCGCCCACGCCCAGCGCCGCGTCAAAGCTGATGCTGCCGGTGGAGATGATCGAGATCGGCATGAGGGCTTCACGCGAGCCGAGCCGCACGATGGAGCCTTTGCCGAATTGTTTTTCAATCTGCGAGAGGGCGAGTTCTACTGCTTTGGCGCGATCATCGGCAATGGCCATTTGGCACGTCTCCTTATGCGGTTTTCAGAATAGAGCCTATGCACGCTGCCATTCAACAAAGCAGCACTCCCCGCGCGCATGGGCACCTTCGCGGTCAACCACATTTCCTTGAGGGTGATTTGTGAAAGCGAGTGTAACAAGGTTCAGATTACCAAAGATAGCGTAGAAACGGCGAAGTATAGGGTGAATTCGAGATTTTTTCGTAGCTTATGAGTAACCAGATGCAATCCTGAGCAGGATTGCATCCTGAAGTGGCAGGAAGCCGTCTTAACAAAGGGGAAAGCCTGAAAGAGCAAGGATCGTGGCTTTTCCGGTTCAGCAAGGAGCTTTATGCAATTACATCGTTCTGCTGCTGGTTCGTCTTTTGGGACATCGAAACTGCGTTTTCTGCTTACTTCTGTGACCGTTGTTGCACTGCTCATCGGCGCTCAGCGGGTACGCGCCGCAGGGGCGGAGGATCCCACAAAGCCAAATCTCATTACAGTGGATGTCTTTGTGGCGGATAACCTGGGCCATCCCTTCCATGGGCTTGATCAACAGAGTTTTACGTTGCTGGACAATGGCCAGTCACGCCAGCTAGTGAGTTTTCGCGCCGTGGATCCTACTGCGGAACCGGGCGCTGTACGTGTCCTGATGGTTGTGGACATGGTGAACAACACCGTTACCGAGGTGGCGCGGCAGCGTGAACAAATCAGCGAATTTCTCAATCAGGATGGCGGCAAACTGGCGCATCCGATGGCCATAGCTGTAATGACGGAATCAGGCGTAAGCATGATGAAGGGATACAGCCAGGATGGTCATGAATTACTGGACGCTTTTGACAAGGTACAGTCCCAAATTCGCCCTGTGGGGACTTCGGCTGGTTTCTATGGAGCTGCGGAGCATTTGCAGGAGTCGCTCAAAGGACTTCAGGAGATTGCTGCGTTTGAGGCGGCCCAGCCAGGACGCAAGATGGTGTTTCTGATTGGCCCAGGATGGCCGATGCTGATAAACGCGGGCTACGAGGCTACCGACAAGCAGCGCGCGTGGGTTTTCAATATGCTTGTAGATATATCCAACAGCCTGCGTGAGGCGCACGTTGCGCTTTACAGCCTCGATCCCTTTGGCCTGGGTTCGATGCAGGGACACGCCGACCCATTCCTTTACCAGAGCTATCGGAAGCCGGTGACAAAGGTGAGTCAGGCCGAATATCCGTATCTGGCGCAGCAGGTGCTTGCGGAACACTCCGGAGGCCGCGCGCTCATCTCCTCGAATGACACGCGAGGAGACCTCAACTCGGCCATGCATGATGCCGGCGCCTACTACGAGCTGACCTTTGAGGCCCCTGCTGACGCAAAGCCCAATGAGTATCACAAGCTGGAAGTAAAGGTGGACAAGCCGAACGCGAAGGTTCAAGCCGATGCCGGCTACTATGCGCAGCCGGCGATGATTGGCGGCAAGACTACTCCGCCGGAAAAGGTGCCTGAACCGGCTACAGGGTTTCCGCATCCGTAGCAATTCTGAACTTCCAAAGGTGCTCCGAGGCGGCTAAGCTGGGGTAAAAATACCGACTTACAGAATCTGTGGAAGAAGCCGGATACGCGATCAAGCTATCCGGTTATTTTTCATAGATTTAAGCTACGATCAGTGGTACAGATTTACAGAATCTGTATCGAGTAAAACCGTACATTTTCTGTTTGATTATCTCTATAAGTTGTTTATTTCTATAGATTTACAGAAATTTCTATGCCTGAAAAAAGGTGTATAAGCGGAGTTTAAGGCCGGTTTTAGATCCTATTCCTCATAGGTATATAGTTTAATACTTTGCTGACGTAGCGTTTGTGGGCAGAGTGTAGGGATGGCGCGTGCGTACAGTGATGATCTTCGCAGGAAGTTGCTAGAGGCT
>NZ_JBEKYX010000134.1:0-23706 GCF_049510455.1 Occallatibacter sp. | reverse complement strand
ATCGTTCCAAAAACTTGTGAGATTAACGGAGGATAGGCATTGCCGTTTGAATCCAAGGCAGAGGCTACGATTAAGGACGGATTAGCGAGAACAGCAGAGCAAAGCTGGAATTTCCCGCTGGTATCTGCCGTTGTTTCTTCTACCGGCAGAAAAGTTGACGCATTAGCGGCAGACGATGATGTTTTTGATTCAAGAACTATCCGTGCCCTGGATACAGGAAGATTGGAAAGTGAATCATGCAACGTCCCAAGTATCTGAATACCCGTACATTTCGATTCGGGTAAAACGGTGCCCTTGCTGGAGACATTGGCGCATCCAGCTATGACAACCATGAGCATACAAATACAGAAAATATCGATCAGGAGCCGTAGAATTGCATATCTCCTTGCTCCGCTATTTGAGAGTTCCTGATAGCAAGACAACGCTCGATATTTCTCCCCCCTCCCATTTTATCGTCAGCCTCAATTCTTTGCAGTAGCGGCAGCCGCAATGACTCCTCCCAGGACGCCGAGGACCACAAGGGTAATGATGATTGCTTTTGTATGATCTGTATGTTTTTGATGCAGGGTATTTACTCCCCCGTAGCCATTCTTGATCTTCCGAACCTCCTCATAACGAAGTGTGACGTTTTCATGGCGATCAATATCAAGAAAAGTGAACGACAGATTATCTTCGGATTGGAAGCTCCCATATTGCTCCTCTCCCTGCACTGTTATGACACTGATGTGAGCGTTGGGAGCTAGTTGTCCCACTTTTCTTTTCACCGTCACTGCATGCTTGGACAAGGCCGGAGGTTGTTGCCCGCTGGCTGTTGCGGTAAGGCAAAGAATTAGAAGAGCCGCAACGGTCCGAACAATCATCGATTGCGGAGATAACATCGAAGGAACTTGAACTACTGCGCTTGAATTGTTCTTAGAAACATTCTGAGTTGTATCCCTATGCCGTGCAGTGCCTACGAACATGCTCTCTTCTCCTGCAGTTCATTCTTTTTTGTTGAGCGGCCAGAACGATAAACGGAACGCGCTGGCCGCTCGTTGAACGGTTAGAAGACAGGATTTGTCAGTTTGCTTGCAAGATTCAATGCACTGCTAGAGTTGTCCTGAATAAACCCACTTTTGTTTAACGGAACTGACACTTCGCCTACGTTTGTAGTCGGGTTAGGCGACTGTCCTCCCTGGTCTCCGAACTGCTCGACCAAACATCCATAAAACGTATCGTCCGCAGCCGCTAGTAGAAGCAGGTAGGTCCGCAACTCACTGCGATGAGACAAGCGTCATCTGCACAGATTCCGGGAAATGTTTTGCGGGGGCCCTGCCTTGGATTAGCCGCTGCTCCAATGTGCAATCGGCTCTGGCTTTCTGACCGGAAGGCGAATCCATAAAAGCATGGATTCTGGAATGAAGTCAATAAAATATTTTGTTACTTGATTTGGACGTACATTTCCGGCTTAAGCTGCTTTGTGAGGAACTCCGCTGTTGCCTTGTAGCTTGCTACCCAGTTCCGCCACAGGCGGGTGGCCAGGTCCCTGGTTTTGGGACCTGGAACAGGACAAAGGCAACGGGTCTCGGTTGAACGTACGGTATTTTTCGTGAACTATTTATGAAACTGTCTTGATATATCTTCCGTCTCTGTCAACGGGGATCTTCGACTGCTCGTTGTTCGCGGATCTTCAAGTTCTAATGAACGTGATTGCCGCATTACTCATGGGTGATCGAGTCGGCGGAGATGAAGTCGAACAGCCAGTTTTCAGACACCTTCAGAGTGAAGTCCGGCAACAAGCTGCGTGCAGGCGGAGGCATTCTCCTGCTGGCTTGTGCTGTGCTTGCGCCAGTGGTGCTTTCGCAGGCGCTCTCCAGCCCCGAGTTGAATCGCGATCAGCCGCCGCCCAGCGCTTACGCCGGAGACTCGGCTTGTGCCCAGTGCCATCGCAAGCAAGCCGTAAGCTACGCGTTCACCTCGCACGCCCGCGACTCCGCTCCGGCATCGGCGGGGCACATCCTGGGCAGCTTTCTTCCGGGGAGCGATGTACTGCACACCTCGGACCCCAACCTTGTGGTGAACATGACCCACGGTCCCGATGGTTTTTACCAGAACGCCGTGAATCTCTCGGATCCGCAAAAGCACCTCACCGAGCGCTTTGACATCGTCATCGGCTCAGGCCGCCACGGGCAATCCTATCTCTTCTGGAATGACGACCAGCTCTACGAATTGCCGGCCTCTTACTGGGCGCCGGACCATGCGTGGATCATCAGTCCCGGTTTCCCGGATGGGCAGGTGCATTTCGATCGTCCCGTAGAGCCCCGCTGCCTGGAGTGTCATACCAGCTACTTCCACTGGGTTCCTCCCGACATCAATCGCTTTGCAAAGACCGGCATTGTGTATGGAATCAACTGCGAGCGCTGCCACGGCCCCGGGGCCGAGCATGTTGCTCGCGAACATGCCGCCGCGTCGCGCCAGGGTGCTCGCCAGGCCCCGGCAGATCTTGCCATCGTCAATCCCGCGCATCTCTCACGGGACCGGCAGATCGATCTCTGCTCTCTCTGTCATGCCGGCGCAGTGGATGCGCGCCGCGCGCCATTGACTTTCCAGGCGGGGGATAACATCGACGACTATCTTGCAATTCAGCCGCCGACTCCCGGCGAGACAGTAGACGTACATGGCAACCAGGTGGGCGCTATGAAACTGAGCCGGTGCTTTACCTCCAGCAACATGACGTGCTCCACCTGCCACGACGTGCATGAGCGCCCCGCATCCGCGGAATCGTATTCCCGCCATTGCCTGGCCTGCCATCAGATGCAAACTTGTGGAAGATACCCGGTTCTGGGGCAGGCCATTCGCACAAAATGCGTCGATTGCCACATGCCGCTCGGCGAATCCGATAAAATTGTCTCCACCACCGGCGGCCATACCCTGCGCATGCTTGCCCGCACGCACCAGATCGCTATCTATCCCGACGTTTCCGTACGCGTTGAGCAGAGCCTGACGCAAAAATTTCGGTAGGCCCGGGGTTTTTCCCGTGCGCCTCACTCCGCCGTCGTCGGGTCGATCACCGCTCGTACCTGCGCCACCGAGTTAGCAGGGAAGCCGCCCTGGCCGGCATGTTCCCGCACGGTAGCCTCATCCGGGGCAATGTAGATGCAGTAAATCTTGTTGTCGGTCACGTAGCTCTGCACCCACTGAATCTGCGGGCCCATGTTCTTCAGCACGCCGCATGATTTCTGAGAAATTGCCTGCAGTGTCTCCGGCGTCATCTCTCCGGCTCCGGGAATCTCCCTTTCGATCACGAACTTTGGCACAGTAATCTCCTCCCGGTCTGGAAACCGCCCTGTAAAAGGTTGTGCAGCAAGAATAGCTCTGGGCTTCATTCCGCGGCAAGGAGAATTCCTCTCCGGCCGCATCTGCATACTTTATGCAACGTGGCTCCGCCATTCGCGTCTAATCAACCGAAGCCATGCAATCACCGCGCGCTATACACTCCAGATCCGCTTTTTCGCTTCTTGCCCTGGCGCTTGCCTCCATTGGCGCGCTTTCGCTTGCACCCTGTTCAGCCCAGCAGAACACTCCCCCGGCTGATTCTTCGGCCACCCTCCACATCCAGTCCCGCGAGGTCATTCTGCCGGTCACCGTCCGCGACAAGCACGGGGCGCTGGTGACGACGCTGCAGAAGACTGACTTCACGCTCAGTGAAGACGGCCGGCCGCAGGTCATCAAAGGCTTTTCTCACGAGACCAATCTGCCCTTCCGCATCGGCCTGCTGGTGGATACAAGCCGCAGCATGAGCAACGCGATGCAGCAGGTACGCACCTCCACGGGCAAGTTCATCGATCTGATGCTGCCCGCGCCGCCCGCCGAAAGCAAGGATCAGGCATTTCTCCTGCATTTTGACCGCGAAGTCGAATTGTTGCAGGACTTCACCGGCTCCCGCGATAAGCTCCACCATGAGCTGGATGACATGAGCGCCTCCCGCCAGGAGCAGTATGGCGGCACAGACTCTGGCAGCGGCAATAGTGGCAATAGTGGCAATAGCGGGAATGACGGCAGCGGCAGCAACGGCAGTAGCGATAGTGGGCACTCCCAGCGCAGCCGTGGCGGAACCTTGCTCTATGATGCGATTTTCCTGGCATCTGACGAGCTGATGAAGTCGAAAGACGGCCGTAAAGCATTGGTGATCTTCTCAGATGGAGCGGATCGCGGCAGCAAGGTGACACTCAATGAAGCCGTGGACGCCGCCGACAAGGCGAATCTCGCCGTCTACACCATCTATTTCAAAGGCGAGCAGCAGGGCAACTCGAACGGCTTTCCCGGCAACCGTCGTGGTAACGGAGGCGGCTTCCCCGGCGGAGGCGGCGGTTATCCCGGCGGCGGGGGAGGGTATCCCGGTGGTGGCGGCGGACGCCGCAGTCCTGAGCCAACCACTGGAAGCGGCGTGGATGGCAAAAAAATCATGCAGCAGATTGCCGAACGCACCGGCGGACATGCCTTTGAAGCCAAAAAGAAAGACGATCTTGACGGCATCTACAAGCTGATTGAAGAGGAGCTTCGCAACCAGTATCTGCTGACCTACACGCCGGACAAAGTGGATACCGACGGCGGCTTCCACAAGATTCTGCTCAAGGCGAATAAGGACGATCTGATTGTGGCTACGCGTGAAGGCTACTACGCGCCGGAAGGGAAGTAAGGCAGCCTGTTACGCGGCTGTCCGCGCCAGCACGCCGCGGACTGGAGAGTTCCAGTCCGCCGTGCATCCCACAAGAATGTGATCCAATCCCACCAGCGCCAGCACTTCCGACACATGTTTCCGCACATTGCATAGGCGGAAGCTGTGTCCCGTGTTGCGCGCGCTTCCATACAGCGCAATCAGCGCCGCAATGCCCGCCGCGTCAATGCGCTCAATCGCGGCGAAGTCCAACATGACATCCTGTGAACGAACCAGCGGGTCCACATACCCCACAAGCCGCAGATCGCTGCCCCGCACCAGCTCGGTTATCCCATTCGGAACCGTCACAATCGACTGATTTCTTCTTTCCATTACCGTATTCATCGCAAACTCTCCTCCAGCGCGTCGTCCAGCCGGGTCCATCCCGATGCCTGCGCGCGCCGACGTATATCTTGTTTGCACATCGCCTGCCAAAGCCGAAAGTGCTGAAATATGCTCAAATCAAAAGGAATAGTGGTGTTTCGGCCCAGTCCGTTTCAGCTCTGTTCTGTTCGCCTGCGTTCAGGCCGTCCGCTATCGGACATCTGTGAGGCTCTACGCAAAGGGAAGGGAGGCGGTTCCAATCAAGCGGCAAAACTCCGGCCCTGAAGCCGGTCAGGAATCAAGTTTGGAACCCGCTCCGCAGGCAAATCCGCCCCGTCTGCACCGCGATGTCGCTCGTTCTCTGGCTCTTAAGGCGGGATTCACGGAAGCCGGCCTCGTTTCGCTGCCGCATGAGAAGGAAGAACGGGATGCAGGCCGCTTTCAGCAGTGGCTCAAGGAAGGTCGCGCCGGAACCATGAGTTATCTCGAACGCACCGACGACGCAGGCGCGCCGGTTCGCTCCCGTCCCCAAATTCCATTTCCATGGGCGCAATCCGCCATTCTCTGCTCAGCCAGCTATAACGGCTCGCAGGCGCTTTCCACAGATTCTGCCCCGCCCGATGCCGGGTGGATCGCACGCTATGCACAATCCGGCCGCATCGATCCTGACGGCCAGCATCGCCCCAGCGATTATCACAAAATTCTGCTCAAGCGGCTTCGCGCTCTTGAGGCGCATCTGCAGCAGGAGTACGGCGCGTTTGAATCGCGCGCCTACGTCGATACCGGCCCGGTAGTCGAGCGCTCACTTGCCGTGGCCGCAGGCCTGGGCTGGCAGGCTAAAAACACATGCCTCATCCATCCAAAGCATGGCTCATACACGTTTCTCGCAGTTCTACTCACCTCACTGCCAGTCCAAAAGGTAGAAGCGCCCACGGCGCCGCTGGCCGCGCAGGCCCCCACGCCGATTCCAGATCGCTGTGGAAGTTGCCGCCGCTGCATTGAAGCCTGCCCGACAGACGCGCTCATCGCACCGTACAAAATGGACGCCCGGCTCTGCATCTCGTATCTCACCATCGAGCATCGCGGCCCCATTGAACCCGCGCTGATGGAGCAGATGGGCCGCCAGGTCTTTGGCTGCGACATCTGCCAGGATGTCTGCCCCTGGAACCTCAAGCTGTCACTCAAGCTGTCGCGCAGCCTGCCTCCCGCGCCCGACCCCGGCCTCACGCCGCGTCCGGAGCTGGTCAACCCCACGCTGGACTGGCTCGCTTCTTTAACGGAGCAGGAATTTGAGCAGGCATTCAACGGCTCGCCGGTGCGCCGCACAGGCTTCCTTGGGCTGCGGCGCAATATCGCCATCGCCATGGGAAACAGCAGCGCCATCGGCAGCGAAGCTCGAACCCGTTTTGTCGCGCAACTCCGCGCCTGGCTCCAGACTCCGCTTTCCGAAACAGTATCTCTGGAAGCGAAGGCTCAGGAAATGCGCGCAGGACTCCGTGCCGCCGCGGAATGGGCGCTCAAAAAGCTCGAGTGTCATTCACTGCAAAATCGATCGGAGCTTCGATCGAAAGAAAAAGACTGAAACCGCGCTGAATCTCGACGGATTGTAGTCAGCACCACAGTCCATCAAAGTGCCTATTGGGCACGCAGTACGTTTGCCGCGCTCAGCCCTTTAGGGCCTTGCTGGCATTCAAACTCAACAGAGTCGCCTTCGTTCAGCGTTTTATAGCCTTTTTCCTGGATAGCAGAGAAATGCACAAATACATCTTCACCGGTGGAGCGTTGAATAAAGCCATAGCCCTTAGCACCGTTGAACCATTTCACAACACCTTGTTCTTTCATTCGCTTCTCCTCGTAAGTAGGTACATCGCTGTGCCGCCTCATCCGCCGGGCGGGTACGCGCGGTCGGTGAAAAGGCTACAAAGGGGAAAGAGACACGCCTGCTGACCATCGTCTGATGCTTGATTGGAGGGTTTTACCGGTGCGCTCGTGCTCCAGTTATGGCAGGATTTTGCATCCGATGCAAGCGGAAAATGAGCTGGAGAGCTTCCGCAGCCGCGAATGACAGCATTCGAATCCCTCCGAAGTATTCTGAAACAGACAGCCTCGCACAGAAGAAATCCATCTCGCGCTGCACCGGTGTCCATCCCGCCGCCAAGCCTCAAAATAGAACTAGAGACCTGAAGTCAGGAACCATAAATGCCCGATCTCTCAAATTCCGGTATATCCACCACGTCAGAAGCCGAGATCGCCTGCGAGGTAAATGCCGTCAATACGCCGATCACTTCGCCAGAGATGGTGCCGCCGCAGCTATCCAAGTGGTACATCCTGCGCCGCAGCGGTGCGGAGCTCGCCAGGTATCTCCTCGACAGCGAGGTACACACCTTTGCATTCTCCGTCGCGGCCAATGCCATTCTCTCTTTCATTCCCTTTGTGGCGTTGCTCTACACGCTCTCGCTCACCGTCTTCCATTCCTCGCATATGGCCGTTGTGGTTGGCGATCTTGTGGGCGACTACTTCCCTTCAACGGCCTCAGACAAGTTTTGGAGTGTGCTTAAGACCTCCGTTGTGCCTAAGCACCTGCAGATTGTCTCCCTGATCCTGATTTTGATCTCCTGTACCGGAATCTTTCTTCCGCTGGAAGTGGCGCTCAACCAGGCATGGGGCGTAGCCAAGAGCCGCAACTACCTCAAGAACCAGCTCGTCGCTTTTGGCCTCGCCATCTGGATGGTCATCCTCGGCATGACCACCATAGCGCTCGGTGCGGCGCAAAAGGGCTTGCTCGCATTCCTCATGTTTCACAAGGTTGACAACTGGTTTTACAGCGCCGTCAACAATCTATGGCTGGCCGCATGCAGTGGCGCAGCGTGCATCCTCTTCTTCTTTTCCATTTACTGGGTGCTGCCCAACTGCAAAGTGCCGTGGCGGCCAGTGTTGCGAGCTTCCATTGTCACGGGTCTCATCTGGCTCGCAGCCAAGTACATCTTCGCGCACGTGCTGCCGCACATGGACCTGTACGCACTCTACGGCCCGTTCTTCGTTTCAGTAGGATTACTCTTCTGGGGTTACATCTCCGGCCTGATCCTCTTCGCCGGCGCACAATACAGCGTCGCGCGCTGGGGCACTCACAAGAAGTAACCAATTCATTTTTCGATGACAATTTTCTTTGCAGATTCAATGCACGCCGCCTGCATCGCTCCGGACTTCTCAGGCTCCAGCGGGCAAACTTCAAAGTCCGCATAAATTGTATTGAGCCAGACCGGGTCGGCTTTAAGCCGCATGCTTTTTTCTACGTTTACGGGTAGCTCCGGCCCCTCATTGTCCAGGCTGCGAAGCCTATCTATAGATGGGCCGCTATAAATACCCATTTCGCGATTTGTTCCAATCTTCCAGAGTCGAAAGGACGGAGTGCCATTTCCCATTCTTAAGTGACCGTGCGTCCAGTAGCAGGACGATTCGATCGCTGGAGTCTTGCATTGGATCTTCCGTTTAGAATCGCTATCGGTCGCGTTTGCCGCTGTCCAAAGCATGAGCATCAACAGAAGCAGCGGAAGAGGGATGGCTGATTTCATGCTCGAAAGAATAGCGTGAATCAACTGCCGCTGCAATCATCGCGTCTTTGTCGCGGGCAATGTCAGTCCCACCGGAGTTGCCGAGATTGAAGATGCTGGAGACATCCGGCTTCCGCCTGGGGTTAGTAATATCCTGCCGATCAGTCATGATGAAGGATACCATCGGCTGGATTCACTTCACGCTGAACCCCTTCACCGCAATCGCATTCGGCCCGCGCCCCGCCGGCAGCAGAACCCCTTCACCGCAATCGCATTCGGCCCGCGCCCCGCCGGCAGCAGCGCAAACAGTGACCGCGTCGAAGTCCGGATCGCCGCCACATCGCCCGTGCCCGTATCGACCACAAACAGCAGATGGCCAGCCTTGGAAAACGCCATAGCGGAAGGCCCATCACCCACATGCACCGATCCAGCCCGCTTGCCATCGTCAATCGCATACAGCGTGACATACTGCGAGTGCGCATTGGCGACATAGAGCATGGAATTATCGCTCGTCACAGCGCCACTCGCCGGGCCGTTGCCGATCAGGTACGTCGCGCCCACCTCGTCGGTCGTGTTGTAAACCTCTGACACCGAGTTCGAAAGCGAATTCAGTACAAACGTCTCGCCGCCATCCGGCTTCAATGCCATACGCTCCGGCGCATGGCCCACATCCAGCATCGCCTCCAGCTTGTCCGGCTGCGCCGCGCGCCCCGGCAAGGCAAGAGCAATCGCCATCACCTGGTGCCCGCCCGCACAGCTCACAAGGGATTTAGAAGAATCCGGCAGAATCACCACATCGCTCGCACCGGGGCAGCCACTCAAAGTCTCCCGCACGCGCTGCGATGTGACATCCACCACCGTCACTGAGTTGCCGCCGCTGTTGGCAACCACCAGTGTCTTGCCGTCAGGGGAGAGCCGCACAGCCTTCGGCTTCTCACCCACGCCAATCGTCACAATCTCCCGCCGCGCCGCCACGTCGATCACCGAAACCATGTTCGAGCCGTAGTCTGCCACGTACGCCAGCTTCCCATCATGGTCGATGTCGATCGAAACCGGCTGCCTGTGTACAGGAATCGTCGCGCTGACAACATTTTTCCCAGCATCGATCACAGAGACCGAGCCTTCTCCGCCCGCTGCACCGGAATTCACTACATAAATCTCGTTCTTCGTGGGACTCGCCGCCACAGCCACCGGATTTTGCCCAACAGCAATCTCGCGATCCAGCCCCACATTCACCACGTCAAAAATGGAAACAGTGCCGCTCGTGCCGTTGGTCACATACGCATACTCGCGATAGTTCGCCGGGAACTGCGGAAAATCATGCGGGCGGCAGCCTGCCAGCGCTAGGCACGCCACGCTTATCGCGGCAAACCGGCTCAACGGATTGCCAGTTACAGTGAGCGTCTGACGAATCCACATCGAGACGGCCTTGCAACAGGGCACGACTTGAGTGGTGCCGAAGGGGATGCAAAAACGTTCGGGCTTTAGCCCATGAGGGATGAGAGGGATGACTTTCACCCCTACCGGCCCTGCCTCTCATGCATCTTCGCAGCACGTTTCTCCGCGCGCCACTTCAGCGCCAGCCGCAGCAGATAAGCAAGTTGAATGGTCCACGTCGCCACGTAGGCCGCAACCAGAAACTGATGATCGAGAATCGCCCTTGTATCCATCAAGCCCGGCCTTCCAGCGCAACCAGCGCCTCATACTCGGCATTCTTCTGCCTCTTGCGTTCCACCGCATAGCGCAACGCCAGGACCAATACACCCCATGCAAACCACGCCAGCAGATTCCATAGAAACGCGCCAACCATGGATTTATCCATGCCCGCACCGTCTGCGCCGCCGAAGACCGGAGCGGGATGCTGCGTGCGCCACCATCGGTTCGACATGTAGACAATCGGCGTATCCAGCGCGCCAAAGATGCCCAGCACCGCGGCCAGCGTTTGCACCTGCGGCCCGGCGGCAAAGCGCCGCAGCAGCAGGTAGCTCACATAAATCAGCCACAGCACAGTCGTCGTCGTCAGCCGCGCATCCCACGTCCACCAGATGCCCCACGCGCGCCGGGCCCAGATCGGCCCCGTCACCAGTCCGACAGTGCAAAAGACCACGCCAACCTCGGCCCCAGCTACCGCCCACGCATCGGCCATCTGCGCCCACTCCGGATGACTGCGCCGAAAGGACAGGAAGCTGATAGAGCCGAGAAAGCTGATTGCGAAGAAGGTAAACGCCGCGGAGAAGGATGGCACATGGTAGTAAAAAATGCGGAAAATCGTACCCTGCATTGCATCATCCGGCGCCACATAGATGGCCTGGTAAAAGCCCCAGATCATCAGCGCGATCACCGCGACCACATATCCGCTAATGGCAATCTTTTTCATTCGTAATCCCAGTTTACGTCGTCGCCTCGCCCGCAGTCTCCACCGCCGGATGGAGACCAGGGCTAAGCTCGTATGGCTTTGTAACAGGGCGCGACTTTAGTCGTGCCGAAAAAGCCGTCACAAAAGGAAAGGGGCTTTAGCCCCTGCGGGACATCATCTCACTCGGCATGCAGCACCACATCAAACAGCAGTAGGCACACCGTAGTAAAAATCACGTCGTAGCCAAACAGCAGCTTGATCCACAATCCAGGATCGTTGTCTCCTGTCAGAATCGCCGTGATCGAAAGCACCATCGCCAGCAGCGCCGGAATAAAAATAGGAAACAGAATCAGCGGCAGCAGCATCTCGCGGTTGCGGCTGCGAATCGACAGCGCCGCAAAAAATGTTCCATTCGCCACCAGCGCCCACGTTCCCAGCGGCAGTACCAGCAGCAGCTTCCACGCATCCCCTTCCACGCTCAGGTTGTACATTACCAGGAACACCGGAGCCAGCAGCAGCTGCACAATTTCTACGAAGAGAAAATTCGCCAGCGCCTTGGCAAGAAAAAGCGCCGCGCCTGACGAAGGCGCCATCCTCTGCGCATCCAGCACCTGGTGCCGAATCTCCCGCGCCCATGCCTGGTTCAGCGCACTCGCTGAAGCAAACAGCGTCGCCACGGAAAGCACCCCGCCCGCAATCTCACGCGCAAACGATCCCCGAGGATCAAACGCCAATGAAAACAGCACCACCACCAGCAGCGCAAAGAACAGCATAGAGTTGATGGCCTCTTTCGAGCGCCACTCAATGCGCAGATCTTTTATCAGGTGCGTCCAAACGGTGCCCATCATGTCGCCGGACCTCCCGCAGCCACTTTCGTCAGATCGACAGTCTCGACAGCCACTTCAAGTGCAGCCGCCGCACGCAGATAATCCTCCGGCGAGAGAATCAACTGCGTTCCACGCGCACCCGCGGAAACACTGATCTTGTCAAACAGCACAACCGTCTCATCCACATACACAGGAAACGCCTTCTTCGCACCAAAAATCGTCACACCGCCGCGAATATATCCCGTTAGCGGCTGCACATCTTTGAGCGAAACCATCTCCGCCTTGCGCAATCCCGCCGCGCGCGCCAGCTTCTTGAAGTCCAGCTCCGCATCGCCCGGAACTACCGCAAAAATATGCCGCCCCTCGCCCACCGTCAGCAGAGTTTTGAACACCTGCTCCGGAGGCATCCCAATCTTCTTCGCCACGGTAATCGCGGAAAGATCCTCAGGGTCCACCTCATACTCACGCAGCTCAAACGCAATCCCCAGGCCTTCGAGATACCGCGCTCCATTGGTCTTCATAGCGTCGGACTCCCCGGCAACAAGCTCTCCACGCGCCCCGCCTTCAGCGTCAGCACATAATCGGCAATCGGCGCGGCATGTTCGCGCTGGTGCGTCGTAATCACAATCGTGCGGTTCGCCTGCCGGAACCGCGCCAGCAGATCCACCATCTGCCGCACGCTCTCCACATCCATGTTTGAGAATGGCTCGTCCAGCAGCAGCAACTCCGGTTGCGCCAGCAGCACCCGCGCCAGTGAAGTCCTCTGCCGCATCCCCTGCGAATACTGACCTACAGTCCGCTTCAACTCAGGATCAAGGCCCACCTGCCGCAGTGCCTCAGCAGGCGCAAGACATTCGCGCCCCGCATACAGGCTCGCAAAGTAGCGCAGATTTTCTTCGCCCGTGAATTCGTCGTAAAGCATCGCCGCGTGGCTCATGTAGCCAATACGCTCGCGCGCGTCATGCGGCTCTAGGTCGTCAAACACGCGCACGCTTCCATGCGAAGGCCTCAGCAGCCCCGCCAGAATCCGCAGCAATGTCGATTTGCCCGCACCGTTTTCGCCCACCAGCACGTAGCACTTGCCCGGCTCCAGCTCCGCATTTACCTGGCGCAACGCCGCAAAGGCCCCAAAGAGCTTCGAAACATTCTCAATCCGCGCGCAGCTCACCGGGCCAGCCACAAAACCAGCCGCACTCGTCATGTTCTAGTTTGCAGACCCCGCCGTTGCAGGCGCAGCCACAGCCGCCCGCGGGCTCGCCTGTGCCGGAGCGGCATTCGGAGCAACCCCCGGCTGCGGAGCATACTTGCTCGCGCATTTGGCCTGCAGCGTATTCGCGTGGAAGACCCCATCGTGTCCAAATGTGCCCATCGCCAGCGCCTGGGAGTTGTCCTTGAAGGTATCCGGCGGCGGCTCCGATCCCTTGTAATCCACCTTGAGCAGTTTGCCGCCCGCGGCCTTCGCCGAGTGGCTCTCAAACTCGTTCAGCAGAAAGACCACATGCGTGCCGCTCTGCTCAATCGAGCCCGGCTGCACAAAGCCCTCCACGCGCAGGTTGCTCGAATAGGCCTTGTCGCCCATGCCGCCCAACTCCGCAATCGTCACATAATAGCTTTTACTGGCTTTCGCGCCGGACCACGCCAGCCAGCCAATGACGCCGACTATTACCGCCACCGCCACGCCGATTTTCACGCTCATCGAAGAAGATTTCATAATGTCTGCTACTTCTAATGATACGAGCCCCGGCAGGCTGGATCAACCTCCCAGGTGTGACGCTCATCACAACGGTTGAGCCCCCGCCAAGTTTCAAGTGGCAGATTTGCATATTTCCAGAATGGCATCTCCGTACTTCTCCACCTTCGCAGGCCCAATCCCATCCACCTCCAGCAATTGGCGGAGATTCACAGGCCGCGCCGCCGCCACGGCATTCAGCGCGCGATCATGGCAAACAATGAAGGGAGGAACTTTTAGGCGTCTGGCCTCCGAGGTGCGCCATTCCTTCAGCTTTGCCGCCAGCGCCGCGCTCACGCCGGTCAGTTCTGCCGGCACCGCTGCCGCACTACGGGAAGCTTTCGCGCCGCTCGATTCCGCACTGCGCTTACGCTTCGGCGCCGAACCAGGTGAGGCAAACTCCTCCGCAATTCCATCCGAAAGCAGCAACGCAAGCGGAGTAGTCTCCCGCGTCTCAAGCCCGGCATCTGTCGCGCTGATCTTGCGATACGGAATCACGCGTCCGTCTTTTTCAAAGACAGCCTCTTCGCTCGCCACTAGCCCGGCACGCTGCATTGCCGCCAGCAATCGCTCAAAATCGTCCCGCCCAACGCGCTCAGCCCATGAGAGATCGCTCATCAACTGCTTAATGGTTTTATAGCTAGCCCCGCGCAGAGATTCGATCACATCCTGCGCCTGCGTCCGCTCTACCGGCGTCGCCCGGCGAAAAAGACAAAGCACCGCACCCGCGGGATCGCATGCATCGCACGTGTTACAGAGCTGCGCCGCATCCTCCACATCTCCAAAGTGGCGCACCAGTGCTGACATGCGGCATCCGCGGCCCTCCACATACCGCACCACAAGCTCAAGCTGCTCGCGCCGGTAGTCGGCCTGCACCGAGTAAGTCTTCTTCCACCCCGGCCCACCCACAGTCGCATTACCGTTAAAGTCCACGCGCGCGCCGCCGTGGATGTGCAGCTTTTCAATCGCCTTTTCGAAGGCCTCATCGCTCAGCTTGGACTCATAGCGCAGCTCATCCATCTCGCGCGGCTCCTCGCGCAGCAAGCGGTAGACACGGCTCAGGTCCTCCACAGGCGGATAATCCCGCCCAAGCAGAAAATCATGCGTCCGCCGGTCAGCATAGCTGTGCATGAGGATCGTCCGGCTCGCCCGTCCGTCGCGTCCCGCACGCCCAATCTCCTGGTAATAGCCTTCCACAGTCGCAGGCAGGCCGGCATGAATCACCGTGCGTATATCGGCCTTGTCAATGCCCATTCCAAAAGCAATCGTCGCAACTACAACGTCAATCTCGCTCTGCTGAAAACTGCGCTGCACGCTCTCGCGCACTGCCGGATCAAGCCCGGCATGATACGCCGATGCGCGAACCGTCCGCGAAAGCTCCTCTGCCAGCAATTCCGCCTGCTTGCGGGATTGCGCGTAGACAATCGCAGGCCGCCGCGAAGCATCTTTCAGAAGTTTGCAAATCACCGCGGCCCGCATCGGCACAGGCACTTCCACAACTTCAATGGCCAGATTGTCACGCCGAAAGCCATGAATAAACTTCGCCGGATCAGGCATCCCAAGCTGCGTCACAATGTCCGCCTGCACGATAGGCGTAGCCGTTGCCGTCAGCGCCAGCACCGGCGCAGCCTGCCCTTCGCCATTGCCTCTCCGCAACTCCGGCAATCTCTCGCCCAGCATGCGGTAATCCGGCCGGAAATCATGCCCCCATTGCGAAATACAATGCGCTTCATCAATGGCGATCAACGAAAGCGTGCGCTTCGCCAGCATCTCCGCAAAGCCGGGAACACGAAGCCTCTCCGGCGCAATCAAAAGAAACTGAAGATCGCCATTGAGATAGTCCGCACACGCCTGCCGCGAGGCCGCGCGATTTCAGCCCAAGCGCAATGAGCTTCGAAGCCTGGTCTTCCATCAGCGCAATCAGCGGCGAAATCACCAGCGCGGTTCCGCCGCGGGCAAGCGCCGGAAGCTGATAGCAGAGGCTCTTGCCCGACCCAGTGGGCATCACCAGCAGCAAGTCGCGCCCAGCAACTGCGGCAACGCAGACTTCCTCCTGATTCGCGCGAAAAGCGGGAAAACCAAAAGTGTCGCGCAGCAGTTCCCGAAGAGCAGACGGGTTGGCGGCAGGGGTCAAGGGAGTAAAAGACCAACGGAAGAAAGTAGTCTCTCTCCACCTTATCGCATCCCGTACACGATACATCGGACAAGAGACGCGTGAACAGGGAACAGCAGACTCATATTCTTAAGCGCGGCCGAAATGCGTCCTGCGGTCAGATGACAAGCCTTAGTGTGGTGACTGATGGAAGTGTTGCTATAATTCCCATCGATTCTATGAAAACCTCAATACTGGTTCTCCACCTCGTTGCTTGCTGCTTTTTTTCGGAAGCCCAACAAAGCTCGTCTACGCTTACGCCGCAGGCGATCTTTGAGCATACCAAGGCAGCCACCGTCATTGTCCTTGCTGGAGAAGGCGCAGGCCGTCTGCACACCATTTCTACAGGCGTTGCAATCTCTGGGGATGGTGTTATATTGACCGCTTACCACGCTGTCAAAGGTGCAGCTGAGGTGCAGGTGCGCCTGGCCAGTGGCGAAGTATACGACCGTGTGCAGTTGCTCGGTGCAGACGAGAGACGAGATGTAGCCGCATTGAAAATCTCCGCTGGCGCTCTTCCCGCTCTAACCGCAGGCAGCACTGCCAGTCTGGCGCAGGGCGATCCAGTCTATGCCGTAACGAATTCGGACGGCTTGGCGTGGTCTGCGACTGAGGGTACAGTTTCCGCGCTTCGTCTTGCCGATGAAATTCCCGGAGCAGGAACGGGCTTTCGCCTCATTGAATTCACCGCGCCGGTTGCGCATGGAGCCAGTGGTGGGGCCTTGGTAGATCGAACCGGAACGCTGATAGGCATCATCACCACAGGCAAGGGAGCAGCTGCATTCGCTGTTCCCATCGAAAGTGTTCTCGGCTTGCCTCAGTCCGGCATGCATGTGGCGCTTGGCTCGGGCTCCGCTCTTCATTTGCCGGCGCAGGCGGCTGCGTCGGTGCCGCAATCAAGTGCAGCCATCGCAGGAGTGGACCCGCGCCAGATACTCAAAAATGCTCGAACCATCTTCATCCATTCCAAAACAATGTTCCTCACTGTCGACACGCTGGACCGCGCCCTGATGCAGCAGAAGGATTGGAGCAATTTGGGATTGACCATCGTTCAGGACCCGCGTGTGGCCGACATACAAATCGAACTGGACCGCCCCCTTTGGACCTATATCCATACTTTTGTAATTTCTGATAAGCGCACGTCCATCGTTTTAGGCACCGGTAAAGTGACGGCCTTTGATGGGACTACTGCTTCTGGTGATCTGGCCAAAAACATTGTACGAATATTTGCGGCTGCGCGATTGCCAGAATCTGAAAAACACAGTCAATAGCATCTTTGCGGCAGCGTTTATACGTCGCCGCAAAGATGCTTCAACCCCGCCTACTCCGCCCCATTCAGCGCAGCCGTAGCCTTATCCAGCGCCTCAATCAACACCTTAGCCTGTGCCTCCGCCAGCGCTCCATCCTTGGCCTCAATCGCCTCATTCACACCAGGAATCACCACCGCCGCGTAGCCCGTAAACTCCCCCGGCGCATAGATGGTGTGTTTAAACCAGGGCCGACGCGGCAATCCCGCCGGCGAAATAAATGCCGCCTCCGCCTCGCGCAGACCCTTATTCAGTTTCGCAACATCCCCGCCAGGCGCACTCTGTGCCGCCCGCGCCCGCTTAGCCGCATCCGCAAACCGCTGCGCCGCCGCTTGCACTGGAGCCAGATCCACGCCGCTCAGCTTCTCGTCTGCCGCCTTGCGCTTGGCCCCATCCACATACGACTGAATCTCCCGCGCATACGCCGGATAGTCATACGGAAGCACATCCACATTCGCCATACGGATAGCCTCCAGCCCAAACACCCGCGCCATCTCCTGCAGATACACAAAGTGCGGATCGGCATTCATCGTGAACCAGGCATAGTTATCAAACACCGAGTGGTAGACGCCATACGGGCCGCCCGATCCCACATCCGTAGAAGGCACTCCCACGTGTTGGAAAAACGGCGTGAAGTCCGATCCCGATCCCAGATCGCCCACACGCACATCGCCATCCGATGGCGCATTTGAAGGTCGATGCTCATTCTCGCCCGTACGCGAGTTCTTCCAAACCTCGTACACCGTGCCGCCCGCAGGTGAGGGAACTGCCTTTGTAACCTCGCGTATAAATTGTTTCAGCGAGGGCACCGCCGCCGCCGAGAAACTCGGTCCCGACACAGCCACATCGGTATTGAAGTAAGCCACGGCATGCTCAAGCATCTTGTCGTGCTCTTCCACCCACTCGGTCGACCCAATCAGGCCTTCTTCTTCCGCGTCCCAGCTGCAAAAGATCATCGTGCGCTTCGGCTTCCAACCCTGCTTCAGCAGCTCGCCCACACCATGCACCGCCTCCAGCATCGCAGCCGTGCCGCTGTTCGGGTCCACCGCGCCATACACCCACGCATCGCGATGATTGCCCGCCACCACCAGATCATCCGGCAGTTCCGATCCCTTCACCTTGCCAATCACGTCCCAGATAATCCGGCGCTGGTAATCCTGGATGGCCACCATGTGTACCTTTACGCCCTGCCCGCCATTCTGTCCCACGTGATAGCGAAACGGCAGCGCGCCCTGCCATCCCTGCGGCACACTCGCGCCCTTCAGAGCCTGCAGAATCGGAGCCGCATCGTGATAGCTGATCGGAATCGAAGGAATCTTCGGCTCGTTGCCTTCTGGGGATTTGCGCGCGGAATCCGGCAGGTCCAGCGTCGAAGCCACTCCCGGCGTCTCCGAATCCCCCGGATACATCGAGAGGAACTGCACTGAGCCGCGCTGCACAGCGCTCTCCGGCCGCCACGGACCATTCGGATAGACATCGCCCTTGAAATAGCCATCGTCCTGCGGATCGCTGTAGATCAGCACGCCCGCCGCGCCCCGCTGTTGCGCAATCATCACCTTCACGCCGCGAAAGTTCGCGCCATACCGCGTAATCACAATCTTGCCGTGCAGGTCCACATGCTGCGCCGCAAGCTCATCAAAGTCTTCCAGCCGCCCGTAGTTGGCATACACCACCTCGCCCGTCACATCGCCCGAGCCAGACGAGCCATTGAACGGCATCACCACGCGCGGATCGTTCTCAAACGGATCGCTGCCCACATGCTCAGGCGCAGGCCCTTTCACCAGCAGCTTGCCATCCGGCCCATAGGCTTCTATTCGCACATCCTTCGGACGATTCAGCCGCACGCGGTAGGGAACAATCTCCGTCTCAAGTCCCGCCGCCTTGAACTTCTCCGCCACATACTCCGCAGTCTTGTGATCCTCCGGGCTCGCCGCAATATGCGGCTCAGCGGTCAGAATCTTTAACTCCTCGCCCGCCAGCTTCGCATCCGGAACAGCCAGGAAGGAAGCCTCTGTCTTGGCTTCCTTGCTGAAGTCCAAATAGCCAAACGGCGTTGCCTGTTGTGGAGCCTGCGCCGGCAGGGTGCCGACGAAAAAAGAACATGCGACGAGAACTGCGAGCGGCTTGCGAATCATTGTGGGAGCAGCCTTTGCGGTTGGGATTTCGGGAACCTTGCGTATTTCAATCAGTGTAATCCCACAAAATCAGCCGGAGGTCAGGCAATGAGGCACATTCGATGGCTGCGCCTTGTTGCAGGGCACGACTTTAGCCGTGCCGAAACAGGCACAAAAATATCGGGGCTTTAGCCCCTGAGAGAATTTCGCGTTACATGCAAAAGCAAAAAAGCCGACGCATTCAGCGTCGGCCCCTTTGCTTCTTCAGGAAATTCGCGCGAACCCTAAACCACCGGCTGCGCGCAATGCGCACAACGCTTGGCCGCCAGCGGAATATCGCTCAGGCACTCAGGGCAGGGCTTCGTCGTCGGCGCAACCACTTCTTCTGGCTTCTTGATCCGTGCCAGCAGTGCATTCAGCGGCAGCACAATGAAGAAATACACCACTGTGGCAACGATGAGGAATGAAATCACTTCGTTGAAGAAGTTGCCAACCTTTACTACGCCGGTGCCTGCATGCAAAACGATGTAGCTGAAATCCGGCTTACCCACAACCGCCGCAATCAGCGGGTTCAGTACATCAGCCACCAGCGAAGAAACAATCTTGCTGAACGCCGCGCCAATAATCACAGCCACAGCCAGATCGACCACATTTCCGCG
Source organism: Occallatibacter sp. (assembly GCF_049510455.1). Taxonomy (GTDB): domain Bacteria; phylum Acidobacteriota; class Terriglobia; order Terriglobales; family Acidobacteriaceae; genus Telmatobacter. The sequence continues at coordinate 3,991 of NZ_JBEKYX010000134.1, read as the reverse complement.
AAGAATAAAATCCCGGAAACCCTTAAGCATCCTGCCTCCAATACGTACGAAACTGCTTTGGGGAATACGCTTCTGGCCGGGCGCAGATAGGGGGATAAAGCAGCCGGCAAAGACCAGACATCCAAACTTACTACGAATTACCTTTAGGTAGGATGCGAAAAATGATTTCCGGGTGGTCAGCCGTCTCCAGAAAATCTGGAGAGAAGTCATGGATAAATCGTCAGAAAAATAATCATCGTCAGAATCAGCAGATCCGCGTAGATCAGAATCAGCACTCCTGCGTGGTAAAAACTCCACTTCCGCTTCAGGCATCGCGCCGTCTCCGCCAGTCCCAACAGTGCCACAGCCAGCACCGCAATCTGCCACCTTGATCGATGCAGCAGTTCAATATGCGGAAAGCCCGCCAGCCGCAGGCTCGCGGCAAAGGCTCCCAATGACAGCACGATCCCCCGCACCAGCGAAGCCCGCCGAAGCCGCACGACCGATACGACCCAACCTGCCATCCCACGATTATCGCAAGCTGTTTATAAACCCGCTCCGTCCAGAGCAGGCAGCTTCATCAGCAAAGATTGGCAATCTTTGCTAATCTCGATGCATCACAAGCTCGGGAGCCATTCATGCCCACACGCAATGTCAATCTCACTCCGGAACTGGACCGTTTTGTCCTCTCCCGCGTCGAATCCGGCCGCTACGAAAACGCCAGCGAAGTTGTCCGCGCCGCCCTCCGCACCATGGAGCGCGAGGAACAGGTTTACGAGCAAAAGCTCACCGCCCTCCGGGCCGCGATCCAAGAGGGCCTAGCGAGTGGTGTCTTTGAAGGTGACGGATTCGCAGAAGCACGCAAAAGGGCGGCCGAACGGAGGAAGGCGAGTTGAGAATTGGCATAGTCAGGCACACTTCGCTTGCCATCGATGATCTGGCAGATATCGAACTCTATACCGAATCGAGATGGGGACGAAAGCAGGCTGATAAATACTTGCAAGCTCTGGAAGAGTGTGCAAGTATGCTCGCGCGAAACCCATCGCTCGGGCGGCCATGTGATCATTTGAATCCGGGCCTGTTCCGATTCGAGAAAGGCCGCCACGCGATCTTCTATCAACCAGAGAAGGACGGCATACTCATCGCCCGGGTTCTTCACCAGAGCATGCAACCTGAATATCACGAGTTCGAGGACGAATCCCCCGATTTGCCTGAATGAACCAGCCTTGCCGGGCCAGCCCTACCGCGCCACCAACTCCATCTCCCTAAGCGACTCCGCATACGGCGCCCGAAGCACGCCCCGCTCCGTAATAATCGCCGTCACATACTTCGCCGGAGTCACATCAAACGCCGGATTGCAGATTCCCACCCCATGCGGCGTAAGCTGCTTGCCCCCATGGTGCGTCACTTCCTTTGCGCTGCGCTCCTCAATCGGAATCGCATCCCCATCCGGTGTCGCTGTATCAATTGTGCTCCACGGCGCGGCGCAGTAAAACGGAATCCCATGCTCCTTCGCCAGGATCGCCACATTATACGTGCCAATCTTGTTCGCAAAATCCCCATTCGCCGCAATGCGATCCGCGCCCACCACCACGGCCTTGATCTTGCCCGCCTTCATCAGGCTCGCCGCCATGTTGTCGCAGATCACCGTCGTCGGAATCCCATCTTCCATCAGCTCCCACGCCGTCAGCCGCGCGCCCTGCAAAAAAGGCCGCGTCTCATCCGCATACACATGAATCTTCTTGCCCATCTCCACCGCCGAGCGAATCACCCCCAGCGCCGTCCCATACCCCGCTGTCGCCAGCGCGCCTGCATTGCAATGCGTCAACACGCCACCCTCATCCGGCAGCAGCACGCCACCGAGCGCGCCCATCGCCTTGCACGAAGCAATATCTTCCTCGTAAGTAGCATGAGCCTCAGTCAGAAATCTTTCTCTGATCTCTTCCATCCCCACATCACTCGTCCGCAGCGAGGCAAACAAAACCTTCATCCGGTCAATCGCCCAGAAAAGATTCACAGCCGTAGGCCGAGTTCCCGCCAGCCGCGCACAGATTTTTTCAAACTCCGGCGCAAACTCCTCAGCGCTCTCAGCGCAGAAACGCCAATCGCCGGCGCCCCGCGCACCACCATGGTTTCAATCACCACGGCCACATCTTCATAGGTAGCCGCAAGCACATAGCTCTCATCCAGCGGCAACTTCGTCTGGTCAATAAAATTGACACCCTCAGGCGTCCAGGCAAGCGTAGGAATCATACTTCCAGTTTACCCGCAAAGCCGGTTTTTCCGGATTTTGCTTGAGTTATCCTGTGCTGCACAGTTTTCCAAGTGACGGTATTTGAGTACTTTGCAGCAAGTCGCACAGTTTTCCGGAAAATCTTTATACGATCCTCATGCGCGAACTGTGCTGGACTGTGCAGCACAGTTCGCGAAGGACAAAGGGAAAGAGGGACAGAGGGACAAACGGGCGGAGAAACTGGAGATAGAGAATCCATAGATATCCTCGATGTAAATTGATTGGAAAATGAAAACGGCCCGAATCCGGAGGGATTCGGGCCGTGGTTTTTTCTGTTCCATTATGAGTAAAGCACAAAACCCCATAATCTTGTGCAAACTATTTTGAGGTTGATTGAGTACGAAAGGGCATTGGACTTTGGTAATTAGATTCGATTCCGATTGCGATGTCGCGCACATCTGATATGTCCGCCGACGCTTGACCCTGTTTTCAATCTATTCAAACAATACCTTGAACTCGGACGCTTGCTCCCGGTTTCCCCCATTTTGCAGTTTTGAGGTTTTAGGGTCTACGAAGATGTAGCCTTCGATGTTCCTTATTAGGACTAGTCCGTCCGATTGCTCAACTGCCTCAAAATTAAATGAAGACTGTTTCCCAACCTCTTTTTCCCATCCAGCTAGATCCGCCGCAAGGTCCTGATTCCAAAATTGCAACTGACCTTCAGCAGACTCTAAAACGTGTAAGCAATTTACAGCATAGTCAGGACAAGGAACCTCTTGTTGCTCGATCCAATAACCTAGTCGAGTAGGTTCGAGAGTAAAAGACGCACGAGCATTCCGATCACAGTTATTAAAAAATGCAAAATGGTGAACGGACGGAGTTCTGGCATCCGGAGTTATAACGGAACATACAAATTCGCTGGTACCGGGGACTAAGAAATATATGGTCCCCATATATTGCAGGTTCAAAAGCTCATTCCAATGCGACTTGGAAGGGGTATCTGAAATGACAAATGCTACTAAATGTGAGGGCGCAGGGGGTGGCTCTGGCCCGGAGGCGATTTCAACGACAGCCTTTCGCTCCTCTAGAGTTGGATAACTCGGCTCGAATAACTGAGGTAGGTGGAGCAGATCTAATGCATGCATAATCCTCGCCTTATTCCAACCCGCCTGAAGAAGATACTTTGTTGCATACGAATCGGCCCGCAACTCGACATCTTTACTTGGTGGTCGTGCTGAAGACGTATCTTCAATCGCGTGATGGGCAATTTCATGAGCGAATACAAAATCACGTGCGGCATCGCCCTGAATAAGTTCTGGATCGTAGATGATCCAGTTTTCATATGCGTCATACGGCTCGTGATTTCTTATCAAGCATCTGAAAGACATTGCACCGCCATAACTCTTCAACATAGGGTCATGCGACACAGCGAGGATAATATCCGGGTTAACGTGTGACATGAGGAGAATTTGAGTGAAAGCATGCATGTCCTCGTCGCTTGGAGTAGATGTCTGCAAATTGCGGCAAGGTTTGTGCTCGCTCTTGTCTGCTGGAATGACGACAATGGTCGGGGGACTGGGCGGGAGTTGTCCAACGGCAAAAGTCAAATACCCTATTCCTCGAACGAGAAGGAAAATCATAACGATACGAATTGTTCTCATTTTGACTCAAGCACAATGCGAAGTACAGTGTTGCGATTGTAGCTAATATCATCTTTGGGGCCGCAATGGACTTGCTCAGCATCAATGCTGATTAATGCACAAGACTGCCGCGAACCGG
>NZ_JBEKYX010000133.1:0-8907 GCF_049510455.1 Occallatibacter sp. | reverse complement strand
CGGAGCGTAATTGCCGTACCCGAAGGCGCATCGAGCTTCGTCGTATGATGCGTTTCGCGGATTGAAAACTCGTAGCCGTCTAGCTTCGCCAACTCCTCAGTCAGCCGGAAAAGCTTTTGCACGCCAATTGAAAAATTCGTCCCATACAGCAAAGCTCCGCCGCGAGAGGTCTTCGAGCGCAATTCGTCCAGAGATGCATGCCAGCCCGTCGTGCCCACAACAATCTTGCCGCCCAGCGCCAGCACCGCGCGGATATTCTGCACCGCTGATTCAGCATTGGTGAAATCAATCACCGCGTCCACGCCCGCCAGTGTAGGAGCCGTGATCGACGCCGCGCCACGGTTCTCTTTGAGGTCCAGCACGCGCACGCCATGCCCGCGCTCGCGCGCCACTTCAGCCACCAGACTGCCCGTCTTGCCCTTGCCCAGTACGAGAAACAGCATAAGAACAACTCCTGGCTAATAGCTTTTAGCTCGCGTTGCGAGAGCCAGCGCAACTGGCTCTCGTTTCAAGCAATGAAAGTACGATTTCCACGAACAAGCTAGCAGCTGAAAGCTAAGAGCTGACGGCTGCTTTTCTCGCTTCAACATCGAAAATCGCCGGATCGGGATCCTGGAAGAAGGCCGCATGCAGCGAGCGCACCGCCTCATCGGCATCTTCCTCGTCAATCATGAAACTCATGTTGATTTCGCTCGCGCCCTGCGAGATCATCCGCACATTAATATGCTTCACCGCTCCAAAGACCTGCGCCGCCATGCCGTTCTGACCGCGAATATCCTCGCCCACCATACACACCAGCGCCTTCTTGCCCTCGTACTTCACATCGGCCAGCTTGCTCAGGTCGGCGGCAATCGCCGGCAGCTTATCGGTCGAATCCACAGTGAGCGAAACCGAAACCTCGCTCGTTGAAACCATGTCCACCGCACACTGATGCTTGTCGAATACGGTGAAGATTTCTTTCAGATACCCGTGAGTCATCAGCATCCGGCTCGCGACAACATCGATGATGCTCAGCTTCTTCTTCACCGCAATCGACTTGAAAGGAGTCTTGCAATGCGGAGCGAGCGAAATGATCCGCGTGCCTTCATTCGTCGGATTCTTGCTGTTGAGAACCAGCACTGGAATGTTCTTCTTGACCGCCGGCAGAATCGTTGCCGGATGCAGCACCTTCGCGCCGAAGTAGGCCAGCTCCGCCGCCTCTTCAAAGCTGATCACCTTCACACGCAAGGCGTCGGGGCAAACGCGCGGATCGGATGTCATAATGCCATCCACATCCGTCCATATCTCAATCGCCTCTGCATTCAGCGCGCCGCCAATCAGCGCACCTGTAAAGTCCGATCCGCCTCGTCCCAGCGTCGTCGTAATGCCGGCTTCATTAGACCCAATAAATCCGCCCATCACCGGTACCTTGCCGCTTTCAAGAAGAGGCCGCAGTTGCTCCTCGGCGCGCTTCTCAATCGCGGCATCGATCGGCATAGCCTTCTGAAACTGCGAGTCGGTAAGGATGATCTGCCGCGCATCCACCGCTTCTGAGTTGATCCCGCGCTCGCGGAAAGCCGCCGCAATCATGCGGCTCGAAAGCCGCTCGCCATGGCTCACAATCAGGTCGGAGATGCGCGGCGTCAGCTCAAGAATTGCGGCCAACCCGCGCAGAATCTCATCCAGCCCATCAAATTTCGCATCAATCCATTTCTGCAGCTCGGCAGTTTCCTTCGCATCCTTGACCAGAGCGGCAGCCGTGTCCCTATGTCGGCAGCGCAGCCGCGAACTGATCGATAGCGCCCCAGTCTTGTCGCCTGCCGCCGCGCTCGTACCGGCACGCAGCAACTGGTCGGTGACCTTGGCCATGGCGCTCACCACCACCACCGGTTTCTTGCCCGCCGACACACGCCCCGCAACAATAGCAGCGGTGCGGCCGATAGCCGTCGCATCTTCCACCGACGTACCGCCAAACTTCATCACCACCAGGCTCATGCGCGCTTTCTCATTTCTCCAGTTCTTCTCAGGCGTGTGCGACTGCTACAGGTTCCAGCTTGCCCAGGCTCGCCAACAACTCTGCATTCAGAATCGCCGCGCCGGCCGCGCCGCGAACCGTATTGTGCGAAAGCACCGTGAACTTCCAGTCCAGGATGCCGCACGGTCTCAACCGTCCCACGGTCACCGCCATGCCGCGTCCGCGATTGCGATCCAGCCGCGGCTGCGGGCGATCTTCCTGCGGAGCCCACTCTATAGGCTGTTCCGGCGCCATCGGAAGATTCTGACCGGCGAGCGGCTTGAACTCCGCCCAGGCTGCAAGAATCTCCTCGCGCGTCGCAGGCTTCTTCAGCTTGATTGAAACCGATTCCGTATGTCCATCTTCCACCGCTACGCGATTGCAGTGCGCACTCATCCTTGCAGGAAGCGGTGTTACGGATGAGCCTGTGAGCTTGCCGAGCAGCTTCAGCGTCTCGGCCTCCATCTTTTCTTCTTCGCTCTTGATGTACGGCACCACATTGCCCAGAATGTCCATGGAAGGCACGCCCGGATAGCCTGCGCCGCTCACCGCCTGCATCGTCGTCACAAAGATCTGCTCAATGCCAAAGCGCTCCTCAAGCGGCTTAAGCGCCAGCACCAGTCCGATCGCCGAACAGTTCGGATTTGTCACCATGTAGCCGCCAGATTCCTTGCGCCACGGCTGTTCCTCAATCAGGTGCAGATGCTCGGCGTTTACCTCCGGAATTACGAGCGGCACGTTGGGCTCCATGCGGAAGGCGCTTGAATTTGACACCACAGCGCAGCCCGCGGCGGCAAACTTAGGCTCCATCTCTTTGGCGATGTCCGAGTCGAGCGCCGCGAAAATGATCTTCGGCGCACCGGCAGGCTCTGCGACCGAAACGCGCATTTGCGCAATACGCTCCGGCAGCGGCGTGTCGAGACGCCACTTGGCCGCGTCACCATACAGCTTGCCGCTGGAGCGGTCGCTTGCCGCAAGCCAGGTGATCTCAAACCACGGGTGGTTTTCGAGAAGCTGAATAAAACGTTGGCCGACCATGCCGGTCGCGCCTAGAATTCCGATTGGGTATTTGGATTGCATGGCTGTAAACATTCCAGTGTACAGGGAAAGTACTTCGATTCGAGGATAGCCCGCAGGGAATCGACAGCAAATGGCGCGGATGGGGAAGGGAACACTCGGAAGTGTGATGCAAAACGGGAATCAATTGCCGGCAGGCCTTACTGGATTGGCAGCGCCCTCGCCTGCCACCGTCGTCCATTCCCGCACGTGCCAGCGCTTCACAAGGCCGTTGAGAACATAGGGGTCAGCCTTCGCGAACCGTTCCGCCGCTTCAGCGGATTCGCCCTTGAACAGCAGGATCGCCTGATCGGTCGGGTTGACCAGCGCGCCCGCCATCACCAGTTCACCGGCTTCACTCGCTTTCCAAGCCATATCCAGATGGACGCCGCGAAACTCGCCGCGCCGGTCGAGATAATCGCTTTCAAGTTCGTAAAACAGCAGGAAGTGTTTCATGGTGTTCCATCCTCAATGGGCCATTACAGCCAAAACCGCATCGGCAAACTGCGAAGTACCAGCCGTGCCGCCCACATCGCGCGTCAGGGTCTTTTTCTCCGTGTATACGGTCTCCAGAGCTTTCTGCACCCGGTCCGCGGCGTCGCTTTCATCCAGATACCGCAGCATCAGAATCGCCGACTGCAACAGCGCTGTGGGATTGGCAAGATCCTTGCCCGCAATATCCGGCGCCGATCCGTGTACTGCCTCAAAGATCGCGCAGTCTACTCCGATATTCGCGCCGGGAACCAGGCCAAGGCCGCCCACAAACGCCGCGCACAGGTCGCTCACAATATCGCCGTAGAGGTTTTCCAGCAGCAGCGTGTCGTACTGGTACGGATTCATGACAAGCTGCATGCAGGTGTTGTCGATAATGTGCTCGCCATACTGAATCTCAGGAAAGCCCTCTGACACCTTCCGCGCACACTTCAAAAACAGCCCGTCGGACAGCTTCATGATGTTTGCCTTGTGGATCGAGTGGATCTTTTTGCGCCCGTGTTTGCGCGCGTAATCAAAGGCGAATTGCGCAATGCGCGTCGAACCCTTCTCGGTAATCACCTTGATGCTTTCCACTACGCCGGGAACAACCTCGTGTTCGAGGCCGACGTACTCACCTTCGGTGTTTTCACGGACGATAATCAGATCCACGCCCGGATAACGCGATTCAAGGCCGGGCAGATTCTTGATTGGCCGGAAGTTCGCATACAGTTCGAACTTTTTCCGCAGCGTCACGTTGATGCTCTTGAATCCGCCGCCTATCGGCGTCGTCACCGGTCCCTTCAGCGCCACCTTGTTGCGCTCAATAGAGGCGTACAACTCGGCTGGAATGTATTCGCCGTGAATCTCAAACGCCTCTGCGCCTGCGGCAAACCGCTCCCACTCCCACTTCACGCCGGTCGCTTCCAGAACTCGCACTACCGCCTGTGTTACTTCCGGTCCAATCCCGTCTCCGGGAATCAACGTAACTTTATGCGTCATTTCTTCTTCGCCTTATGTCCTTCCAGCAATCCTTCCAGCTCTTCCTTAAACTCGCGCACGTCCTTGAAATCCCGATACACGGAAGCAAACCGGATATACGCCACGGTATCGAGGCCCTTGAGGTGGCTCATAAGCAGTTCGCCAATCTCTCGCGTCGTTCGTTCGCGTTCGGGCGAATCCACCAGAAAGCTCTCCGCCGCATCCACAATCGTTTCCAACTTTGAGGAAGCTACCGGTCGCTTCTCGCACGCCCGCAGCAGACCGCTCAGGACCTTGTGCCGGTCGAAGCGCTCGCGCCGTCCGTCCTTTTTCACAACCATGTACGGAATCTCGTCGATGCGCTCATAGGTGGTAAAGCGGCGGCTGCAGCGCTCGCACTCGCGCCGCCGGCGTATTGAGTCCGCCTCTTTGCTCTCGCGCGAGTCCACCACCTTATCCTGACTAAATCCGCAATAAGGACACTTCATGTTGTGTTGATTCTAAATGTTGAATTTAGGGAAGAGTTGTTTCCGGTGGGCACTCTAGCTCAGGAACTCAGCAATCGACCCGACAACAGCCCGCTGCTCTTCCTCGCGTATCTCCGGAAAGATCGGAAGCGCAAGCACCTCGCGCGCGGCCCGCTCAGCTTCAGGAAAATCCCCTGCTTTGTAGCCCAGCGGTTGCAACGCTTCCTGCAGGTGCAGCGGCACAGGGTAGTAAATCTCCGAGCCGATCCCGCGAGCGGTCAGAAATTCGCGTAGCGCATCGCGCTTTGCCGAGCGAATCACATACTGATGCCAGACGTGATGTGCGCCGGGCATTTCGCGCGGCAGCACGAGTCCGCTACGCGGGTAAGGACCGGATTCGGCAAGACCAGCAGCGCGGAAGAAGGACTCATAACGGGCGGCGGCAGCTCTACGCGCCTTGTTCCAGCCCGCAATGTATTTGAGCTTGACTGACAAAATTGCGCCTTGAAAGCCGTCCATGCGGGCATTCCAGCCCACCTCGTCGTGATGGTATCGGCGCCGCATTCCATGCTGGCGTAGCATCCGGGCACGCTCGGCAAGCTCATCTGAGTTCGTCGTCACCATGCCCGCGTCTCCGGCGGCGCTCAGGTTCTTCGTGGGATAAAAACTGAAAGCAGCAACATCGCCAAGTCCTCCAGCCTTCACTCCCTTCCACTCAGCACCCCACGCCTGGGCGGCATCCTCGATCAGCTTCAATCCATACTCACGTCTCAAGGCGTCGAATGCGGTCCAGTCAGCGCATTGTCCATAGATGTATACCGGCAGAATTGCCTTTACAGTTTGGACGCGCTTACTCGCCAGCACTGCCTGCGCTGCCCCAGCGTCGAGGTTGAAAGTGGCAGGATCAATATCAGCGAGCACCGGCGTAGCTCCAGCGCGAAGAATAGCGCTAACGGAGGCGAAAAAGCTGAAGGGCGTGGTGAGGACTCCATCTCCGGGGCCGATTCCGGCCGCCGCCAGCGCCAGCCACAGGGCATCGGTGCCGGAGGAGCAGCCGATTGCGTGCTTTACTCCGAGTTGCTCTGCGGCGGCACTCTCAAAAGCCTCTACTGCCCCGCCCAGGATGAACTGCCGGCTATCCAGAACTCCAGTGAGCGCCTCGAGCAGTTCCTGGCGTAGCGGCGCATATTGGCGGTCCAGATCCAACATTGGCACAGGCTGGGCATTTTTAGCCGCCTTCATGGGTTTGCGCTCGACCATAAGTCCTCATTCATCCTACCAGCGGCTCGCGTAGCAAGTTCTTGCCATATAAGCCCATTGCCGCCGCATTCGCACCGGTATGTGCAACCCGGGCCGGATGAAGACCATCCAAAATACATATAATGTTTTCTTATTGCGGGAATTTCCGGCCTCGGGACTTCCGGTGCAGGCCCCGCGTTCATTTGTTTCTGTAAGCAAGACAACAAAAGCATCATCAACCCGAAGAGGAAGCAGGAGATCGGCACATGGAGAATAAGCCGGCACAAAATATTCAGGATACTTTCCTGAACACTGTCCGTAAGGATAAAACCCCCATCACAATTTACCTGGTCAGCGGAGTCAAGCTCACGGGCAAGATTCGCTCCTTTGACAAGTATTCCGTGCTGCTTGAGAACAACAGCCAGGAGCAATTGATTTTCAAGCACGCGATTTCGACTGTTGTGAGCAGTCGCAACGTGCTTCATAGTGAGCACCGCCCGACCGCCACCCATACGGGTCTTGGCACTGGGCCTGGTCCGGTCTCCGCAGCTTCCCCTGCGGTCCCCGGTGGAGCAGTAGCTGTTGGCAGTTAGCAAGAACAGGATTGCTCTCGGCTCCACTCGCGCCGAACGCGCCATTCTGGTTGGGGTAGATTTTACCCGCCGTTCTCGGATCAAGCGGGCCGGGGCTGATGGCGCGCGCGCGGCTGTGCGTTTGAATGAATCCGCCGATGCTACGGCGGATTCCACCCCATCATCAGAGATTTCTGCATTGGGTTTGGATGCCGAAGAATCTCTTGCCGAGTTCCGCGAGCTTGTTCTCTCAGCCGGTGGTGAGATCGTAGCGGAGCTGATACAAAGCCGTGCCAAACCTGACCCCGCCACGCTGATCGGTTCCGGTAAAGTCGAAGAGATTGCCGGTATCGCAGCGTCCACAGAGGCGGATCTGGTGCTCTTCGATCACGATCTGACGCCTACACAGCTTCGCAACCTCGACTCCGCGCTTCCTTGCCGCGTTCTGGACCGCACGCAGCTTATTCTCGACATCTTTGCCCGCCATGCCCGCACGAGCGAGGGCCAACTGCAGGTCGAGCTTGCCCAGCTTGAATATATGCTTCCGCGCCTTACGGGACGAGGCAAGGCCATGTCTCAACTCGGCGGAGGTATAGGCACCCGCGGCCCAGGTGAAACGCAGCTCGAAATGGACCGGCGCCGCATCCAGCGCCGCATCGATCATCTGAAGCTCGACATAGAAGACGTTCGGCGCGTTCGCCGCCAGCAGCGCCAGCGCCGGGAAGCAGTTCCTGTGCCCACGGTCGCGCTTGTCGGCTATACCAATGCCGGCAAAAGCACCCTCTTCAACCGTCTTACCGGCGCGCACGTTCTTTCGTCGTCGCGTATGTTCGCCACGCTTGACCCAAAGGTTCGCGCCATCGAGCTGCCCAGTCGCCGCAAGGTCCTGCTTTCCGATACCGTCGGCTTTATCCGCAATCTGCCGCATACGCTGGTCACCAGCTTCCGGGCCACGCTTGAAGAAGTCCAGGAGGCCGAAGTCCTGCTTCACGTGCGCGACGCAGCTTCGACCTACGGAGAAGAGCAGAAAGCACAGGTTGAAAAGGTTCTCGGCGAGTTGGATTCTCTGCAGAAGCCGCGCATCGAAGTCCTCAACAAGATTGATCTTCTCGACGCGCAGGCTCGGGATGCTCTTTCAAACCGGCTGGCATCTCAATCCGCAGTCCACGCGGTCACCGCATCGGCCCAGACAGGCGAAGGCTCTGACGCTCTGCTCGCAGCCATCGATGAGGCCCTTCACTCTGATCCGCTGGTCGATGCCGAGTTTCGCATCCCGCAGAACGAGGGCGCGGTACTGGCAGCTATTGAGGCAGGCACGGTCATTCACGCTCGCCGATATGAAGGCAACCTTGTATATCTCACCGTAACTGGTCCTGCAAGCCTTGTCGGGCGCTTTCGCGCGTTTCGTCAGAGAGAGATTGTGGACTGATCACAGGGAGCAGTTGCAGGCTCGCACACCGCTGTAACCTGAAATCTGTAATCTGGAACCTGCCCCTATGACCGAGAAGCCCTCCATCACCACTGTCGGCTCCCGCGAAATATACCGCAACCACTGGATGCGCCTCCGTGAGGACGAGATTCTGCGCTCAAACGGCAAGCCTGGCATCTACGGTGTTGTCGAGAAGGACGATGCCGCGATCATCATTCCCATTGACTCGGGCAATATCTGGCTCGTTGAGCAGTTTCGTTACACGATCCAGGAGCGCACCCTTGAGCTGCCGCAAGGCGGTTGGGAAATGGAGATCGACAATCCCGAAGAGCTGGCCCGCGGAGAACTCAAAGAAGAGCTCGGTTTACGTGCCGACTTCATGACTTACCTCGGCTGGAACTGGATTGCGTATGGCTTCTGCCGCCAGAGGCACCATGTCTTTCTTGCCACTGATCTTACGCCCACAGAGAAAGACCCGGACGACGAAGAACATGATCTCATTGTCCGCGTCATGCCAATTGCCGAGTTCGAGCAGAAGATACTCGATGGCGAAATCCGCGACAACTGCACTATGGCCGCCTGGGCCATGTATCTCCTATGGAAGGCGAAGCAGGAGGCTTTGCGCTAGAGCATTTCTCCTCTTGCTGTAGAGCGGCCCAGTCTGGCCGCAAAAGCAAATACGCGGCGAGGGTGGGGCGC
>NZ_JBEKYX010000132.1:0-14561 GCF_049510455.1 Occallatibacter sp. | reverse complement strand
CAGAACCCGAAAAGCCCCATAAACACGCACCAAAACACCAATTCAAACCGGTTTGAAGGCAAAAAGTCCACAACTCCCCAAGGAATTCAAGGACTTGTGGCGTTTTTCAATGAGTTCCTAGGTCTCAAAGACCTACGATGGCAAATTTGGCAAGGAAGTAACGAGCGCAGAACATCGCGCTGGTTGGGATGCTACGTTCTCCGCGCCGAAGTCGGTTTCTCTCACTGCCCTGGATTATGACGACCGATTCAAGAACTGAATTCGACTTGAGATCCGTTGGTGAATCAGGAAGTGCGGAAAAGGCAATCGCCCATGATGTCGCAGGCAGGCTCCTGCGACGGACCATTTCCTTGGCCCCCCAGCCACGAGTGCGGATCCGTTCCGTGCATATCGAAAGATGGGGCTGCCAGCTCGCGTCTTCAGTCCTCTACTAGCTCAGCCTTTTGAGATGCAACCGTCACCAGCGCCGAGCCTCCGCTCACGCCATCGGTCCCCACTGCGAAGATCTTGTAGCTCAAAGACTCCCCACGCTCCGGCGCGGGTTCGACATACTTCGTGGTTGTCAAACCCATGGCCAGCATCTTAGGCCTGGGTTCGAGGGAACTCGTGCGCTGCACTCTATAAACCTTTGCGCCCGGCGCCGCATCCCACGTCAGCTTCACATTTCCATCTTTCAACTCTGCCCGGCCACCTGTCGGCGCAGGCAGTTTCTCCGCACCCGGCACAGGCAGGAGCCCGTACACACAAAACTGCCCTGTGCCGGTGTTCTCAAACCCAAAACTCGCCAGATACACTTTTCCATTCGCAATTGTCGGAGGGGCCATCTTCGAGTATTCCCCGCAATCATCCCGCGCCGGCAACTCCAGCGAGCTCCACAACTCACGGCGGATGTCATCGGCATCGTAAGCGTGCAGGACACCGGGCCGCGACTCGTGCCATGAGTCTCCCGTTGCGTGGATTGCTGCCCAAAGAATACCGTCCTTATTCCCGTTTGCCGACAGCGAGAGCATTGCTCCTGGATGTCCTTCGTTTGGAACATCGCGCATAGTTACGGGTGTCTCACTAAGCTTGTCGCCGATCAACTTGTACACCTTCGCTCGATCCCGCTGACCCCACACATAGAGCAGGTTGCCGGACTTCGCGCTCTCCCAATACACCAGGCTATGCAGGTGTGAAGCGGTTGCCTTAAAATGCTGTATCGCTTGCTCATCTCCCAGGTGGCCGAGCTTCCGTGTATCGAGCGTGTACAGCACGCCCTCTTTGCCTCCACCCACTACCAGGTGCGTTCCGGGAATCAGCGTTGCCCCCGATGAGTTGAGATCGTTGTCCGCCTTGTCCAGCGCAAAGTGGTTCGTCGGCGTGAACCAATCAAGCAGCTTCAGTTGCGGAGTGAACTTCAGAAAGCTTTCACTGAAGTTCTGGATGCCGTCCCAGCTTCCATTACCGGTTACCGCATACACATTTCCGTCGGCGTCCGCTGCCGGCCCTTGACCGGACTGCCAGAAACTCGCCTCCGAGCCGGTTGGAGACGAGTTGAAAACTGCGACCTGGGCCAGCGTCTTTGCGTCGTAAGCCATCAAGAAGCCGTGGTAGGGATCTTTGTCGCAATGAGACGCATAGCCCACATACACCATGTCGTTGGCCAGCATCAGAGCCGGCCGCTGATTTTGCATCAGCGCATTAAAGTCTGGGGCTTGAATCGCAACCGGACTCTCCGGCAGGTCTGCGCCTGTTGCGAGATCGAGGGCATGAAGTCTTTGCGTGAATCCCGCATGCGGCCCTGTCACCGCGCCAGCCCGGGTCAAGGCCACCACATACAACACACCCCGCACCTTATCAATCACCGGCGTCCCGATAATCCCCATCTGGCCGTTGATGTCGAGGCAGCCGAAGTTCGTGCTGTGCATGTTTGCGGGCGTTCCAAAATTCACATGCCAGATGGGTCCTTCAGCCGCTGCATCATTCGCGTCGAACGCATAGACGCTGTTATTTACCGTCGTCACATACACAACGTCGTGTGTGCCGCCGCCCACTTCCACGCCAGTCACAATCAGGGGTTGTGTGTAGAGCTGATCGTCCACTACCCGCTTGAACAACATCCCGAACCGAGCTTTGGTCACATTTTCCGGTGTAAGCACGGTCTCGTGCAGATTCACGCCCGTCCGTGTATTGTCGTTATGCTGGGTCAGCACATCCACCTGCGCACCGGCACTGATCGCCGCCAGGAAACACAGACCCAGTTGAACAGCTGCGGACCTTCTTTTGAGGCATGTGACGGTCATATACATTTCCCAGATCTCCAGCCTATACATCATGGCGTATGTTCAGACATGGCGATTTAAGCCATGCTCCGCAAACATTCTCTCAACCCGTAACGCGGCGGTCATTCACCGGCCAACCCTAGGCTAGTTTATCGCTCGCCTGGAATGCCAGAAAAGCTGTAACCTCAAGATCGAGGTGATGCTCGGTATGATCTTGTCGTCGGTTCGCGCAACTGGTTTGGGCGCGATTTTCCTTGGCAGCGTCTTGATGTTTGGATGCCTGGCGTTCACGATTCCTGCATCTAGCCAGCAACCCCTCCAGACCCTTCTTGTCGGAGTCGATCGCCGCACTGTCACGAGCCTCGACGGCGACTGGCATTACCTGGTCGATCAATCCCCCGGGCAGGCTCTATACAACGCGAATGGCGAGATCAACGACAAATCTTATGCCATGAATACCCACCCAAACATCGTGGGCAAGCACAATAGCGAATATGATTTTGCTCCCGCGCCCACGCTTAAAGTGCCTGGCGACTGGAACACGCAGATCCCGCAGCTCTTCAACTACGAAGGCGTTCTCTGGTATGAGCGGGACTTCGACGCCCAGCCTAAACCCGGTACCCGCACCTTTCTCCACGTTGGCGCGGCCAACTACCGCTCGCACGTCTGGGTCAACCAAAAGCGCGTTTGTGACCACGAGGGAGGCTACACACCGTTCGATTGCGAGGTTACCGCAGTGCTTCATCCCGGCTCGAACTTCGTAGTCATCGCCGTGGATGCGACTCGCCTTATAGATGGCATACCCTCTGTCGGTATCGATTGGTTCAACTACGGCGGCCTTACGCGCGACGTATCGCTTGTCACCGTGCCTGCTGCCTTCATTGACGACTATGACGTCCATCTTGCCCACGGCGCTACCTGGCAGGCCGGCAACACCGAGATCTCCGGGTACGTCCACGTCCTCGACGCTCCTGCCGGAACCTCCGTTACCGTGGACATCCCCGAGGCAGGCGCCAGAACCACAGTAATGACCGGCGCCGACGGCAACGCTCCTTTCAGCGTCAAGGCCAGCAAGCTAACCCTCTGGTCGCCCGAATCGCCCAAGCTCTACAAGGTAACTCTGGCTTCCGGGGACGACACGCTCATCGACGATATTGGCTTCCGCGACATCCGCGTCGATGGCACACGTATCCTCCTCAACGGCAAAGCAGTCTTCTTGCAGGGTGCCAACATGCACGCCGAAGCTCCGGTTCGCGGGGGCCGCGCGAATACCGACGAAGACGTTGCAACCATTTTCAGTTACCTCAAAGACCTGAACGCTAACTTCGTCCGACTTGCTCACTACCCACACGATGAGCGAATGGAGCGCGCCGCCGACCGAGACGGCATCATGGTCTGGTCAGAGATACCTAACTGGCAACGCATCTCCTTTGACAAACCGGAAGTCTATGCCAAAGACGTTGCAATGCTGAGAGAGATGATCCGACGTGATCGCAATAAGGCCTCGGTCATTCTTTGGTCGGTCTCTAACGAGACGGGTAACTACCCGGTCCGGACGAAATTCCTCACCGGCCTAGTCGACGAAGCCCGCAAGCTCGACTCCACGCGCCTCATTACCTCCGCCCTCAACTCAGCGCACATGGAAGGCACCGCCGCCACACTCAATGATCCCTTTGCAGATGTCCTGGATGTGGTCGGCGTCAACGAATACATTGGCTGGTACAGCGGCGTCCCAGAAGACGCCGACAAGATGCAGTGGACCCTGCCGCAAAAGCCCATCATCATGAGCGAGTTTGGCGCCGAAGCAAAGCAGGGCAACCATGGAGCGACCAACCAGCGCTGGACTGAAGAACAGCAGACTTACGTCCTCCAACACCAGTTCGTCATGCTCAACAAAATTCCGCAACTGCGTGGCGTCACCCCCTGGATATTGATGGACTTCCGCTCTCCCGGCCGCAACATCCCCAAGCTGCAGGATGGCTACAACCGCAAAGGGCTCATCTCAGAAGACGGCAAGAAGAAGCAGTCCTTCGAACTTATCCAAGGACTCTACAAAAGCCACTCAGTCGGGAAGCCTGAATAGGCCGAAAACATCTGAACGCGGGAATCCTAAATCATGCCGTTGTCACCAAGGTCCGCTCGCCGCAGGATGTTCGGGGGTAGAGATTACTCCGGAAGAGGCGCTCGCTAGACTTTGTGACGCGGCGGATACAACGCATTTTCGCGATAGGAGTGGATCATATGGCAACGGAGAAGGAAGTCCCTGGATCGTCGATTACTCGGCGCAATATGTTGACGCAGGCCGTGCGAGGCGCAGCTCTGGTATCGATTGTGCCGTTCAACAGCGCGCTCCTCACGGAAGCCAGCCCGATGCCCGGTACGGAGGCTGGGCACCCGAATGCGAGATCTATCGAGGTGGCGACTGAAAAGCTGAAGCTCTCCGTAGATCCTGCAAACTGCCGATGGTCAGCGGGACTGAAGGGCAGCGATGTGCAGCTCAACAATGTGCATTTCCTTCCTGGTGACGATCCCTCAGGCTGGGCAGTAACGAGCACTGTAGATCGGAATGACCGCATCAACCTGGGATCGTTTGAGACGGTAACACTGCGCGGGACAAAGCACGGGCATCTGGACTTCGAATATCGGATCTCTGCAAGCAAGACCGGAAACGACATCCTTATAAGCCTGGGCCGCGCCAACCATACAGGAATCGCCGTCGACATCCAGGACATGGACTATTTTGTCTCGACCGATGCACGGCTGGGTGGGACTACCGACAAATGGACAAGCCTGGGTACACATTCGCGCAATCGCGACTACTACGAACTCTGGCCGGTCGAGTGCCTGATTTCTCCCAGGATGTATGCGGTGAACCATTTGGTAAGAGATGCGGAGACTGGCAACACTCTGCTGATGGGCCATGTGACAACGCTGAAGGGCGCATCCCGATTTGAAGTAGGGGCGGGCTGGCAAGGCAACGGTCCGAATCGGATGAAGGTGCGCGGATATTGCGGCTATAAAGTAACGATGCCGGTGGGACAAAGCTTCGTCGGCGAGACGCTGCTCATCCATTTCAGCGATGACGGTTTGCGGGCAATGGAGCACCAGGCGGACCTGATCTCCTTAGCACATGACATACGGCTGAAGCAGCGACGGCCCATCGATCACGACGACCGCGAGTTAGTGGCCAATAACTACAGCCGCTTTCACGGATGGATGTCGGGCGGCAGCAATGCGCTAGCAGAGAAATTCTTTCGGAATCATGGGCTCGGCGATTTTTACTGGGGTATGGGCGGCCCCGGACGGCAGGGAACATTTGGATTCTACGGTTCGGGCGGGGCAACACAGGGCCGGCCATCGCGGGTGAACTACCCTCCCGAATGCTTCCTGCCGATACACACACCGAAGTACGGCGGCGAACGGGTCATCGACTTCTCCAATCCTCTCGCCATCAGGCTGGAGCACGAGCGGGCGTTTGCCTGGGCATCCGACCACGCTGGCGACACGGGTCGTGCGGAGATGGATTTTGCAGACTGGTGGGATAAGTGGCCAGGGCAACACGACCCTTACATGAGCGCGATGGAGACCTATCATGCGGGCGGCATGCCGTGGCGCGAGGCCATCGACCTGAAGGCTCCGCGCAGAGTCGTCCGCTCAAACATGCAGCCGATTGATCACTCGTATGGAATCGTCGACATTTGCCGGATTTCAGAAGATGCGGATCACGGCTACGAGACCTCCGTTTCGCCTCTGACGCAAACCGAGTTCACGGGGCTGTTTACCGAATCGGTTCTTGGTTCCGCGAACCGCGCCTTTTACAATGGCCGTGTCTTTTGGAACGATGGCGACGGCTTCCATATCTACAAATTTAATGCCCCCGATGGACAACTCTATAACTATGGCGAGGCCAAGGTCACCGCCAACTTTCATGCCTTTGCAGGTAGCACGCTTTTCATCTCAGAGGCGTTCGACGTGCCCTATCCCGACGACCGGATCGAGCTGATGAAGCGCATCAGCCCACCAACAATGGACGTTGCCTACCCAGTGGACTTATTCATTCGCAAGCCGGCTCAGGTTTGGAATATGCCGGTGGAGCGCCCCTTCGGTCACTGGAATCTTCTGGCGATATTCAACTTCACTGGCAAGGCGGGTCGCAATACATTCGAGGCTCATTTGGGCGCGGAGAAGGATCTTCGCCTGGACCCTGAAAAAGAGTACATCGTTTTTGAGTTCTGGACGAAAAAGTTGATCGGCACCTTCAAAGGGACCTTTGCAACGCGGCCGCTGGATCCTTATGATTGCGACGTTTACTGCATCGTCGAGAAGCAGGCGCATCCAGTCCTGATTTCGACGAGCCGGCACATTCGGCAGATGGCGTTTGACATCAAGGATCTGGAATACGACGATCAGCGAACGATGCTGCGCGGCGTCTCTCGAGCCGTCGCCGGAGACCCATACAGTTTGCACATATATCTCCCGGACGGCTTCAGCGCGAAGTCTGTGAAGCTGCCGGATGGTGTGCCAGGCGCGACGATGCGGACAGATGCGAATCTGCTGATTGTCGAATTCACGGCTTCGACCGGCAAGGACGTGGAATGGAAGGTCTTCTTCTAAAAACTTGTTGAGATGGTAAGTTTTGGGTCGTTAGAGCGCCAACCAAGGCCGTCAGTCCGCGGGCAGAAACCTGATTGCGAAACCGCCACCTGACGCCAGGTGCAGTGTCAAAGTCTCAGACTGACTAACTGGTTTCTTTTCGATAGTCACGTGCTGAGGCATTTGGTCCGCATCCGCTGCATCCCGATAGATATACTTGCCCGCACCGAGGAACTTAAGTGGAAGGCTGACGTCCCTGGGCGACCAGTTGGTGATCGATCCAACAAACCATTCTCGCCCCTTGCGTCGTGCCACGGTGATCGTCTCTGCGGGAAAGCCCTGCAGGCCGCGCGTCTCATCCCATGTGGCAGGAACGTCCTTGATAAATTGAAACTCCGGTTGGCCCTCGTAGGCCTGGGGCGCGTCCGCCACCATCTGGAGTGGTGCGAGGTAAACGACATAGAGGGCCAGTTGCTGGGCCCTGGTGCCGAGCACCATGGGTCGGAAGTTGCGCGCGACGAACCCTTCTTGCGTGGCGTTGCCAAATCCACCAGGAGTGTAATCCATGGGGCCGCTCAGCATGCGCGTGAAGGGCAGCGTAGTGCGACTGACTGGATTATCCCGAACACTCCATTTCGAGTTCTCCATCCCGAGTACGCCTTCATAACCCACCACATTGGGATAGGTGCGGCTGATGCCCCACGGCGAGGTTGCGCCGTGAAAGTCCAGCATCAGATGATGTTTAGCGGCGAGGCGCGCGGCCCGGTAATAAAATTCCACACCGGTCTGATCCCCGCGCTGGATGAAGTCGATTTTCACCCCTGCCACGCCCCATTTTTCGTAGAGGGGAAAGGCGCCGTCCATTTGCAGCACGGTGGGGGTATAGTGTGTCCAAATCCAGATCTTCACGCCTTTGGCCGCGGCATATTGCACAACGGCGGGTACATCGACGCGACCGTTCATCTTGGTAATGTCGTCCGGCTCAGACCAGCCACCGTCGATCAGCATGTAAGGAAAGCCAGACGACGCCGCAAAGTCGACGAAATACTCCATCCCCGCGGTCGTGTTCGCGCCTTTCCCATCCGCACCGGCGTTGCCATTCCACCAGCCCCAGGCGGACTTGCCTGGATGTATCCAGTTTGTTTCCTTGAGAGCGTTTGGAGGGCTGAGATCGTTGATGATGTTTGACTCGATGAGAGCGCCGGGCGTGTCGGCTACCT
The DNA here is from genome assembly GCF_049510455.1 of Occallatibacter sp. GTDB lineage: Bacteria > Acidobacteriota > Terriglobia > Terriglobales > Acidobacteriaceae > Telmatobacter. Next base: position 6,487 of record NZ_JBEKYX010000132.1, on the reverse strand, counting down.
GCAAGACACGCCATGCGGAATGGTGCGGGAGCCGTCCAACGACCGCCACTGTTGGGTACGAGGGCGGATCATCGAAGCGAGGCGCGAGGACGGCCTCAAGCCGGATTTGGCCTTTGCCCGCTATGTCTTGCGGGCTGCCGCCGGTGAGATACATAACGCTGTTGCCCTCGAGGTCGGCCTCCGCAATAGCCAGCCACGCCGCACCAGGAATATGCGTCAGCAGGGGAAGGCCGACAAGCATGTGACTCTGCGTGCCGCCATGCTGGCTAAGGGCGCTGATCGCCAATGGTATGAATTCGCTCTCGTATCCGGAGCGGAAGTTGGGCAACTCAAGCGCCCAGGTGGATGCATCGCGATCAAAGTTGAATTAGGTGTGCTCCTCCTCCAGGCGAAGCCCTCTGACTCCAGGTTGTTCGGGAAGGGCATATCGGAAGGCAAGCGCGCCGTCATACGCACAAGCCTCAACCGCCATGCTGCGGCCCGGCTTGTCCGGCTCGGTGAACGGTCACCGTCAGGCTGTTATAGGCGTCGTGGACATGGGTTGCCGCTCCCGCAATCTGATCGTAGTCATCGACACCAGACGCTGGAATGGCTTGAGTAATGCGGATGTTATCGCCAAGCGGGCGCGCTCCTACCAGGCTCAGCGTCAGGCCGGAGTCTTCGATGAGCGGTTTGCCATCGAAGACCACGGCGTAAACCAGCCGTCCACGTTCTTACGGGCGCTCACGATGCCGACAAGAACGGTGCAATGATGTGTGGGCTGGATTGCGGGTTGGGATTATTGGGGATGGCTACCGTAAGTGCTTGAAAATAAATGGTAGGCACGACTGATGGTAGGCACGACTGGACTCGAACCAGCGACCTCTTCCGTGTCAAGGAAGCGCTCTAACCAACTGAGCTACGCGCCTGTGCATACCATGCGGCCGTTAATAAAGGTGGGAAACGGCTTGAAAATTAGTTTACCAGTATTGTCGCGGAGAACAAAATGCGGCTGCGGGTAGGCTGGGCATCAGATGTAATATGGTCATTGCTGAGCCGCCTGCAATGTCAGATCAAGCAAGCGCATCCATTACAAACCCGCTGCGCGCAGCGCCGAACCTGCTGACGCTGGCTCGTATATGCCTGGCGCCTTTTCTGGTGGTGGCTGTGCTGGAGGGCCGTTTTGCCGCGGGTCTGGTGCTTTTTATCGTGGCAGGGCTGACGGATGCCTTCGATGGATTGCTTGCGCGGCTGCTGAAGCAGCGAACTGCGCTGGGACAGTACCTGGATCCAGTGGCCGACAAGCTGCTCTTGAGCACGCTTTTCCTGGTACTCACGCATAAGAACCTGATTCCCGTGCGCGTTACGGTGCTTGTCTTTAGCCGCGACGTGGGCATCCTGGTTGTCGCGGCAATTCTTTATGCCGTAGGCAGGCGCGAGTTCAAGCCGAGCATTCTCGGCAAAGCCAATACAGTTGCGCAGATCGTGGCCATTGCAACAGTGCTGTTGGTGCAAGTGGACGGCGCAAAATGGATGTGGCAGTTGCGGCAAGTCGCGCTGGATGCGACGATGGTTCTGACAATTCTCTCCGGTCTGCACTATGCCTGGGTGGTGAGCCGCAAAACGCAGCATTTTGCGGCAAACAGCCCCGGCGCGCCGGGCAAAAGCTCGAGCTAGCGCCTTTCATGTCAAGCCATCAGGATTCAGCCTCTGCCTCTTCGGCTTCCACGCTCTCCTCGATTGCCATATCCTGAAACTCTTCTGAGTCAAAAACCTCGCCGCACTCCAGGCACTCGACAAATTCCGTGTCTTCGTGCCGCGATACGACGCGAACTCTGGGATGCTTGCATACGGTGGCCATAATTTCCGATACGTGTTCCGATTTGTCTGGTTCAACCTGGCAAATTGCCGCACTAAAAATGGACGCAAAACTCGCCCGCTATGGAAACCACATCGGAAGAATCTGCAAACCGTCTTTGCGCCCGATTGTAACGTCTGTTTGCGCCGTTGAAAACGGGATTTTGATGAAAAAGCGCATTTTCGCCGCGACCGCGCTTGTATAAGTTTCCCGCCGCGGTTCCATATTTGCGCCGGAAATGAACCGGAAACGAATACTCCTCCGGAATCTGCCGCTGCAAAGCCCCATTCTTCCGGGTACGACAGCATATCAATTTCCCATAGATCGATCGACCTGCTGCTTGACAAGCGAATTACGTCAAGCCTATAGTTCGGGTCGCAAATTAAAGACCTGCTCCAGCACCGTCTGGGACGACCTACAGATATGCCCGGAGCCGGATTCTTGCGGCACAGCGCGGTACAGCGCAGCCAAGAGGCAGGTAAGGGGAATGTCAAGGAGGCAACATGACGGGGAAGGCTCAAGGCAGCATTCGCAATATTCGTATCTTCCGCCGCGCCGCATTTGCGACGCTCGCTGTAGCGTTGCTGCTCTCCATGGGGAGCAGGGCGCACGCTCAGATTCTCTACGGCTCCATCACGGGCACGGTCACAGACAAGACCGGGGCCGTTGTGCCCAACGTGGCCATCACGCTCACCAGCCAGGACACCGGTGACAAGCGCGTTTCGCAGAGCAGCGGCGATGGCTCCTATAACCTTCTCGATGTTGTCCCCGGAAACTACACCGTAGCCGCGCAGGTCAGTGGTTTTGCTGCCTACCGCGTCCGCGACATCCATGTGGAAGTCAACAGCAAAGTCCGCGTCGATGTGACCCTGCAACCCGGTACTGTCACCACGGAAATCACGGTCAACGGCACTCAGGCGGCGGCATTGCAAACCGAATCCGCCGAAGTCAATTCCGAAATCACCCAGACGCAGCTCAACGCACTGCCCACCACCTCCAGCGCGGGCAGAAACTTCCAGGCGCTCTATACCATCATTCCCGGCGCTTCGGCTGTGCAGGAGAAGAACTCCACCTCCGCCAATCCATCCCGCTCCATGTCCGTCAACGTCAACGGCAACTCCTACAACGGCAATACCACCCGCATCGACGGCGCCGTCAATTACTACGGCTGGCTGCCGTACATTCTTGCCTACGTCCCGCCGCAGGACGCCATCGAAAACGTCAGCTTCACCACCAACGCCTTCAATCCCGAGCAGGGCCAGGCCGGCGGCGCGTCCATCAAAATCACCTCCAAGAGCGGCACCTCCCAATTCCACGGCAGCGGCTGGTGGTATTACCAGGACGCGTCCATCAACGCCCGTCCCTACACCGCCAACACCGGGGCCGTTCCCAAGTACGTCTTCGACGAGTGGGGCTTTAACGTCGGCGGGCCCGTCTACATTCCGCATATCCTTACCGGCAAAAAGAAGCTCTTCTTCTTCGATAACTTTGAGCGCACCACCCAGCGCAAGCTCATCAGCGGCGACGAAACCGTGCCTACCACCGCCATGCTCGGCGGCGACTTCACGCAGGCCTCCGACTTTGTGACGCTTTACGACCCGCAGCCCATGGGCGTACCGCAGACCGGCCCCGGCACAGCCAATGGCTATCTGCTGCCGGGCAACCGTCCCACCTTCATGTCGGAATACAACTGCAACTGCATCCCGGCCTCGCGCCAGGCCTTTGCAGCGTCCACCATGCTCGCGCTGCTCCAGCCCATCTCCTCGCTGGTCGGCACCGCCGGCCAGCCCACGCCAAATTTTGCCGGCGGTCTTGCCAACGACTACTTCGGCACGGCAACCTATGCCTACAACCGCAACACCAACGACGCCAAGATCGATTACGTCCCCGACGAAAACACCCACATCTTCGGCAAGTACTCCATCGAGCCGTTCAGCATCCTCGATCCACAGGCGCTGGGAGCGGCCGGCGGATCCACCTTTGACGGCGGTCAGCCCGGCAACACCGGCGGACGTATCCAGAACGTCGGTCTCGGCTACAGCCGCATCCTCACACCCAATCTGGTTCTCGATGCCGACTTCGGCTATACGCGCCAGGTCGCCGGCGCGCAGTCCACGCTCGATCTCAAAGACGGAGACTTCGGGCTGGATGTGCTTAAAATTCCCGGCACCAACGGCGTCGGCACGGACTACGTCGGCCAGCCCATCTTTTCCATGAATTCCACCTTCTCCACGCTTGGCAATGCACAAACAGCCAACCCCTTCGAGTTCCGCGACAATCAGTTCACCGGCGACGTCAACCTGAGCTGGGTCAAAGGTCATCACTCCACCAAGTACGGCTTTACCTACTATCACTTCGACCTCAACCACTTCCAGCCCAACCTCGGCAGCGGCGTCTCCAATCCCCGCGGAGGCTTTCTCTTCCAGGGCGGCATGTCCACCAACAATTCCAGCGTCAACGCCTACAACACGCTCGCCGATTACCTCCTCGGCCTGCCCAATGACGGCACCGGCCAGGGCGTTTCCAAGGCCATCCAGACCGTCGATCCCAAAACTCTCCGTTGGAGCACGTATGGCGCCTACGCCCAGGACACCTGGACGGTAACGCCCAGGCTCACCATCGTCTACGGCATCCGCTACGAGTACTACCCCACGCCGTACATGGATCACACCGGCATCTACCTCATGAACCCCGCCCTGCCGCCCACAGCGAACGTGGAGATTGGCGGCGTCGCCGGCAATCCCGAATCCGCGGGCCTCAAAGTCGGCTTGGGCAACTTCGTTCCGCGCGTTGGTTTCAACTACAGCCTCAATTCAAAGACCGTCGTTCGTTCCGGCTTCGGCATGACCACCGATCCCGACAGCTATCGCGTCCTCCGCGACATGTATCCGGGCTCCGTCACCTCCAGTTACACCGGTTCCACCACCGGCACCATCGCCCAGGATCCGGCCAATAACAATGCGGCCATGACGCTCTCCTACGGCATCCCCGCAATCCCCCAGCCCAATCTCTCCACCGGCTTTGTCCCGTTGCCCATCCCCGTCAGCACCCAGACCGTTCCGCTCAATTACAACCGCGGCTACATCATGAGCTGGAACCTCATCGTGCAGCGTGAGCTGCCCGGCCACTGGGTGGGAAATGTCGGCTACGTTGGCACGGAATACGTCCGCCAGCCCGCCACCGTCACCCCGTACAACTCCGCGCCGTTCCCCTCGTCCAGCACGCCCTGCATGGCCAACGGCCAGTACAACCCCTCCACCGGCCTCACCGGCGGTTGCAACTTTGCGGACAACGAAACCATCAACGAGCAGTGGTGTACCGGCACAGCAAACCTGGCCTGCTATAACACCGGCGGCATCAACCAGAATGCGCCGCAATTCCGCTCCTTTTACAACGCCATGCAGTCGCAGCTCACCCGCCAGGCAGGGAAAAACGGCGCCATCGGAGTCGTCTACACCTTTTCAAGAGCCATCGACTTCGAGGACAACGGCGCTGGCTCCGGCTCCGGAGGCACGGCCTTCAACTATCCCGCGTACTACCACTTCAACCGCGGTCTCGCAGGCTACGACGTAAAGCACAACGCCCAGGTCTACGCCGTCTACAATCTTCCCTTCGGCTACGGCCAGAAGTGGGCCAACCACGGCGCATCCGCATGGATCGCTGGCGGCTGGCAGTTGAATGGCCAGTTCAGCCACCAGAGCGGCACGCCCTTCTCCGTCGTCGCCAACTCCAACACCATCGGCAACCTTGCTCCCGGCTGGGGAACCACCTTTGCTCAACTCGTCAAGCCCTACCACCAGTTGAGCGGCCACAGCCGCACCCTCGCCAGCGGCAAGCCCTGGTTCGATCCCTCATCCTTCGCCAACCCCAACGAACCCACAGCCACGGTCGCAGGAAACCCCGACAACGCCCCGCCAACCCTGCCCAACACGTATCGCAACGAATTCCGCGGACCCGGCGTCTCCGACTTCAACACCAGCCTCTTCCGCTCCTTCCACATCTGGCATGAGAAGGAATTCCAGATTCGCTTTGAAGCCTTCAACCTCTTCAACCACGCGCTCCTTTACAACTTCACCACCGGAACCGGTAACACCGGCACACCCAACAACACCCTCACTTCCACCGCGGACATCAATGCGGGCAACTACGGCACGCTGGGCACCGTCACTGCCTTTGGCCAGCCCTACTCCCCATCGTCAGGCTCCCGCACCCTCCAGTTCAGCGGACGCATCAACTTCTAAACCTTCATCGGATGCAACAACAGCGGCGGCTCAATCCGAGCCGCCGCTGTTGTTTTAAAGTGTGTTTTTTCTTCTTCGTTTCCCCATTACAACGTGCCCCATTCATGGCGCGTTTCTTGCGCCATGAGTGGGATAGCACGAACCCGCGATTTCCCTTCGTCCATGTACCACAAAAGCAAATAGCACGATAGTTTTGAACTTCCGCAGTCATCAAGTCGAAGTTAAACTTGTGGCATGGGAAACAAAGATACGGGAAAACGCGAAGTAAAGAAAAAGCCCAAGCCAAAGCCTAAACCCGCACCCGGATCACCGAAGTAGCTCTGTGATTCCGGATCGATAGATGCAGGTCCGAGGTCCGTGTGTTCGGACCTCGGACCTGCACGGACCAAAATTGATTTGGTCGGGTCTC
>NZ_JBEKYX010000131.1:0-9688 GCF_049510455.1 Occallatibacter sp. | reverse complement strand
CATGGTGACCATGTGCGTAGGCGGCGGCATGGGAGCGGCGGGGATTTTCGAGAGGCTGCAATGAAGAGATAAAGAAAGCATGTTTGCAAAGGGTGACAGATAAATGATCAGGAGGAATCTGATATAGCAATCACATACTTGCTTTACAGAGAATTGTAGGGTGACAATTGATTCATGCCTGAAAATTCTGAGTCTGCGAGTAAAAGGCCTCCACAACTTTTGTGGTGGAGCGTGGGCTGTACCATCATAAACATTGCGCTAGATGCAACGTTGAATAAGTATGCAAGCTACTGGCCGAGGTAGTGTCCAGCAATTTGTGTAAACGATCATAGTTAAAGTTGTTTGTTGGTTAGCCGCATTTCTGTGGGAAGCGAGCTTCCCACAGAAATGCGAAGCGTTGCAGAGCCTCTTTCCATCCCTGGATGGTGTGCCATTTAGCGGCCAGGTTTTTGAGTGCCAGGTACATCACTTTCAGGGCCGCATCCTCTGAAGGAAATGCGCCCCGGGTTTTGATGGCCTTGCGCAGGCTCATGTTCAGGCTCTCGACGGCGTTGGTGGTGTAGACGATCTTGCGGATCTCGGCCGGGAACTGGAAGAACGGAATGATCCCCAGCCAGTTCCTGCGCCACATGGCACTGATCGTGGGGTACTTCGGGTCCCACCTGGCAGCAAACATCTCCAGTTGCCGCTCGGCCTCTTCGGCCGTGGCTGCCCGGTAGATCGACTTCAGTTCGGCTGCCACCTGCTTGCGCTCCTTCCAGTTCACGTAGTTCAAGCTGGCCCGTACCATGTGCACGATGCACAGCTGCACCGTGGTCTTCGGATACACCGTTTCGATAGCCTGCGGGAACCCCTTCAGTCCGTCCACACAGGCGATGAAGACATCCTCTACGCCGCGGTTCTTCAGCTCCGTCAGCACCTGCAGCCAGAACTTGGCCCCTTCGTTGGCCGATGTCCACAGGCCCAGAACTTCCTTCTGCCCCTCCATCGTGATGCCGATGGCCACATACACGGCGCGGTTCTCCACCCGCCCTTCGCTGCGCATCTTTACCACCAGCGCGTCCAGATACACGATCGGATAGACCGGCTCCAGCAGGCGCGACTGCCAGGCCTTCACTTCTTCGATCACCGCCTCGGTCACGTTCGAGATCAGCGTCGGCGACACCTCCACCTGGTACATCTCTTCCAGATGGCCCTGAATCTCGCGCGTCGTCATGCCCCGCGCATAAAGGGAAAGTATCTTCTCGTCGAAGCCAGCAAAGCGTGTCGTACCCTTGGGCACCAGTTGCGGCTCAAAACTCCCTGCTCGATCCCGAGGCACCGCGATCTCAACCGTGCCGAACTCACCCTTCAACCGCTTGCTGCTGGCCCCGTTCCGGCTGTTGCCGCTGTGCCGGCCCTCCACAGCGTGCTTCTCATAACCAAGATGAGTGGTAAGTTCCGCCGCCAAAGCACGCTCCACAAGAGCCTTCGTCAACTGCTTCAGCAGCCCGTTTTCTCCGGTTATATCCTCAGGGCCCTTGTACTCCCCAAGCAACTTGTCGATCAGTTCCTTGTCCAAAACCATCCGGTCTCCTCTCACCCTGTTGTACAGAGTTCAAAAGACCGTTTACACAAAAAGATTTACACCCTCAAAAGCGGGACATGGGGCACCCATCGGAATAGGTGGAACGCGCTCCACAAAGACCTGTGCCACCCGCCTATCTAAATTATTTGGGGGCCACTCGCCCAGTTCTGCTAAAGTTTATCCACCGTTATGGGAAATGAGGCATCCTGGCTCTGCAACGATCCATTGAAAAGTGGGGCTGTATGAGTGTGCGCAAAGTTGCTTTGATTGTGTTCTTGAGTTTAGCGTTGTTTGCTCTGCCAGCTACGAGCCAAACAGCTACAATCACAAACTCGGACATCACGAGCATGGCTAGGGCTGGAATCGGCGACGAAACGATTATCGCTGCTATTCAGCATAGCCCAACGAAATTTGACACCTCGCCTCAATCGCTGATTCTTCTGAAGAAGGCAGGCATTTCTGACCGCGTATTAAATGCAATGCTGGTGGCTGGCAATCGCCTGGCACCTACGGCGAAAACCCCAAGCGCACAGAAAAGTACGGAAGCGCCCGTCGTCGACAATCATGATGTGCCTACAGCAGATGCAGACAAGGGTGATGGTAACAGTCAAGCAAGGGCCGCTTTTGCTGAACAGGCAATCAGACAGGCTACTAAACTTACCGATGCGGCCGATCTTTTTCGCAAGGTTTTGGACGCGATTGGCCCAGCTGACCAAATATCAGGTGTTCTATCGATTCGGCGTAAAGTAAAAGTAGATGTGACCGTGATTCCTTCAGGAAGGGCAGTTTCCTTTGAAGGAGAGGCCACTCGCGTCTACCCTTTCGATTCCGCACAAATCAGCACAGTGGAAGGCAAAACAGAAACGCTTATCGTAACCGATAAATTCGGCTATAGGGCCGTTGGAGACGACAAGAAAGAGTTGACTCGGGCCGAAGTCGTTGAGCAGTTGGAACTCATGAAGGTCGATCCAGTCTATGTCGCCCAACATTCAAAGGAATTTCTTGCTGAATTAGCATGTGACGCCAACGCGGCAGTTACACAGTGCAATCAACTTCGAATCACGGAAATCATCCACCCTGCGGTAACTGCTGTTTGGTCAATTGATCCGCAAACGAAGAGGATACTGTCTGCGCATACTCAAATGCCCATGATCGAGCAGCAAACAGATTTGTCCGACTATCGTCTTGTAAATGGGATCTATAGACCCTTCCATTACGTCGTAACATCGAATAATCGGAGGTCCGAAGTATTTGTTCAACAATATGAGTTCAACACATCTGTGAACTCGTCGCTCTTCATAAAGCCCACTTTCCCGACCGCCCCGCCAACACCGTCACCAGCCACCGCTATAACCGCGACGACGAGACTGACTATCCGCGTTCTCCAAGAAGAATCGGTTCCTTATGTACAGGAGTCCGGGGGAGGGATTTCAACTACATGCAACATCGTTGGAAATGCAAATACATCCGCTTATGTGAATACTTACGGTAACAGCGCATCTGGAAACGCCACAACCAACTGGAACCAGAGTATGCGCTGCAATTCATACGACACAACCATGCGTTGGCCGCACGTTCTCAACGTCATGTTCGTCCAAGCTTCCAATGGAAATTCCTATATTATTGGCTGCGATAGGGCTTGGCGCTGGTCAAAGTGTGTTCCCCTACGAGCCGGTGATACTTTCAATGCACAGTTCACTGGAAAGGGTATTGAAGTTGAAGCCGTGAACTCCAAAGGGAAAGAGAAAAATCCAACATATAATATCTTGCGATCGGCAGTTTCTCGCTAGGTGTTCGACTTCGGGCTCAAATATAAACGGCGGGTCGATGGCCCGCCGTTTGTGCTTAGCGATTGAGTTGGTTCATGCCTTGGCTGGGACCAGGTTGCCTAGTTTTTCCTGGACCATTTCGTTGGCGTGGGCGAAGAAGTCTTCCGTGCTGATCTTGCCTGCGTCTACGTCGGCGAGGATTGCCTTTTGCGCTATATACTCGCGGTTGACTACGCCGGCTTTGGACTGCAGCATGCGCCATGCTTTGCGGCGTTCTACGCAGAACATGACCAACTGACGGCTGAGGGCGTAGTAGGTCTTTTTGCCTTCGTTTTCTACTGTGAGGTAGACGCCGAAGTCGGGGATGAAGGAGCGGTGTCCATCGATCAGGTAGCGGCGGTAGACGACGTCCTGCTGGGTGATGCGGACGAGCATGTTATCGAGTGTTATTAGCTTCTCGGCCTGCTCGGGCTTGACCTTTTTGAGGTGGTTGCGGAAGCGGGCTTCTGTGGTGCACCAGTGGGCCACGGTGTAACGGCTGGTTTCGCCGGTGGCCTTGTCCTTGGTCTCGTACCAGTCGAGATCCTTGGCTGGGTTGCCGGTGATGTCGAGCGCTTCCTGGTAGCTCTCGCCCTTGCGCGGATCGAAGACGAACTCCGGTGCGCCGCGTGAGTCGCGGACGCGCTGGGCCTGGTGGAGCGCCATGTCGTCAGCTACGCCGTGCTCCGGCTGGCAGGTGGTGAAGGCCTGCAGGAACATGGTGCCGCGGTACTCAAGGCCGTCGAGGATGGCGCGGTAGAGCTTGGGCGCGTTGGCCATGGAGACCTGTGCGATGAACGGTGAGCCGTGGCCGGCGAGGAAGGTTTCCGCGACGGTCTTCTTCTCAGTGTTCTTGCCCTGCGTGGCTGCGCCGAAGGTGTTCATGTCGCCGCCGCCGAGCATGGGGGTGGAATCCGAGTTCTGGCCGCCGGTGTTGGAGTAGACCTGGGTATCGAGCATGAGCGCCTTGACGTTGGGGCGGTTCTGCAGGATGACCTTGGACATGTTCTGGTAGCCGATGTCGCCCATGCCGCCGTCTCCGCCGACAACCCAGACCTTGGGGAGCTCGACGATCTCCTTGTCGGTCATGAGCGCGTCAGTGAAGTGCGTGAAGTGGTAGTAGGTTTCCGCGGTGAGGCCCTTGCCGGCGAGGATGGTGTCCGTGAGGCGCTCGGGGAGGACGGAGCGGCGGGCGTGGTCGACGATGAAGCTTTCTCCCATGAGCCAGCCGATGGTGATGCCGTCCTGGAAGAGCGAGTTCATCCACGGGTAGGGGTGGGGGTTGTTGGGCGTGGTGGAGCCGTAGACCGTGTTGCAGCCGGTGTGCGCGGCCATGGCCATGACGTTCATGCCGTTGGCGAGGCGGCCATCGACTGGCTGCAGGGACTTGTGGTTGAAGGCTTCGGTGAGCAGGACTGCCGCAAGGGCTTCAATGAGCTGCGCGTCTGTGATTTCGCCGTTTGCCTGCTCGTAGGCTGCGATGCGGCCCTTGGTGTCCTTATCGTCCTCGCCGCCGAGGCCGAGGATGAGGTGCTGGACGCCTTGCTTGAGCAGGGCGTATGCGGCGGGGTCGGAGGCTTTGAGGGCTTCGAGCTTGGCTGCGCCTTCTTTTTCAAGCTGGCCGGCTTTCGAGACGAAGCGGTCGGACTTGGCGTGGTAGACGGGGCGCATGTAGGCTTCCGTGACTGCGGCGATGGAGCGGAGGACTGACTTTTCACCGCAGCCGGCGCAGGCGCCATCGCCGGAGACGAGGGCGTCGTAGTTGGTGCGAACCATGAGCATGTTGCGCAGGGTGGCGGTCTTCGAGTCTGCCGGGTTGGCGGCGTTGAAGAGGCCGAGGTACTTCTGCGAGGTGTCTGGCAACAGATTGAGGAAGGCTGTTCCGGTTTCGTGCTCGGTGTTGACCTCCTCGGTTTCGGCTACCATCTTGAGGGCCATGTGGTCGCCGCAGGCGGTGACGCAGGCTGCGCAGCCTTTGCAGAGATCGGAGACAAAGATGGAGAAGATGCCGCCGGAGCCGGGCGACTTGCGCTCAGGCGAGGAGAAGATGGCGTTGACCTTCTGATAGGCCATCGGGACTTTGTCGAGGATCTGGAAGAACTGGGCTTTGGATTCGGCGCTGAATCCGTTTACGCCTTCGGTGACTTCCTTGAGGATGGTGGGGAGCGGCGTGCCTTGCTTGATGTCGGCCAACATGCGGGCGCGGGTTTGCTTTTCGATTTCAGGCAGCGCGGTGATGAACTTGCGGCGCTCGCCGTCGTCAGTGACGTAGCGCGTGACGGCAGTCGAAAGCAGGGTACCGAGGTCCTGCGAGGTATTGGGCAGGGCTGTGTCGGGGCAGACCGAGATGCACTCCATGCACTGGGTGCAGTTTTCGGGGATGTAAAGCGGGGTTTCGCGGCGGGCGACGTACTTGGATGCTGTATCGCCGGTGGCTGCTGCGATTACGCCCATGGCCGAGAGCGGCGTGGCTGGCTGGTCGTAGCCGAAGTGCGAGCGGAACTCCGCGTCGAAGGCATCAATTGAAGAGATGGGCGGACGGGCTGCCTGGCCTTCTGGCGGTGGTGTGCTGCGGCATCCGCCGGTGGTGCAGCCGCCTGCGCTGCCTTCTGAGTGTGTCGCGAAGGCGGGGACGGCTTCAAGGATGGGCAGGAGCGCCTGGCCGCGGAGGGTGGAGCGATCGGTGGCGGCTAGCTCGCCGACCTTGATTTCCGTGACGTGCTCGAAGCCCTGCGTCATGACTTCCATGTTGGAGTTGACGACGGCTTCGCCGAGCTTGCCGAACTTCTTGACGTACTGCTTGCGGACGACGTCGCGATACTGCTCCTGCGTGATGCCGAACTCGCCGAGCAGGCTGGAGACGGCGAAGAATGCGCCGAGGAAGGCGTTGCCCTGCATGCGGAGCTGGAGGTCGGCGCGGTCTGTGGCCTTGCGGGCGATTTCGAAGCCCGGAAGGGTGAAGACGCGGATGTTCTTCTCGATGATCTGCTTGCGGGCCCAGATGGGGAGGTTTTCCCATGCGCGCTCGCCGTCTACGTCGGACTCCCAGACCAAAGCGCCGCCCTCTTGAATGCCGTCGAGGGGGTTGGTGTGGGTGAAGGCTTTGGGGTCGCAGCAGAGGACGGTGGTCACGTGGCGGAGGTCGCAGTTGACGCGGATGCGGTCTTTGGCGGCGACCATGAAGTAGCTGGTGGGCGCGCCCTTTTTCTCCGAGCCGTACTTGGGGTTGGCGCTGACGTGGATGATTTCCTTGGGATTGCCTGATTCATCGACGACCTTGTCGCGCTCGTAGAGAAGATCGTTGAGGTCGCCGATGATTGCGCCGAGGTTTTTGCCGGTGGTGATGGCGCCCCAGCCGCCGATGGAGTGGAAGCGGACGGCGACTGCGCCTTCAGGCAGCAGGGAAGGCATTTCGTCGGCGACGACGGAGTAGGGGTGGTCGATGCCGAGGACGATGAAGGATTCGTTGTCGGCTGCGGTCTTGCCGTCGCGGCGGGCGCGGCCTTCGACGGCGAACTGGTATGCGCCGATGATGTGCTCGGGACGAAAGTCGCGGGAGCCGAGGCCGTAGGTGCCGGCGTAGATGCGCGGGACTTCGGCGAGCTCGATTTTGGGGATGCCCGCGGTGCCTTGTACGGCTTTCGAGAGGGCGGTGCGAATGTCGCGGCCGAGTGGGTTGTCGCCGGAGAGGGCTTCGTCTGTGCGCTCAAGGATGATGACGTTCTTCTTGCCGCGCAGGGCTTCGACGACTGCCGCTTCCGGGAAGGGACGGATGACGTTGACGTGGATGGAGCCGACGCTTGCTCCGCGCGTTTCACGCATGTAATCGACTGCGGCTTCAATGTTTTCCGCTGCGGAGCCGAGGGAGACGAATACGGTTTCTGCGTCTTCGGTTTTGTACTTGGAGACGAGGCCGTAGTAGCGGCCGGTGAGGTCGCCGAAGTCTTTGTATGCGGCTTCAAGGAAGTCGAGGATGGGCTCGGCGAAGTTGTTGCGGCGGGCCACGATGCCCTGCATATAGTGTTCCTGGTTCTGGACGGGGCCGAGGAGGATGGGGTTGGCGAGGTCCATCATCTTGGGGACACGGCGGCGGGTGGGTCCAAAGAGGACGCGCTGCGCTTCTGTCGGGCAGTCGATGATGTCGTCGGGGCGGCCGAGGTACTCGCGGATCAGGTCAGACTCGTGCTTGTAGAAGGTGCGCTCAAGGTGGCTGGTGAGGAAGCCGTCCATGATGTTCATGCCGGGGGTGAGCGAAAGCTCGGTGACGCGGCGGAGGATGAGCGCCTGGTCGGCGGCCTGCTGCGCGTCCTTGCCGAAGATCATGATCCAGCCGGTGTCGAGCGCGCCGTAGATGTCGTCATGGCCGCAGTGGACGTTGAGGGCGTGCTTGGTGAGGGCGCGGGCGCCTACTTCAAGGACCATGGTGGAGCCCTTGCCGGGGGCGTGGTAATACTGCTCGACGCCGTAGACGATGCCCTGGCCGGAGGTGAAGTTGACCACGCGCTTGCCGCAGACAGAGTGGGCGATTGCGCCGCCCTGGGCTGCGTGCTCGCCCTCGGTTTCAATGGCTATCGTGTTGCTGCCAAAGACGTTCAGGTGGCCTTCCGCATAAGCCTGCTGAAAGAGCTCGCCGCCCTCCGTCGAAGGCGTAATGGGGTAAAAAACGCCGGCGTCGGCGATGCGGGTCTCCGTGTGGTATGAGACGAGCTGGTTGCCGTTGGCGGTGATGCGGATTCCGGGATAGCGAGCTTTCATTGAATTCCCCCTTGGTGGTCGAACCTGAACTATGGGCCTGATCTATCTTTAGCGCTGCTTAAAGCTGTTGTTGCAAAAGAACTTGCGTTCTGTCTGCCGCTGTTTCGTCTTGCGGTCTTGAACCGGGCTGATTGCCAAGTTCAGGACGGGCCTCAGTGCGATTTTGTGACGTACTCCGCTGGAGTGGTATGGCCTTACCTTTTCCATGCCCGCACTCCTTGCTGAACAGTCTATTTGCCTCGGCAAACAGGCGGAAAGTGGCAGTGGGACGCATTTCCCGCATTGCAAGCTGTCTATTAGTATGTACTCTTATTTGTGGTACGGTGTTCCATAATATGGTAAATGGGCAGATTTCTTGGAAGTATTTCAGCGCGGCTTTGAGGTTGTTTTTATGGGATTACGAAATGGCATGAAGAAGCAGTGTTGCGGAACTCGTTCGTATTTTTTGTCGATCACTTCTGACAAGCCGACTTTCTATGAGACTGATCTGACCAGCCGCGATTTGCCCCTCGCTACTTTGGTGAGCAAATTCGCCTTCAGAATTGGGGATTACGCGTGCGCCTGTATCCTAAATCTCGATGATCGGAGCTCAGTCGTTTCTCTTTCTCGCCTTGGTCGCCAGTCAGTTTGCTTCGGGCGCGACTGACCCTCTGATTCTGCGCGTTGGCAATATCGCTTATACGGTAGACCCGAACACCCTTGGAATTGATGCGCGGGTGGACGGTGCTGCGCCGCTGGCTGTCATGCCGCCGTTGCATGAGTTTGCGAGAGTGACGGTCGTTCCGGACGGGGCGGGTTGGCGCTGGATTGATGTCGAAGGGCGGGTTATCACCCTATCTATGGAAAGCAATGCCTTGCATTTGACGATCTCCGGTGCCGCAGGTTCGAGCCTAGCCTGGTCGATGCCCGGCGTAGCTTCCGGCACCTGGCTTGTTCCCGACGGCGAGGGCATAGCCTACAAGGCTGACGATCCGTTCTGGCGTGCAAAATTCAGAAATGAAGACTGTCTCGCGGGCACGTCGCGGCTTTCTTTTCCGGCCTGGAGCTACCTCGAAGGCACCCGCGCCGTCACTTATGCGCTGGTGGACGGCCTGGAGTCAAATCTTTGCCTGCACGATAATGCTGGTGTGCAGGCTCGCCTCACGCACGATTTTGTCGCCGGGGCAGAAACCCTTGACTTGCTCTTTGCGGTGCGGCCCGCCGACCTCCTAGCGCCCGCTTTGTTCTATCGGCAGATGTTGAAAGAGCGTGGACAATTCAAATCCTTTGCTGAGAAGGCCGTCCCCAAACTGCCGCGCTTGTTCGGAGCACCACAGGCCTATGTCTGGGGTGACGGCCGTGACGTTTCGTTTCTGGACCAAGTGCAGGCACTTGGTATCCACCATATTGTGTTGAGCTACGACCAGAACCCGCGCACGCAATCGCACCTCGTTGGGCCGGGTTATCTAGCCAAGGCAGACAAATTGGGCTACCTCGCAGGCCCTTATGAGGCTTTTGACAACGCTCAGCCCATGGAGACTGCGGAGGGTCCGTACGCCATTTGGAACGAGGAGCTATA
>NZ_JBEKYX010000130.1:0-9408 GCF_049510455.1 Occallatibacter sp. | reverse complement strand
CGATAAGCTGCTCGCATCCACACAACCAGTTGTGTCCATCTCCGAAATACGTGGACACAACCGGTCACTCAGCACCCCATAACCATCCGACCCTGTCCAGACGGCCAATCTTCCACGCTTACCAATCATTGATAATTGCGTGAAAAGATGAGCTACCCGCGCATTCCGGCGAGGACGCAGCAGTGCGCATACACGAAAGTGTAGTTCGAAAACCCATCTACAGCGGCGTTGAAAAAGGAGATGAATAGAGCACAATTGGCTTGCTTACTGAACAAGTGAGGGAGCAAGCATGTTGAACTCAGACGATATCAAACGCGTTGTCATCGTCGGCGGTGGGTTCGCCGGACTCAACTGCGCACAGAAACTAGCGGCGCACAAGAATCTTAAAATCACCATTCTTGATCGAAACAATTATCAACAGTTTCAGCCGTTGTTATATCAAGTCGCCACAGGGACTCTGTCGCCGGACAACGCAGCATTCAATCTGCGAGCCGTTTTAGCGGAACACGAAAATGTCGACGTTGTCATGACCGAGATCAAGTCCGTCGACCTCACGACGCGCACAGCTTATTCGGCCGGTGGCGATGAGTACCAGGGCGACTTCCTCGTCCTCGCTGCAGGCGCAGAGCCAAATTTCTTCGGGATCCCCGGCGTTCAAGAGCATGCTTTACCCCTCTACTCGTTGCTCGACGCCGAGCGCCTAAGGTCACGCCTGCTGGGCGCTCTTGAAACCGCGGACCGGGATGCCGGCAAGAGAACAGACCCGCTGCGGTTTGTCGTGATCGGTGGCGGCGCTACGGGAGTCGAGATTGCCGGCGCCATTGGTGACGTATTTCAACGCACATCCTCGCAGGCATTCAAGCATGTCGATCTGAAGCATGCTTCGGTGACGTTGATCGACATGGGGAAGACTGTTCTCGGCCCATTCGGGAAACACTCTCAGGAGTATGCAGCGGAAAAGCTCAAGGACCGCGGAGTGGAGCTGTTGCTCGGTACCTCCGTTAAGGAAGTCACAAAGAACGGTGTCACACTCTCCGACGGCACACACATTCCTGCTGAGCTTATGATTTGGGCCGGAGGTCTTAAGGCGTCTGCCATTTCCAGTTCACTCGGTATCAAGGCAGGGCGTGGCGGCCGAGTCGACGTCCAGTTGGATCTCAGCGTCGCAGGCTTTGCTGGAGTGTATGCGCTCGGAGATTTCGCAAACTTCAAGACTTCCGACGGCGAGGTACTACCGCAACTAGCCTCCGTTGCCCAACAGGCTGGTCGTCATTGCGCAAAGAACATAGCTGCGGCGGCGGCTGGACACACCGGCAAACCTTTTGAATACCTCGACAAGGGAATCATGGCGATGGTCGGCAGGAACGCAGCAGTAGCTGAGGTGGGTTCAAGCCGGTATACGGTAACAGGAACGCTTGCGTTTGCAGCATGGCTCGGAGTCCATGCCCTGTTGCTGACGACAGTCCGTGCGAAAGTCGAGACCTTCCTCGAGTGGGCATGGCAGTACTTCGGGCATGTTCATGTGGACCCGATTCTGGATCGGCCGGACGTCGACTGGTCGAACGGGATGAACACTCCACCCGTAGAATAGCGCGCCGCTCAAACAGGTCAGCGTCTCCGGAGAGACGCACACAACTCGCAGCTTCAGACAAGGAGAAGAAATGTCCTCACACAAATCCATTCAACGCATTGCCATTGTTGGTACAGGTGTTATCGGAGCAAGCTGGGCGGCCTATTACCTTTCGCGCGGATTCGATGTAGTCGCAACCGACCCTGCGCCAAACGCGGAGGAGGCCCTTCGGAAGTATGTGGCAGAGGCATGGGGGCTGCTTGCTCAATATGGGCTGGCTACAAATGCTTCGATGGACAGGTTGGAGTTCACATCCTCCATGCAGGAGGCACTGCGCGAGGCTGATTTTGTGCAGGAGAACGGACCTGAACGTCCGGACTTCAAGATCAAGCTATTCGCTGACATGGACGAGGCCACTCCGCCGGATTCCATCATCGCTTCCAGCTCTTCCGGTCTCACCATGGACGTCATTCAATCCGGCTGCAAGCGGCCGGAACGTTGCGTGATCGGTCACCCTTTCAATCCTCCGCATGTGATTCCTTTGGTCGAGATAGTTGGCGGTGCTAAGACCTCTGAGGAAACCATTCAGCGAACGATGGAGTTCTACACATCAATAGGGAAGAAGGCCATTCGGCTGCACAAAGCTCTACCCGGTCATGTGGCGAACCGTTTCCAGGCCGCTCTCTACAAAGAGGTCTTGTATCTGGTTCAGCAGGGCGTGCTCAGCGTCGAGGATGCCGACATTGCAATCTGCTACGGGCCGGGACTTCGTTGGGGAGTCATGGGTCCGAGCCTGCAATGGCATCTTGGTGGAGGTCCTGGCGGTATTCACCATTACATGGAACACCTCATGCCGCCGCTAACAGCTTTGATCGGATCGCTCGCTGCTCCAGACGTCACCGATGTACTCAAGCAAACCGTTGTTGACGGAGTTCTTCGTGAGGTGGGCGAGCGTACCGTCGATCAGTTGGCAAATCAGGAGAATGAAGTTCTTCTTGGTCTTCTTGCGCTGCGTTCCAAAGCCGGACTCTGATCTCACCGTCTGACAAGCCAGAAAAGGAGTTGCATTTATGTCTGCAATTGAAAGCACCGCAAAGAGCGCGTTAGAGGGTGCGCGGATATTTTTTCTCGATCTTGGGGCAGGCCGGATTTTGTCCGCTCGACCCGACGGTTCCGATCTGAAGGTCATCGTCGCAGGCGGCCAAAGGCATCCGGATGGACTCGCTGCGGACCCCGAGCGAGGACATCTCTACTGGACCAACATGGGGAATCCCATAGCGAATGATGGTTCCATCCTTCGGTCCGATCTCGACGGTGAAAACATCACAGTCATCGTTCCGCCCGGTTCAACCTTTACTCCCAAGCAGCTTCAGATCGAGGCGAAATCGCAGAAGCTCTACTGGTGTGATCGCGAGGGCATGCGTGTCATGCGCTGTAATCTCGATGGCACAGAAATAGAGATGCTGGTGCAGACCGGAGAGAGCGACGCCGACAGACATGACCAAACCCGGTGGTGCGTAGGAATCGCAGTCGATACGGATGGCGGCAAGATCTACTGGACACAGAAGGGCGGCGACAATGCTGGGCAAGGGCGTATCTTCCGTGCTGGCATCGAGATTCCTGCGGGGGAAGAACCCACGAAACGCACCGATATCGAGCTGTTGTTCCAGGATCTTCCCGAGCCGATTGACCTTGATATCGATCCATCAAGCAGGATGCTGTATTGGACTGACCGCGGCGACCCGCCACGAGGCAATACAGTCAATCGCGCTTCGATGGATATAGCGGCGAACTCCCACACCGAATCGCAAATCCTGATCACCCATCTGATGGAGGGAATCGGTCTGGCTCTCGACCCAAAGGGTAAGCGCATGTTCGTGACCGACCTCGCCGGGTCTGTGTACAGCGCGAATCTTGATGGGACGAATCCCAAAATGCTGTTGGCTGCCCAGGGAAATCTGACCGGTATCACTTATGTGGCTTGAAGCAAACTTCGCCGGGTGCCCACTGATGTCCCTTACACACTCTTGACGATCACGAAAGGAGCATCATGTTTTCCTATCAACCTATAAATAACCACCAGGACCTGCTGAATGTTGTCGACGGTCTCCTACTAGAGGCTGGGCTCAAGCGCGAAGACTTTGGCGGCCAGATCACGTTCGAGGGCATGGATCCTATTCGCCCGACTCATCTCAAGGTGGGTTGCGCTTCAGCTTCCGTCAGTGGTGCGAACGCGATCGCCTCGGCCATCATCTGGAAACATCGGACCGGCGAGAGCCAGGATATCCATATCGATCTGCGAAAAGCCTACGTGACCCAGAGTCCCTGGCAGGATTTGCTTGCCGGCTACACCCTGGTCAATGGCACACCGCAGATGATGGGTGGCAATGTCGGGGAACTGGGCTCGTATATTCTTCCGACCCGAGATGGCCGCTTCGTTATTCTCACCTCGCTCTATGCCTCAAACACTCAGCGAATCATGCAACTGTTGGATAGCGGAACGTTACCGAAGCAGCTTGAGCGCGCTACGCGCAAGTGGGATTCGGCAGACTTGGAAGCTGCCGCCCAGGATGCAGGCGTACCGTTGGTCATCTGCCGAACGAGCAAGGAATTCCGCGCTACCGAACAGTATCAACGTCATGCAAGTGCTCCCCTGATCGATATCGAGAAGATTGGAGACAGCGATCCGGAGCCATTCCCTCCGGGCACACGACCACTCTCAGGTATTCGCGCACTCGGTATGACGCATGTCGTGGCGGGGCCTGCGGTGCTACGTCAACTCTCAGCGCAGGGGGCAGATGCTCTGAATCTCAATACGCTGAACTGGATCGAACAGCCCACGATGTATTGGCAGACCCAGGCCGGAATTCGCCAGGCCTACATGGACGCACGGATCGACGGCAACCGTAAGGCGATCTATGAGCTCGTCAAAGACTCCGACGTATTCGTCGAGAATCTGCGTCCGCATCTCGCGGATAAGCAAGGGTTCTCCGCGGAAACACTCGCAGGCATTCGCCCTGGAATCATCTACGTCAAGATCAAACTCAACACACCCACCGGACCGTGGGCTGACTGGATGGGATACGATTTCACCGCCGCCGGCCTCTGCGGTCTGCTTTGCGACATCGGCTCTGCGGACCAACCCCAATTGCCGCACGGGGTGCAAGTTGTCTGCGACTTTCTGACCGGCTACCTGGCAGCGATTGGGGTACAAGCCGCATTACTGCGGAGAGCTAAAGAAGGCGGCAGCTACAAAGTGACGGTTACCTTGTCCCAGACAATCATGCTTGAGCAGGCTCTCGGTTTTGTCGACAACGCAACGCTTCTCAATCTCGATAACCTGGGACCGGACCACAAGCCGCTCAAACCCAATCTTCAAACGGGCCAGACAGCATTCGGCGAATTCACCCGTATCGGTTCACAGATCGAGATGTCAAAGACGCCGGAATATTGGGCAGATCCGATCATTGCGCCGATCGGCTCCTCGAAGCCGGAGTGGCTGTCCCGATAAATAAAAGCGGCCCTGTTCGGGCCGCTCTATGCTTCTCGCTTCATAAAACGAGCTTCTCGATTCGCATCGCGGTGAAATGTTCGAGCTGCCACAGCTCTGGCGACAGGAGGAACCTTGGACGCGCTTACGCTTCACCGAATTCACTTTGGTTTCACGATCACGTACCACTATCTATTTCCGCAGCTCACAATGGGGCTGGCGTTGCTGATTGTCATCCTCAAGACGATCGCGTTACGGGCATCCGATCCCGAGGTCTCGAAGATATACGAGAACTCTGCTCGCTTCTGGGGAAAGCTATTCGCAGTTAACTTTCTTCTTGGCGTCGTTACTGGCATTCCAATGGAATTTCAGTTCGGCACCAACTGGTCCGAATTCTCGCGCCGGACCGGCGGTGTCATCGGTATGCCGCTCGCCATGGAAGGCATCTTCTCTTTCTTTCTGGAGTCGGCATTTCTTGGACTCTTTCTCTTTGCCGAAAAGCGACTGTCCCGCCGCATGCATTGGCTCACGGCGTTTCTGGTGTTCCTCGGTTCGTGGATATCGGGCTTCTTCATCATCGTCACCAATGCGTTCATGCAACATCCAGTTGGCTATCGCATTCTGAGCAATGGCGTCTTTGAAGTTACGAGCTTCCGAGATTTGCTGCTGAATCCATGGGCGTGGCTGGAGTATGCACACAATATGTGTGCTGCGGTGGTGACGGCTTCCTTCTTTATGTCGGCTGTTGGGGCGCTCTATCTGCTTCAGGACCGAAAGGGCCCATACGGTCGCATCTTCCTGAAGGTCGGAGTGATTGCTGGGATCATCTCCTGTACGCTGCAAGTCTTTCCAACAGGCGATCTGCACGGCAAGTACATGGCTAAGCATCAGCCCATGGCGATCGCGGCCATGGAAGGACAGTTCCGCACAGAGAAAGGTGCTGGGATGGTGCTTTTCGGTCAACCCAACTATGAGTCCGGAACCATCGACAACCCCCTGATTGTTAACAAGGTTCTGAGCTTCCTCATTTATGGCACAACATCTGCCGAGGTCCAGGGACTCGATCATTTCCCGAAAGATCAATGGCCAACGACACTTCCACTTCTGTTTTACAGTTACCACATCATGGTCGGCCTCGGGACGTGGTTTGGCGCGTTGATGGGACTATCAGCTCTCCTGCTTTGGCGCGGCAAGCTCTATTTCTGCCGATGGATGCTTTGGCCGATCCTGCTTAGTTGGCCCCTGCCTTACATCGCGACTACCGCAGGATGGATGACGGCAGAGATAGGCCGCCAGCCCTGGCTTGTCTATGGCCTCATCCGCACATCCCAGGGCTACTCCTCGCATGTGAACGCAAGCAATGGCCTCTTCTCGTTGCTCGGCTTTCTGGGAATGTACAGTGTGCTTTCGCTTCTGTGGATCATCCTTCTCTATAACCACGTTCAGTCGGGACCAACCGTTGCAAAGAGCGACCGGGCATCTGCCGTAACCGCGTGAGGAGCAAAACAAATGGGTACGCTCTGGTTCTGGATTGTCGCACTGATGTTGACTGCGTATATCGTCCTCGATGGGTTCGATCTCGGCGTTGGCACGATCTATTTATGGATTGCCCGGACAGATTCGGAGCGCTCGCAGGCGCTCCGCACCATCGGCCCCGTGTGGGACGGGAACGAAGTTTGGCTGCTTGCGTCCGCCGGCACGCTCTTCTTTGCGTTTCCGCCGCTCTACGCGACGGCGTTCAGCGGGTTTTATCTTCCCTTGATGATCGTTCTCTGGCTAATCATTCTTCGCGGTGTCAGCATCGAACTTCGAAGTCACTCTTCAGAGGTTCTCTGGAGGACGTTTTTCGAGGCCATCTTTTTCTTTTCGAGCGCGTTGCTTTCTGTCTTCTTTGGCGCAGCTCTCGCAAACGTCGTCCGTGGTGTTCCGATAGGTGCTGACGGGTACTTCTTCCTTCCGCTCTGGACTAACTTCCGCACCGGACCCAATCCTGGCATCCTCGACTGGTACACGATTCTCGGTGGCGTCCTTGCAGTGACAGCCCTGTCACTCCACGGGTCCCTTTACCTCGCGTTGAAGACCAATGGAGACGTAGAAGAGCGTGCTACCCAACTCGCGAAGAGGGTCTGGATCGCAACACTTTTCCTGTCGACGATAGGGATACCGGCTACCATACTGGCTCGCCCCGCTTCGCTTACAGACTACCTGCGCCATCCGATTGCGTTCATTTTCCCACTCATGGGTGCTGCCTGTCTGATCGCGATTCGATTGACCCTCTCGAAGGGCTTCCAGCTTCGGGGGTTTCTCGCGTCTTGTGGTTATCTGTCGTCTATGTTTCTCGGGGCGGCGTTCGGTCTGTTTCCAGTGATCCTTCCCGCCGTTGGCACCCAAGGGAGAGACCTTACGGTAGAGCAGGCTCTATCACCGCCACACACGTTGCGGGTTGGTCTGGCCTGGTGGTCCGTGGGAATGTGTCTGGCAATTACGTATTTCTGCATCGTCTATTGGCTCTTCCGGGGGAAGGTCTCGATTGACGATCACGGTTACGAGCACTGAGGCGAACAGGCATGAGAGGAGATGCATTTCTACCATGTAGACAGAACGATGCACAGGTTCATCACGGTTGCGCGAGTTGCGAGAAGATCTTTCGGGAATCAGCAAACCAAGTCATTGAGTGTGGTGTGCCGCCGCCGCGGCGATCGTGTTTAGGAGGCAATCGACTAAACTGATATTTTGGCGGAGAACAGCGCACTCTGCAGGTGGGCTCGGCGATACCGGAAGACCCGACAGGAATGAATATGGTGCCGAAGCGGATTACCGTGATGTGCGTAGATGACCATCCTCTGATGCGGGACGGAATCGCCTTTGCTCTTCAGCAGGAGTCCGACATCGAACTTGTGGCGCAGGCTGAAAACGGCACGAATGCCGTCAAGGCATTTCGCCAGCACCTTCCGGACGTTACGCTCATGGATCTGCAGATGCCCGAGATGGACGGCATCGAAGCCATGTCGAAGATCCTCGCAGAGTATCCAAAGGCTCGCATCGTCATGCTCACGACATACTCTGGAGACGTCCAGGCGAGTCGAGCGCTCAAGCTAGGGGCGATGGGATATTTGCTCAAGGGGCTTCTTCGTACAGACCTCGTCAAGACGATTCGGTCAGTCCACTCTGGAGTCCGCTGTGTTCCATCGGAGGTGGCGAATGAAATTGCCACCCACCTTGCTGTCGATCATCTTTCAGAGAGAGAACTTCAAGTGCTCCGTCTGGTCGCGGATGGGACCTCCAACAAGGTCATCGCCGATGTTCTCGGAGTGACTGAAGACACCATCAAGGGCCACATGCGCAATATCATGCTGAAGCTACAAGCGAACGATCGCACCCATGCCGTGACAATAGCGACAAAACGGGGCTACTTGAAGGGCTAACGCGGTTTACCGATAGACCCGGATTCCGCAACTACGACAGCTCAATGAAAAATTCCCCACCCTGGCTCCGCGGGTGAAAATATTCTGCTGCTCATTTCTGGTCTGACTCCATTGGATAGTTACACGAAAGTGTAGTTCTACGACTACCGCAAAGCCTGTTTCTCAGATGGTGATATTCCTTTACGCTCCAGAGAACCAAGGAACTTCCATCCGAGTATTTCTTTGGGGAAGATTACGCCCACACCGGTCCAACCTAAGGCAAGGGCGATGAAGGTAATGATGATCGTCCGCAGGGCATACACAGCAATAAATGTTTGCGCTCGCCACCTGGCACGACTAGTCCCGGTTGTGTTCGTGGCAGGAGGATCATTGTCGTTGGCCGGCTGTGCTGGAGCACCCTCGGTCACTATAGCTGGCGCCTACTTTTCAGCGTGGCTTCTGTGCGGACTCATAGCAGTCCTTGCCGCGGTGATTGCACGAGGTCTGATGATAACTACTCGACTTTCGAACTATATTCCCTATCAGCTAGCAGTCTGTTCATCGATCGGTATCCTCGTCGCCCTTCTCGTTTGGCAGGTCTGGGTGGTGCACTCATGACGGAGGCTCGCGGAATTCGTAAACGCAATCCCTTGGGCGCGGCCATTGCTCTCCTTCTTGTTGTTCTAGCTGCCTTCTTCTGGGGCCGGACGTCATTAAGGGCAAAGCCCAGCACCGATGATGCAACCATCGACGGGGAAGTCGTGCATGTCGCAACGCTGGTCGGTGGACGAATCACTG
The DNA here is from genome assembly GCF_049510455.1 of Occallatibacter sp. Lineage (GTDB taxonomy): Bacteria > Acidobacteriota > Terriglobia > Terriglobales > Acidobacteriaceae > Telmatobacter. The sequence continues at coordinate 146 of NZ_JBEKYX010000130.1, read as the reverse complement.
AATTAGCGGTCCACGAAAATCAACTCGTACACAAAGGCGATCTGCTGTTCCGGATCGATCCGGTTCCATATCAAATCAACGTAGCGGCAGCCGAAGCCAACCTCGATGTTGCGCGCGCAACCGTGGGTTCTAAAAAGCGGTTTGTC
>NZ_JBEKYX010000013.1:0-51666 GCF_049510455.1 Occallatibacter sp. | reverse complement strand
AGGGTGCTGGCGACTAGCTTGAGATTGGGATAGAGGCTGGCGACTTCGCGGAGCATCTCTTCGTAGGCGTGGACGGGAAGTTCTGCGAAGTCTTCCGAGACGCCTTTGAGATGCACGCCGAGCATGGCGGAGAAGTCTTCTTCATTGCCGAGCAGGATGTCGATTTTTTTGACGAGGGCGCGGTTAACTTCCTGCGCTTTGGCCTTGCCGCCGATGGCTTTCCATAGGGAGTCGCGGTAGTTGAGGTCGAAGGAGACTACTGTGCCGGCGGCTTGGGCTGCGGTCATGGCTTCAAGAGCGACTTCCGCTGTGGAGGGTGAGAGTGCTGCGAAGATGCCGCCTGTGTGCAAAGCACGCGCGCCGTTTTCCGGGCCGAGGATAGAGGTCCAATCCCAGTCGCCCGATTTGATCTGGCTGATGGCGGTGTGGCCGCGGTCGGATGTACCAGCAGCGGCGCGCAGGCCGAAGCCGCGCTCTGTAAAGTTGAGGCCGTTGCGCGTGGCGCGGCCTACGCCGTCATAGGGAACCCATTTGAGGAGCGAGGCATCGACGCCGCCCTGAAAGATGAAGTCTTCAACGAGGCGGCCTACGGAGTTATCCGCGAGCGCGGTGGCGATGGCGGTGTGGAGGCCGAAGCAGCGGCTCAGGCCGCGGGCTACGTTGTACTCGCCGCCGCCCTCCCATGCGGTGAACTGGCGCGCGGTATGCACGCGAACTGAGCCCGGATCGAGGCGGAGCATGACTTCGCCGAGCGAGAGAAGATCCCAGCGGCGTTGGGTGGGGATGACGATGGGTTCCATAAGACTTTTCCTGAATCAATGTAACGCATTGGGGGTGGGGATGCGTGAGGCCTTTAGTAAATCGACTTAGTGAAATTCGGTGGATGGGTGCGGATAAGTGTGACGGGGTTGCGGGGCATCCTGTAAAGTGTGCAATTGGGAACAGAGGAGCGGGATGGCAAAGAGCCTCTTTGATTTAAGCGGGCGCGTGGCCGTGGTGACGGGCGGAACAACGGGCCTGGGCTATGCGATTGCGATTGGGCTGGCTGAGGCCGGCGCGGATGTGGTGGCGAGCTCGCGGCGCGCTGAGCAGGTGGAGATGGTTGCGGGTGAAATTGAAGCGATGGGACGCAGAACGGTGCGCCTGACGAGCGATGTGACGGATCGCGGCTCGCTGGAGGCGTTGCGCAATGCGGTGGTGGCGGAATTTGGCAAAGTGAACATTCTTGTCAATGCGGCAGGTGTGACGCATAAGGCTCCAACGTTGGAAGAGACAGAGGCGGAGTGGGCGCGGGTGCTGGATACCAACCTGACGGGAACTCTGCGGGCTTGCCAGGTTTTTGCGCCAGGAATGGTGAAGGCGCGGTATGGGCGGATTATCAACATTGCCTCGTTGAGCACCTTTGTGGGGTTTAAGGAAGTGGCCGCGTATTGCGCGAGCAAGGCAGGGATTGGTTCACTGACGCAGGTGCTGGCAATTGAGCTTGCGACGCATGGCGTGAATGTGAATGCGATTGCGCCGGGGGTGTTTCCTACGCCGCTCAATCGCGCGATTGTGGAAGGCACGGCGCGTGGAGCGGAGCTGAAGATGCGCACGCCGATGGGGCGGTTTGGCGAGGCGAAGGAAGTGGCGGGTACGGCGGTGTATCTCGCTTCCGAGGCGGCGGGGTTTGTGACAGGCGAGATTATTGCGGTAGATGGCGGGTTTTTGGCCAGCGCAGTAAACCAGTGAGCGTAAATCAATGAGCCTAATTCGATGAGTACGGATTGAAGCGATGAAGATTACGAATGCGTATGTGAATATCACCTCGCCGGGGCGGAACTTTGTGACGCTGAAGGTGGAGACGGATGAGGGAATCTACGGGCTCGGCGATGGAACGCTGAACGGGCGCGAGATGTCTGTCGCCAGCTACCTGACGGAGCATGTGATTCCGTGCCTGATTGGGCGCGACCCTTTTCAGACCGAAGATATCTGGCAGTACCTGTATCGCGGGGTGTACTGGCGGCGCGGGCCAGTGACGATGAGTGCGATTGCCGCCGTGGACGTGGCGCTGTGGGACATCAAGGGCAAGGCGCTGAATACTCCGGTATATAACCTGCTGGGCGGCAAAAGCAGGGATGGCGTGATGGTGTATTGCCATGCTTTTGGCAAGGACACGGAAGCGGCGCTCGACGATGTGGCGGCGCATCAGGAGTTGGGATACAGAGCGATCCGGGTACAGAGCGGCGTGGCGGGGCTCAAGGGCACGTATGGCGTGTCCAAAGGCGGCGGACGCTATGAGCCTGCGGAGCGTGGGCTACCGAGCGAATATGAGTGGGCTACGGAGCCGTATCTTCGTGCCACTCCAAAGCTCTTCCAAAAGGTAAGAGAAAGATTTGGTGAGGATCTCCATCTGTTGCATGATTGCCACCACCGGCTGACGCCGATTGAGGCGGCGCGGCTGGGCAAGGAGCTGGAGCCATATCATCTCTTCTGGATTGAAGATCCTACGCCGGCAGAGTTGCAGGAGGGCTTTAAGTTAATCCGCGAGCATACAGTAACGCCGATTGCAGTGGGCGAGGTGTTGAATTCGATCTGGGATTCGCATGATCTGATTCGCAACCAGTGGATCGATTACATTCGTACGACGATTGTGCATGGCGGCGGGCTGACGGCGCTGAAGAAGCTGGCGGATTTTGCGGATCTGTATCACGTGCGGACTGGATGCCACGGTGCGACGGATCTCTCGCCGGTGACGATGGCTGCTGCTCTCCACTTTGGCCTGGCGATCCATAACTTTGGGATACAGGAGCACATGCCGCATACAGAGGAGACGGATGCTGTCTTTCCGCATGCGTACATGTATACGGATGGATATATGCACCCGGGCGAGAAGCCGGGGCTTGGTGTGGATCTGGATGAGGCGCTGGCTGCGAAGTATCCGTATCACAGGGCATATCTGCCGGTGAATCGAAAACTCGATGGAACGTTAACAGATTGGTAGGGCGATGACGACTGCACGGAAACTGAAGATGGGAATGGTCGGCGGTGGGCCGGGTGCATTTATCGGCCCGGTGCATCGGATGGCTGCTGAGCTGGATGGGCGGATTGAGTTGGTTGCCGGAGCGTTTTCTTCTTCAGCGGAGAAGTCGAAGGCTGCGGCTGCGATGTATCGGATTGATCCTGCGCGCGCTTATGCTAGCTGGGAAGAGATGCTGGCAAGCGAGAAGCAGCGTGAAGATGGCATCGACTTTGTAGTGATTGCTACGCCGAATCATCTGCATCTGCCGATTGCGAAGGCCGCGCTACAGGCGGGTTTTCCAGTAGTGAGCGACAAACCGGCGACAGCGACCTATGACGAAGTTCTGGAGTTGGAGGGAGTCGTCGCGGCATCGGGGTTGCCGTACGCGCTGACGCATACGTACGCGGGCTATTCGCTGGTACGCGAGGCGCGGGCAATCTGCGCCTCTGGCGCGCTGGGGAAAATTCGCAAGATCGCCGTAGATTATCTGCAGGGGTGGCTGAGCACAGCCTTTGAAGAGACGGGCAACAAGCAGGCGGAGTGGCGCGTGGACCCGGCGAAGAGTGGGCCGGGTGGGGCAATTGGCGACATCGGCACGCACGCGTTTCATCTGGTCGAGTATGTCACTGGTCTTTCAGTGACGGGTATTCACGCTTCGCTCCGCTCGGTGATTCCTACGCGGAAGGTGGATGATGATTGCACTGCGCTTCTGAAGCTGGATAACGGAGCGGAAGGCGTGCTGCTGGTTTCACAGATTGCCACGGGCGAGGGCAACAATCCGAGGCTGCGGGTGTATGGCGAGAAGGCTTCGCTGCACTGGGAGCAGGAAGATCCGAATCATCTGCGCATCTGGCCGGCGAGTGGGCCGGAAGAGATTCGCCATGCGGCCGGCGCGTATCTTAGCGCCGACGCGCGAGCTGTCACACGCCTGCCGGGTGGTCATCCGGAAGGCTATCTCGAAGCCTTTGCGGTGCTGTATCGCGAATTTGCGGATTGGCTTGAGGCTTGGCGTGAGAATAAAGCTGAGATTCCAGCCACGTTGCCGGGGATTCGCGCCGGTGTGCGCGGTATGCGGTTTATTGAGCGAGCTATTGCGAGCAATGCAAGTGGTGGTTGGGTGGAGTTTTGAGGGATGGCGATGAAGACGATTCAAGGGCCAGGGATATTTCTGGCGCAGTTTGCAGGCGATGAAGCGCCGTTCAATACGCTGGCGAATTTAGCGCAGTGGGCTGCGGATTTGGGTTTTGTGGGTGCGCAGATTCCCACTTGGGACAAGCGGTTGTTCGATCTGCAGCGCGCGGCGGAGAGCCAGGAGTACTGCGACGAGATTCTGGGCACAGTGCGCGCGGCAGGTCTCGAAGTGACGGAGCTGTCCACGCATCTGCAAGGACAGTTAGTTGCAAGCCATCCGGCATACGACACGATGCTGGATGGATTTGCGCCAGCGGGTCTCGATGCAAAGGCGCGCCAGACATGGGCCGTGCAGCAATTGCATTGGGCGGCGAAGGCAAGCCGGCGGATGGGACTGACTGCGCATGCGACGTTCTCTGGCGCACTGGCATGGCCGTTCTTTTATCCTTGGCCGCAGCGGCCTGCGGGGTTAATGGAAGAAGCCTTTGCGGAGTTGGGTCGGCGCTGGCTGCCGATTCTGAATGCGTTTGATGAGGCTGGTGTGGATGCGTGCTTCGAGTTGCATCCCGGCGAGGACCTGCACGATGGCGCGACCTTTGAGCGGTTCCTGGATGAGGTTGGCGGCCACAAGCGCGCGAACATTCTCTATGACCCGAGCCACATGGTGCTGCAGCAGATGAATTACCTGGAGTTTCTGGACCTGTATCACGAACGGGTAAGAGCTTTCCATGTAAAGGATGCGGAGTACAATCCAACTGGGAAGGCCGGCGTGTATGGCGGCTACCTGCCGTGGATCGAGAGGCCGGGAAGGTTTCGTTCGCTGGGCGATGGGCAGGTGGATTTCGGCGCAATCTTCTCCAAACTCGCCCAGTATGACTATCCGGGCTGGGCGGTACTGGAGTGGGAGTGCTGCATCAAGCATCCCGAACAGGGCGCGGCGGAAGGTGCGCCGTTTATCGAGAGCCATATCATTCGCGTGACGGAAAAAGCATTTGACGATTTTGCGAACGCGGGTTCAGATAAAGAAAAAAACAGAAAGATTCTGGGGTTGGATTAGAACGAATGGATACGTTGCAGTTGGATGGACAGCCGCTGAGCCTGGCGGAGATTGAAGCTGTGGCGCTGGATGGATGCCACGTTGAGATTGCCGCAGCGGCACACTTGCGAATGGCCGAAGGTCGCGCGCTGATCGAGCAGATTCTGGCGGCGGGGCAAACTGTGTACGGCGTCAACACCGGCTTTGGCAAGCTGGCCGATGTGCGCGTGCCTGCGGACAAGCTGGCGCAGTTGCAGACAAATCTGGTGCGCAGCCATGCGGGCGGAGTGGGAAATCCGCTCGCGGAAGGCGAAGCGCGTGCCATGTTGCTGCTGCGAGCCAATGTGCTGGCCAAGGGCTTCAGCGGAAACAGGCCGGAGATTGTGGAACTGCTGGCTGCGATGCTGAATGCAGGCGTGACGCCGGTGATTCCCGAACGCGGCTCAGTGGGCGCAAGCGGCGATCTGGCTCCTCTGGCACACTTGGCGCTGGTGGTGATTGGCGAGGGTGAGGCTTTCTACAAAAGCCAACGGCTTGCAGGCGGTGAAGCACTGCGGCAAGCAGGTCTAAAGCCGCTTCAATTGGCCGCCAAAGAAGGCCTGGCGCTGCTGAACGGCACACAAGCCATGACGGCTGTCGGTGCGCTGGCTGTGGCGCGTGCACAGCGGCTTGTGCGGCTGGCCGATGTGGCAGGCGCGATGAGCCTGGAATCGTTGATGGGCACGCCGGCTGCCTTCGATGCGCGGATTCATACGGCGCGGCCGCACGCAGGGCAGATTGCATCAGCGGCGCACCTGATTCAGTTGCTTGCGGGCTCAGAGATTCGAGAGTCGCACCGCACAGGCGATACGCGCGTGCAGGATGCGTATTGCCTGCGCTGCATGCCGCAGGTGCATGGAGCGGTGCGCGGCGTGCTGGACCATGTGACAGGCGTGCTTGAGACGGAGGCGGGCTCGGCTACCGATAATCCGCTGATTTTCCCGGATGGATCGCAGTTGGAAGAGAGCGTAATCTCTGGCGGAAATTTTCATGGCGCACCGCTGGCGTATGCGTTTGACTATGCTGCGGTGGCGCTCACAGATCTGGCGAGCATCACGGAGCGGCGCATCGATCGGCTGTTGAATCCGGATATCAATGAAGGATTGCCTGCGTTTCTCGCGGGCGATCCGGGGTTGTCTTCGGGATTCATGATGGCGCAGATTGTGGCGGCTGCGCTGATCAACGAATGCCAGGTGTTGGCCCACCCTTCTTCGACGGGGAGCATTCCTACAGACGGTGGCAAGGAGGATCATGTGTCGATGGGCATGACCGGTGCGCTGAAGCTGCGGCAGATTGTGGAGAATGCGGAGCGCGTGGTGGGCATTGAGCTGATGTGCGGAGCGCAAGCGCTGGAGTTCCGCAGGCCGTTGAAGTCGAGCGCTGCTGTTGAGGGCGCTTACAGTGCGGTGCGCGCGGTGGTGACGCGGCTCGGCGAAGACCGCGTGCTGTCCGGCGACATGGAGGCGATGGCGCGTGCGGTGCGGAATGGGGCTTTCCGTGAGTGGTGCTGATTAGCCGTGTGAAGCGAGGAAGGCATCCACTTCTTCGCGTGTGGGCATAGCGGCCTGAGCGCCGTTGCGCGTGACGGAGATGGCTGCGGCAGCGGAAGCGAAGCGCGCGGCCGCAGCAGATGAGCTGCCTTCGAGAAGTGAGACGGCGAAGGCGCCATTGAAGCAGTCTCCAGCACCAACAGTGTCGATGGCTTCGACGTGGAAGGCGGGAACCCATGTAGGTTCTTCGCCGGATGCGGCAACATAAACGCCTTCCGCGCCGCGCTTGAGTGCGACGCCGTGAACACCGCGTGCCAGCAATTGTTTGGCTGCGGTTTCTGGTGGAAATCCGCTACCTGTATAAAGTCCAAGCTCGGTTTCATTAGGCGTGAACCATGCGAGCTGAGGCCAGATGGCGTCTGGCAACGAGGCAGCAGGTGCGGGATCGAGGATGACAGGGACTTGTGCTGTGGCGCAGAGTTCGCATGCGGTCAGCACGGTATCGAGCGGGATTTCGAGCTGCAGCAGAACGATGCCTGCGGATTGGATGAGCTTGGTGTGTTGTCGAATGAGCTCAGGCGTAACTGCGCCATTGGCTCCCGGAACGACGACAATGCTGTTCTGCCCGTTGTCAGCGACCTGAATCTGCGCGACCCCAGAGGGTCCGGGAACGTGGGCGACAGCCCTGGTATCGACGGCGGCGTTTGCGAGATTGCTGTGCAAGGCTTCGCCGAAGACGTCATTGCCGACGGCTCCGATCATCTGCACATGAGGGCCGAGGCGCGCGGCTGCAACGGCCTGGTTTGCGCCCTTGCCGCCGGGAGTGGTGGAGAAATCCGTACCGGTGAGGGTTTGACCTGCGAGTGGAATGCGCGGCGTGCGGGCCACGAGATCCATGTTGATGCTGCCGATGACGACGATAGGTTTCGTGTGCATCTTGTGAACCTTTTAGTGGAGTGGCGCGAGCGCGATGGAGCCCAGACCGAGCAGGAAAAAGACAAACATGAAGAAGAGAAGAAGCTTCGCGGAGAACGGCGAGCCAGCGAATTCGCGCCAGATGAAGACACCCCAGAAGGCGGAAACCATAGTGGCGCCCTGGCCGATGGAGTAGGAGACGGCGGGGCCGACGAAGTGAGTTTGCGAGGCGACGAAGTTGGCAATGGCTCCGGTGGCCCAGATGGCTCCGCCGATCCAGCCTGCGGCGTGCCAGCCGAAGGGAGCGGACCAATAGCCGCTGAGTGACACGGGCGGCTTGCCGTCGAGCGGGCGGGCCATGAGCGCGAGATTGGCGGGGATGGTGCTGATGAGGACACCAATAGCAAAGAAGAGCGCAGTGGCGTAGGGGCCAGGGCTGAGGCCGGATTCCGGCGCACTCATGGCATGGGCTACAAGCGGGTAGAAGGATCCCATCAGCAGGCCGGCGATAAGCGAGAGCACAATGCCGCGCGTGGAGGTGGCTTTCAACCCCACGAACGAAGACCTGTCCGTGGGGACCCCGGTGGCGCTTTGCTCGCGGCGGCGATAGGCGGCTGCATCGAGCAGGATGGCTACGGTGACGAGCGCGACACCGCCGAAGAGTAGCAGAGGATTGGCGGCGGGGCGAACGATGTAGCTGGAGATTGTGCCAACGATGAGCGCAAGGCCGATGCCGACAGGGAAAGCGACTGCGAGTCCAGCGACATCGATGGCGGCAACGAGAAGCAGGTTGGCGATGTTGAAGATGACTCCGCCGGCGGCGGCCCAGAGGATACGACTTGCGCTTGTGTGCAGTACGTCCGACAGAAACGGAAGACCAGTGTGGCCAGCGCTGCCCGCAGTGAGACCCCAGGCGATGGCTCCGGCGGCGAGGCCGATCACGTAATCCCAGTAGAAGAGCTGAAAGCGAAAACCGGGTGCGAGCTTGAGCGTGTTCGCCCACGATCCCCAGCAGATCATGCTGAGGATCATGAGCAGAAGCGCGGCCTGGTAAGTCTCGGGAATGAACATGGCTTATTTCGCAGACTTAATGGCTTCCGTGAGTGCGGGAACGACTTCAAAAAGATCGCCAACGATGCCGTAATCTGCGACTTCGAAGATGGGCGCGTCAGGATCTTTATTGATGGCAACTATACACTGCGAAGCTTTCATGCCGACGAGGTGCTGGATGGCGCCGGAGATACCGACGGCGAGGTAGAGCTTGGGCGCAACGGTCTGGCCGCTGCTGCCAACCTGGCGTTCCATGGGAAGCCAGCCGTTGTCGCAGATGGGGCGCGATGCGGCAAGCTCCGCGCCAAGCGCCGTGGCGAGATCCTGCACCAGCGGGAGGTTGTCGGCTTCCTTGATGCCGCGGCCCACGCTGACGATGAGCGGGGCGGAGCCGAGATCGACGGTTTGCGCTGATGCGCGGAAAGGTTCGCCGGGCTTGGTGCGGATTTGCGGTTGCTCGATGGTTGGCGCGAAGGTGGCGATTTGTGCTGAGCCTGCGGCAATGGCATCTGCGCGAAATGCACCGGCTTGAACGGAGATGAAGCATGGGCCGTCGCCTGTTTGCTTGTAGCTGCCACTGAGGCGGCCTTGCAAAAGCTGACGTGCGAAGACAGGACCTGCGGAGATGCCGGTGATGTCACCGATGAGGACCTGATTCATGCGCGCGGCAAGCGCGGGCGCGTAGTCGCGGACCTGATAGGTGTGCGGGAAGACGATGTACGTTGCGGGATTAGCAGTTAGGAATTGATGTAGCGCGGCGGTCCAGCCGTCGGGCGTGTATTGCGCCAGCAGCGCGTGCTCAATCCGCGTGACTCCAGCGACTTGCTTTGCGGCTGCTTCTGCGGCGAGAGCTTCTGTAGATGCGCCGATGACAACGGCGTGCAGCGGAAGGCTGGTTTGCGTGGCGAGCGCGGCTCCTGCGGCGAGTGCTTCCCAACTGATGCGGCTGATCTGGCCGTTGTTCTCTTCGAGAATGACAAAAATAGCGCTCATATCACACGCACCTCGAACTTCAATTTTTCTACCAGTGCCGCGGCGGCTTCTTTCGCGCTGCCGGACAGGATTTGTGTGGAGCGCTGCTTGGACGGGAGCGCGATCTGTTCGAGTGTGACGGTTGGCGCGGATGATTGCCCGAGATCGGCGGCGCTGACGGCGCGCAATTCCTTGGTCTTGGCCTTCTTGATGCCCATCAGCGTGGCGTAGCGCAGCTTGTTGCCGCCGGATTGGATCGTCAGAACGGCGGGTGTGGGCAGCTCGATCTCCTGAAACCAGCCGGCTTCAAGCTCGCGCTTGACCTTGAGGCCGGAGCCGATGGCTTCGACGTGCAGGATGAGCGAGGCGTGGGGCAAATTGAGCAGCTCGGCAAGGATGACACCGGTCTGGCCGAGGCCAAGGTCTTCGGATTGCAGGCCGGTGAGGATAAGATCGGGTGATTCCGGCTTGATGGCTTCTGCGATTAGTTTTGCCACGCCGAGAGCATCGCGTGAGCCGAGATCGTCCGCGGTGATGTGGATGGCGCGGTCAGCGCCTTTGGCAAGAGCTTCGCGAATGGTGGTGCCGACTCGCTCGGGGCCTGCGCTGAGAACGATGACTTCGCCGCCGTGAGCTTCTTTGAGGCGTAGCGCTTCTTCCAGCGCGTAGGCGTCTGGTTCATTCATGGCGAACTGCAGGCCGGATTCTTCGATCCACTTGCCGGATGCATCGATGCGGACGGGTGCATCGCGATCGGGGACTTGTTTGATGGCTACGATGATTTTCATTGCTGCTGGGGCTCCGAATTATTAAGTTGTCTGGTCGGCCACTACGCAGAAACTAGCGCGAAAAGACCTACGATTTAGAGATTGGCCAAATGGTGTAGTGCATAGAACATAGAGTACTTTCCGATTGTCTGCCACACGTCAAACTGAACGACGAAGGATAGGAACATAACAAGCACTCCTATGCTGATGTATCCGGGCGCAGTGAAAAGCGGATGAACTCTTCTGTTTCCGACGGAAAGGTAAATCCCGGCAATACAACTTGTCATTCCGAGTAGAAACAAAGCCTCGCAGCACCAGACAATTGCCGTGCCGTGCCCGAGACGATGCAGTTCAGACTGCTCCTTGAAGAACGCGATCTGTGCGCATATGAAGACGAGGATCGTGGAAAAAATCGGGAAACTGTAGGCTCGGAATTTCTGTAACCACTGGATCATCTGTCTCGCTCCATTCTCCTACACAGGGGTGATTTGCTACCTACTTCGTGCTTGTCTCCGTAGGTTCAGATAGTCCACGCGCAACAAGCTGCGCTATATCGAGCAACTGCGGCGGCGTATCAGTTGCCGCAAGCGCATCGCGGAACATGGTGTTGCAAAAAGGACAGGCTGTGCCGACGGTTGTTGCCCCGGTGGCGACGAGTTCCTGCGCACGAACATGGCTGACGCGCTCGCCGGATTCCTCGCCCAGGAATGCAAGACCGCCGCCTGCGCCGCAGCAGAAGCTGCGCTCCTTGTGGCGCGGAGCTTCTACGAGTGTGCCACTGATCTGCACGAGCTGGCGCGGCTCTTCATAAACGTTGCGATAGCGGCCTAAATAACAGGGATCGTGATACACAATTTTTTCATCGCTGGATTTCTGCGGCAGCAGATGCGCAAAACGTGCCATGAACTCGCTGTGGTGTTCGATTTCAGGCGGTGTGCCGTAGGCTTTCCAATCTTCTTGTATGGTGCGGACGCAGTGCGGGCAGATGGCTACGATCTTTTTGACGTTGTTCTGCGCGAGGGTTTCGAGATTAGCTTCCGCGAGTTGTTGAAAGACGAGGTCGTTGCCGAGACGGCGAACGGGATCGCCGGTGCATTTTTCTTTTTTCAGCACGCCGTAGCTTGTGCCCAGGTGATTCATCACGCGAGCAAAGGCGGAGATGATCTCGCGTCCCTTGGGATCGTAGCCGCCCATACAACCAAGCCAGAGGCAATACTCTTGTGTGCCGTCGAAGATGGGAAACTGTTCCTTCTGGATGAACTTGTCGCGTTCGAGCGCAGAGATGCCGAGAGCATTGGAGCCGCGCTCCAACTGGTTAAACAGCTTGCCGCCGTAGTCGTTCTCCCACGCGCCGGTGTTCACAGCGCCGCGGCGCAGGCCGATGATGATGGGCAGATGTTCAATGCCGACAGGACACTGGAACTCGCATGCGCCGCAGGTGGTGCATTGGAAGACGGCTTCCTGCGAGTTGTATTTGCCGAGAAGAGGTTCCTCTGTCGTTGGGCCGATGTCGTTGAGATACGAGCGCAGGCCGAGAATAATTTCTTTTGGATTAAGGATCTTTCCCGTGTTATTGGCAGGGCAGTGTTCGGTGCAGCGGCCGCATTCCACGCACGAATATGCCTGCAGGCTGACGATCTTGGTCAGGTCCTGGCCGGCGACCAGGCCGAAGTCATCGTCATTGGCGAGCGGTGGAATGTCACTGAATTTTTCGCGCGAGAGAAAGACCGTGACAGGGCTGAGAACAAGATGCAGGTGCTTGGTATGCGGAATGAGCGGCAGAAAAATCAGCAGGGAAAGCGTGTGCAGCCACCAAAGCACTCGCGCCGTTGGCGATGCATCCGTGGTAAAGAATGCGCCCAGATACGTGACCATGAGCGCGAAGATGAGGAAAGCGATGAAGCCCGATTCGTAGGATAGCTTTTCGCCAAGCCATCGCGGGCGCACGAAGAAGCGACGGACAAAAAGACCGGCGATACTGACAGCGCACGTGAGCGCGAAAGCGGCGGCGAGGTAGAAGTAGAAGCGCCCGAACCATCCTGAAAATCCCCGGCCTGTCGGGTCAAGAAAGCCAATTCCAAGGCCCACAGCTGCGTGATTGAGGGTAACCAGCGCGAAGGCAAGAAAACCCCAGAAGACGAAGGCATGGGCGATGCCGGGGAGTGGTCGCTGCGCGATGACTTTGGATTGAAGGAGGACTTCGGAGAAGAATTCCCAGATGCGACGGCCGAGCGGCGCGAGATGAAAGCCGGGATCATTTTTAGACTTCAGGATTTTCCGAAGGATAGGATCGAAGCGCTGAAAGAAAAGTCCGCCGCTTGTGATGACCAGCGCGGCGAAGAGGAGCTTTTCGAGAAGTGAGAAGTGCTGCGGCTCAGCCAGCGTGGCATGAAGAGAAAACATAAGCGTCCGTGAACACGATACAGGGGACGAGGCAGGAGGGACAAGGGACGCGAAAGCAGGGGCTTCCATCAGACAACGCCGCGGACGATTTTATATTCCGTAGGCAGGTTTCAGAACTGCCGCGGCGCGCCTGACGATGCCGCCTTGTTCGTTCTTCAATGAGCGCGGATTGTAGTAGTAATACCAGGCGATTCCCGGATAGTAGTGCTTCAGCATGGGCGCGCACATGGCTGGACAAGGAGGGATGCGCTCGGAGAAGACCTGCAGCACCTGGAGGCCCCGCTGCTGACGGAACCATTTGGCGGCTAGCATCTCCGAGTGAAGACCGACTTCCGCATCAGGCGTTTCGGCACGACCGAATTCCTTAACGATCTCTTTGATGGTGACGTTGGGATTTACCTTTACGTTTGTCTGGCCATTCCGGTCACGAAAGAGCCACGCGGTGATGTTGATGCTGCCCAGCAGCAGATCGCTGGTGAGGCCTTCGCTGCGGCGGTATGCAAGCGCTTCAGCGGGCAGGCGAGGGTCGCAGGGCAAGACGTCATCCGGCCATGAAGACGGAGTTTTTGGCACTGCGAACCTCCGCGAGCGGAATCTTACTACTGAACTGTGTCAGCAGCGCACAATTTTCGACGAAACGATGCCTTTCGTCGCGTTGCGGGTGTCGATGACAAGCTGCGACTGCTCGACGATGGCCTTGTAGTCGTAGCTGGTGTGGTCGGTGACGATGAGAACCGCATCATACTGGCCAAGGTTATCGAGCGGCGTATTTGTCATGTTGAGGTCGTAGTGCCGTCCGCGGCCTACTTTGGCAAAGTAGGGATCGTTATAGCGGACGTGCGCGCCTTTTTCGCGGAGTAGCTCAATGATGGTGAGCGAAGGCGACTCGCGCAGATCGTCGATGTCGCGCTTATACGCCAGGCCGAGGACGAGAATCTTTGAGCCTTTGATCGCCTTCGAGTGCTCATTGAGCGCGCTGGCGGTCTGCTCAAGGACGAAGTACGGCATGTTGGTGTTGACTTCGCCAGCAAGCTCGATAAATCGCGTGCGGAAGTCGAATTCCCTGGCTTTCCATGAAAGATAGAAGGGATCGATGGGGATGCAGTGGCCGCCGAGTCCCGGTCCAGGATAGAAGGCCTGGAAGCCGAAGGGCTTGGTCTTTGCGGCGTCGATGACCTCGTGAATATCTATGCCCATGCGCATGCAGAGCTGCTTGAGCTCGTTGACCAGCGCGATGTTGACGCAGCGATAGATGTTTTCAAGCAGCTTGGTCATCTCTGCAACGGCGGGGCTCGAGACAGGCACGACATGGCGGAAGATGGAGCCGTAGAGCGCCGATGCCAGTTCTACAGCGGCGGGACCGCAGCCGCCTACGACCTTGGGAATATCGTGGCGGGCGACAGTGTCGTTGCCGGGGTCTTCACGCTCTGGCGAAAAGGCCACATGCACGCCGGAGCCTTCAGAGCAGGCAACTTTAATGCCGTGTTTGTTGCCTTTTTCAAGCAGCGGAACGACGATTTCCTCCGTGGTTCCGGGGTAGGTAGTGCTTTCAAGAATGATGAGCTGGCCCTCGTGGATCCAGGGCGCGATGGACTGAATGGTGCCGGTAACGTAACTCAGGTCCGGCTCATGGTACTCGTTGAGCGGCGTGGGTACGCAGATGATGACGGCGTCCATCCCGGCGATATGCGAGTAATCGGAGGTCGCGCAGAATCCGGATTTTTGCGCCTCTTGAATGGCCTCGGGCAGAATCCGGACGATGTAGGATCCGCCTGCATTGAGGGTTTCCACCTTATCCGCGGCAATATCGAAGCCGGTAACGCGAAAGCGCTCTGCGGAGAAGAGAAGGGCCAGCGGTAGACCAACGTAACCCATTCCAACAATCCCCACGCGGGCTTCGCGGGAGGTAATGCGTTGCTTGACGCCGGCAAGCGAGCCGGCCAGTGTTGTAGCCATACTTAATTGATTCTACGACCTGAGGAGTGTTATCAAATTAGGACCGCCTAATCAAAACGTATCCATTTAGAACATTTTCGAGTAATATCCTTTCATTACCCCAGTGCAGCATTGTTTCAATTACCCCGAGGAGGGGTTTGACTGTCTTGGCACGCTTTCTTGTGACGGGGGCCGCTGGCTTTATTGGCCGGTCGATTGTGGCGGATTTGTTGCGGCGCGGCGAAACGGTGCGCGGCATCGATAATTTTTTAACCGGAAAAAGGGAAAACCTGGTCGGTCTGGAAGGAATAGAATTCCTTGAGGGCGACCTTACGGACCCTTTTGTCTGCATGCGGGCTTGCGCGGGTGTGGAGATCGTGTTTCATGAGGCGGCGCTGGCCTCGGTTCCTCGATCTGTGGCGGACCCGGTGGGCACAAACCGTAACTGCGTGGATGTCACAGTGAATCTGCTGGAGGCGGCTCGCGAAATGGGCGTCCGGCGCGTGGTCTATGCAGGATCTTCTTCTGCATACGGAGACACGCCCACGCTGCCCAAGCACGAAGAAATGCCGGAGCATCCGCTTTCTCCGTATGGCGTCGCAAAGCTGGCGGGGGAGCACTACGTGCGGTCGTTCACGCGTGTGTATGGGCTTGAGACGGTTGTGCTGCGGTACTTCAATGTCTTTGGTCCGTATCAGGATCCAGCTTCCTATTACTCCGGCGTGCTGGCGGTATTCTGCCGCAAGATGCTGGCTGGAGAGCAGCCGACGATCTTTGGCGATGGCGAGCAGAGCCGTGACTTTACCTACATTGACAACGTGGTGCATGCCAATCTGCTGGCTGCCGAAGCGCCGGTGGAGCGCGTCTCCGGGCAGGTGATGAACACGGCCACGGGCTTCCGTAATACGTTGAATGAAACCTTCCGCATATTGCGTGAGCTGACCGGCTATCGCGGCGATCCGGCCTACGCCCCGGCACGTCCTGGAGACATACGCGACTCGCAGGCTGACATAAGCCGCGCCGTGGAATTGCTGGGCTATGCGCCGGTGGTGGATTTTCGCGAAGGGCTGCGGCGGACCGTGGAATGGTATCGCGCGAGCGGAATTGCAACGAAGAATTTAGTGCGGAGCAGGAAGCGTGTACGACGTGGGGCGAGCGCGGCACCGGCCTTGGCATGAAATGCCGGGCGGCGTAACGATGAATCGATGTTTTAGCTTGGAGAGTTTAGGAACTGAGGATTTTGGGATTGCCTGAGACCGCACAGCCACAAGGCGCTTCGCAGCCGGCGGCCAGCCGCGCGAGCCACTCGATGTCACTGCGCGCAGCCGTGGGGATCGTGAAGGCGCATCGTTGGTTTGTGCTGGGAGTGGTGGGCGGCCTGCTGCTGCTATGCCTGCTCTATTGCCTGATTGCGCCAAACCAATACGAGGCGAAGGCTCGCGTAGCGCTGCGCGTGGATGCCGGAGAAGTAATGAATGCGGGTGCAAGGGAGCAGGCGCCGTCCACTTCCGCACTGATGGGACTGGCCGAGGTGGAGACGCTGGGCCAGGTCTTTCGCAGCGATCAGCTTGCATGGCGTGTGATTCTGGAGCGCAAGCTGTACGCAGAGCCCGCATTTAGCGGATGGTTTGACCGGCGGTTTCCGCATTTCAATCCAGCCGCGCCCGACCCGGAGGCGCAGGCGTATCTGCTGGAGCGCTTTCAGCGCAGGCTGCATGTGGGTACGGTTCCGCGCACGCTGCTGGTGGAGATTCGTTTTCGCACGCACAACGCTGCGGTTTCCGCCGATGTGGTAAATGCGCTGATTCGCGCATTTACGCAGCAGGAGTCGGAGTCACGCCGGGCCGACACGGGGCAGGCTGCCGGATGGCTTGAAACGCAGCTTGCGGAGCTGAAGGCAAAGGCCGACGAACAGGACCAGAAGGTAGCGGAGTTTGAAAAGAAGAACGGGATTCTGATTGCGCCGGAAGACCCAGGCAAAGAGCAGTCCGGTCAGCATCTCTCTGCCATGACACAGGTGGATGAGCTGTCAAAGGAACTCGTGGCGGCGACTTCCGAGCGGATTTTGCGCGAGGCCGAGTACAGGGCTGCGATGCAGGGCGATCCCGAGCTGGCGCTGGCTTCTGACCCGCATCTTGAAAATGAAAACAGCAATCTCTCGGCTTCCATCTTCAGGCAGATTCGCGCACATCGCAGCGACCTTCAGCAGGAGATGGCGCAACTGAGCCTGGAGCATGGGCCGAACTATGGCAGAGTAGCGGAGATTCGCCAGCAGCTTGCGGACCTGGACAAACAGTTGCAGGCCGAGAACGCGAAGCTGCGCGAAAGCCTGCACGGCGCATGGCAAACGGCTATCGATCGCGAGCAGATGGTGAAGCGGAGTCTCGATGCGCAAACTGGAGAGGGTTTTTCAGCCGCTGCCGCAACGGCACAGTATGAGGCCATGCGGCATGAGGCCGACGCAACGCGCGAGCTATACATCGGCACAGAGCAGAAGGTGCGGCAGGCCGGCCTGGAAGCGGGCGCGCATCCGGCGGATATATGGGTGGTGGACCCCGCTCGTCCGCCGGCCAAGCCCGTCGCGCCGAATGTGCCGCTGTATATGGCCATCACGCTCTTTGTTGCTCTGTGGCTGGCATTTGGAGGCGCATTCCTGATGGAGTCCTGGAAATCGTCTGGTGCGGCGCGCGTAGTTGCGCTTCTGCTGGTTTGCATGGCGTGTTTTACAGCGCGCGCGCAGGGACCCACGCCCACCACCTCCGGACTGCCGCAGGGAGTGACGAAGATTTCTCAGAGTTCGGACACAAGGATTACGCCGAACCCGCAGGAAGCGCCTGCAGTGTGGAACGGCACCGGCACGAATGCAGGCCCTGCTCCGACGCAGCCCGGAATGGGCGCGGCTCCTGTGCCAGGGAAACTCGGGCCGGGCGATCTGCTGGAAGTGAGCGAATTTCACAGTCCTGAGTTTCATTCCACGGTACGTGTCTCGCAGGCCGGCACGGTGACACTGCCGATGATCGGCGAGATCAAGTTGGGCGGCCTCACTGAAGCGGATGCCTCAAAGGCAATCGCCGCTGTGCTGGTGGAGAAGGGAATGCTGCTGCATCCCCAGGTCTTCATCCTGGTCACGCAGTACGCAGCGCAGGATGTGAGCGTGCTGGGCGAGGTGACGCGTCCGGGTGTCTATCCATACACGGCGCACCACCGGATGCTGGACCTGATTGCGGCAGCCTCCGGAGTGAGCCCGGCCGCAGGCAGCGTAGTGGCTATCTACAAGCGAGACACGCCTGATACGCCTCAGCTTGTGGCTCTGATCCCGCAGACGGAAGATAAAAATGCCGCGCGCGCAGCAGAGCGCAATCCCGAGCTCGAACCCGGCGACACAATCCAAATAAGTCGCGCGCAGCTTGTGTATGTCGTGGGCGATGTGATCCGCCCAGGCGGTTTTACTGTCGATCCGGCACAGCAGTTAACGGTGCTGCAGGCGCTTACCCTGGCATGGGGGCCATCACAGAATGCGTCTACGCAGAAGGCGCTTCTCATTCGCGAACAGGCCGGCGGCGGACGCGCGGTGATGGAGTTGAACCTGAAGCGCATGTTGCGCGGACAGGACCCGGATCAGCCGATACAGGAGCGCGACATTCTCTTCGTTCCGGATTCGATGGCGAAGAATATCTTGAACCGGTCGCTGGAATCCATGGTGCAGTCGGCTGTCGGCGTCAGCATTTATGCGGGTCTTGTGTACTCGCAGAGGTTCTAGGCATGCGCAGGGCGGCGTGGGCGCTGATGGTGATCTTCACCTTTGCCGTTCCATGGGAGTATTCGCTTGATCTCGGTGAGCCCATCGGCAATGTAGCGCGAGTGGCTGGAGTACTGCTGCTCTTCTTTATGATTCCCGCGGCAATGCAGGCAGGGCGTATACGCACGCCTGGCGCGTTGCAGTGGCTGGTGATGGCTCTGTTTCTCTGGTGGAGCTGTTCGTCGATGTGGAGCATCGACGTGGATGCCACGCTGGACCGGCTTCGCGGCGCATTCCAGGTAGTGATGCCGGTCTGGCTTCTATGGGAGCTGGTGGAAAACCCCGAAGATTTGCGCGTGCTGATGCGTGCTTACATTGCGGGAGCATGCGTTCTGGCCGCGTTGACGCTGGCGAACTTCGCATCGCCCGACGCAGCGGATCAGGCGCGCTTTGTAGCCGATGGACAGGATCCGAATGATGTGGCACGCTTTCTCGATCTAGGTTTGCCGATTGCCGCTCTGCTCCTGAACTCAGAGCGTCGCCGGTGGGCAAGGCTGCTTGCGCTAAGCTATCTTCCGCTGGGATTTCTGAGCGTGTTGTTGACCGGTTCGCGTGAGGGGCTGTTGGCGGGCTTGCTGGCATTGGCCGGAAGCGCTGTGGTGCTCTTTCGTCGCAGGCCGGAGCGTCTGATGCCCGCGCTCTTTGGCGTGCCGCTTCTCATTGCATTGATCTGGGCCGTGGTGCCTGCGGCAACTTTTGATCGCCTTGCCACGATTCCAGAACAGTTTCAGGGAGGCGATCTGAATCAGCGGCTCAATATCTGGACAGCAGGGTGGCAGGCGTTTGTACGCAGGCCCCTCTTCGGATCAGGCGCGGGCACCTTCGTTGCAGCTTCAGGTCTCGCGCCCATTGATACTGCGCATAACACGTTGCTTTCGCTCGTGGTCGAGGGCGGCATCGTTGAGCTGACTATCTGTGCAGCCATCGTGGTGGCATGCGCGTGGAGCGTGCGACGCATGGCGGGCGCATTGAAGAGCGGTATGGGCACAGCGCTTGCCGTATGGTGTCTCACGCTTCTCGCCGCCACCGTGGAACAGAACCGCACCACGTGGATTCTCCTTGGGCTAATCGCCTGCGCTGGGCGGCTCGCCGTGGAGGCGCCCGATGAGACGGCACGCTGCTTTTCCGCGGAGACTGAAGTACACTCCGCGCATGTGTTGGTGGAACCGGCATGAGCGAGGCGATCATGCCGCCGCAACACCAGATCGGCACATTCCGCCGCGTATTTCATGCGGCAACCACGGTTGCGGTCTTCAGCATGGCGGTGAAGTTGGCGGCAACGGCCAAGGAGTTTGTGCTGGCTGGTGTATATGGCCGCTCGGACGCGATGGATGCGTATCTCATCGCCTCCATGATTCCGAATCTGCTGATCAATCTCTTTGCGGAATCCATGAATCAGGCGTTGATTCCCACGCTTGTCCGCGTGCGGATACAGGAAGGCGCGGAGCAAGCGCAAAAGCTGCTGGCGCATACCATGATGCGACTGGTTTTATTGCTGGTGGGCGCTTCCATTGCGATGGCGCTTCTGGCTCCGGTGGCGTTTCCTCTCATCGCGTCAAACTTCGCCGCGTCAAAACTGGAGTCTTCGATTCATATCTTCTGGATGCTGCTGCCGGTGGTGCTGCTTGCAGGCGTTGCCAGCAACTGCACGGCGGTTCTGAACACAATGGATCGCTTTGCCATCCCAGCGCTGGCTCCAGCACTGATGCCACTGGGCATTATTGCGTCCGCGCTCCTCTTCGGACGCCAATACGGAGTGTGGGCAGTAATCTGCGGAAACCTGCTCGGAGTCGCGGCCTACGCGACGTTCATGGCATGGATCATGAACGGACACGGCTACCGGTTTGCGCTGAGCCGGGGCGGGGAATCGCAGGCCGCGCGCGAGGTAGCGCGGCAATATGGACCGGTATTGCTCAGTTCCGTGGTGGCATCAGGCGGCCTTCTGGCGGATCAGGCAATGGCCGCAATGCTCCCTCCAGGCAGCGTCTCTGCGCTCGTCTATGCCGGGAGATTTGCCTCTGTAGCGGTGACGCTTCTGGCCGGCGCGTTGGCTTCGGCCCTTACGCCGCACTTCTCCGTTCTGGTTGCCGATGCGGACTGGAGCGGCTGCCGCAGGTCTCTGCGTCACTGGGCGGGCATCACAGCGCTGGTTTCCGTGCCCATTGCGATTGCGCTGATTGCAGGCGCGCCGTTCTTGGTGCGGCTCACACTACAGCATGGTGTATTTACAGCGCGTGATACCGCTGCTGTGGCTCCCGTGATGGCCATGTACGCCCTGCAGATTCCATTCTTCGCCGTAAGCCGCGTCTATTACCGGTTTGTACTTGCCATGCGTAGAACCGATCTGATTCTCTATTGCGGCATCATCAACCTGGTGCTCGACATTGTGCTGAATATCGTGCTGATGCGCTGGATGGGACTCGCTGGAATTGCTCTGGCCACATCGTTGTGGACGGCTTCAACACTTGCCTTCCTGTGGTACTGGTCGTATCGGCTGCTCAACCAGCGCCTGCGTGTGACTGCACCGATAAGAAAGGACGGCATGGATCGTCGAGCATGACAAAAATTCCGCAACCCGCTCAATATCTGCTTCGCGTGGACGATCTCTGTCCCACGGTGCATGAGCGTCGATGGCGGCGGCTTGCGGCCATCATTCGCGAATTCGGTATCCATCCCATTCTCGCCGTGGTGCCTGACAATCAGGACTCTGAGCTGCGCAACTCCCCGCCCGATCCGGCCTTCTGGGCGCAGATGCGCGCAATGCAGGCTGCCGGAGCGGCCATTGCAATTCACGGGTACAGGCACCAGTGCGTGCAGCGGGGCAAAAGCATGCTTCCATTTCACAGCCATACCGAGTTCTCCGGCAGGCCAGCGGAAGAACAGCGCCAGATGCTGCGCATGGGACTCGAAATGTTGCGCGCCGAGGGATTGAATCCGCGTCTGTGGGTTGCGCCCCGCCACGGTTTTGACTCGAACACTCTGGCAGCTCTGCGCGAAGAAGGCATTGGATACCTGTCGGACGGCATGGCGCTCCGTCCATTTCTCCGTGAAGGCGTAGTGTGGATTCCGCAGCAGATATGGTCGCCCGTCGAACGGAAGAAGGGCCTATGGACCATCTGTCTGCACCCCGGCGCCACAACACGCCCGGTAGCAGAAGATCTCCGCGCCTTTCTCAGCCGCAACGCCGCGCATTTCACCTCATTTGACCGCGTGGTGAAGGACTACGAGGCCCACGAAATGAGCGCCAATGAACGAATCTATGAGGCCGCTGTTATGGGGCGTCTGCGGCTACGCCGTTCGGTGAAGAAGCTCGTTCGCCAATGGCAGGCGTAAAGACAGGCAAGCCTTTGCTCATCGAATGACGAGACCAGCGTGTTGCAACCGGATGCTCATCGAGCAGCCTTGCGTAAAGATCTTCCCATTGGCTCAGCACCGACTGGATGCTGTATCGCGCAAGGATGCTCTGCCGTGCGGCATTGCCCATTGCCAGCCGTTCGCTTGCGCTCATGGCCATCAGGCGGCGCATAGCTTCATTCAACTCATTCTGGTTTCCCTGGGGCACAAGAAGGCCGGTTTGTCCGTCGAGAATAATCTCTGTTGCCCCGGCAACCGCAGTCGAGACGCATGGCAGGCCGCAGGCTCCAGCCTCAAGCAGGCTCATGGGCAGGCCTTCCCAGCGCGAGGAGAGCGCAAAACCATCGGCGGCCTGCATCCAGCGCAGCAGATTGGATTGGTGACCGGGAAAGCGCACAGAGCTTTCGATCCCCAGGCTCCGAGCCAACGACCAGAGCGCTTCAGCCTGCGATCCGATTCCCGCAATTACCAGCCGCGCATGCTGTGGCAGCGTTGCGATGGCTTCGACAAGCGCAGGGAAGTTCTTGACTGCCTCCAGTCGTCCGGCCGCAAGCCACAGGAACTCATCACGCAGGCCAAGTTCGGCACGGAGCTCGGCACGCGCGGTGGAATCAGGCTTCCACATTTCGGTGTTGATGCCGTTAGGCAATATCTCCAGATGGTTCGCGCTGACCATGCGCGCTGCGGTCCAGGCCAGCCCCGCGCCCTCGCTCACCGCGGTGATCTGGTCCGTGAGCCAGTTACTGAGCCGGTAGCCAAGCTTGCGCCCTTGCGTGCCGATTCCCGCCGTATGGATTGTATCGACGACCACACGCACCGGTGCCGCAAGCCGCGACCAGCGCGCCAGCCACGCGGCATGCGGCAGGTGCGCATGGAGAATCTCCGGGCGTGCCTGCTTCAGCCATGCATTCAAGCGTATCCAGCCCTGTGGATCGGCCAGCCCCTTTCGCATGTGCAGGCTTAAAAACTCCACTCCCGCGGCATGCAGCTCTCCGCAGGCTTGGCCGCATGTGCCGGAGAGCGCCACGACCGTAACGCGCCAGCCGCGCGCTGCAAGGCCCGTGGCGAGCAGAACCACCTGCCGCTCGGCTCCGCCAATACGGTTCAATGTAGGAAGAAGAAATGCAATGTGCTTCATGCGCGCGCACCTGCCAGAACTTCGTTGATCAGGCTTTCGAATCGCGGAAGAGCGTTTTCCATGCGGTAGTCCTGAAGCCATGAATGTGAAAAGCGCTTACCCGGCGTGATGGATTCGAGCGCGAAGATCAAGGATTCTACGATTGCCTGAGTTGAAATCTCACGAGTGATCCATGCGCCAGGCTGGCTGCTCAGAAGCTCCGCTATGCCGCCCCGCGTTGGCGTAGTCACAATGGGCAGCCCGGCTGCCGCGGCTTCGAGCAGTGCGTTGGAGATGCCTTCATAACGTGAGGACATCACAAAGGCGGTTGCGCCGCCGAACCACGCATGAGAGTTCGTCACATAGCCGGCGAAATGCACCTGCTCTTCGATACCAAGCTCACGGCTCATCGCCTTTAACGCGGCATCCTCCGGTCCCTGGCCGAGAATCGCCAACTCGGCGGTAGGAAAGGATCGCTGCACTTGCAGAAACGCGGAAAGAAGCATGTCGAAGCCCTTCTCATGCGTCAACCGTCCCATCGCAAGAAGCCGCGGTCCGGGCCCGAGCCAAAGATTTTCGGAGACGGGAGCAAAAAATTTGTCTTGCTCGGGCGCGGACTTTGAAAGAACCGGATTGGGTAAAACCCGCAGATTTCGCGTTGTCCCAATCAAGGTACGCATCTCCTTTGCCATTGCCTCACTCTGGCACACTAGCTTGTCGGCGTGCGGATACAGCATGCGATACAAAGTGCGCGTGAAATTTCCCGTGCCGGTCTCCGGCGAGGTCATCTGATTCTGCCGGATGATGCACCGCGTGCGGCGCGGAAACAACGGACGCAGAAGCAGCACCAGAAAATTCACATGAAACATGTTCGAGAAGATCAGGTCGGGTTTCAGTTGCCACACCAGCCGAAGAAGTGGCCAAACAGCTGAGCGAACGCGCGTCGCTCCTAATGCGTGCATCGTAACGCGCGCGGGCAGTTCCGCAGCGCCTGAGGCCGCATGCGCAGCTAGCCCCGTCACCAGCCCGAGATGCACGCGAAAGCGGCTCTCCGGCAGGCCACAAGCAAGATTGGCCGTAACCCGTTCTGCTCCTCCTCCTCCCAGATGCGGAATGAGGAAAAGCACAGTTCTCTGAGTTGTCATGATATGCTATGTATCAAAATACACCACAGTAATAAGAAGTTGAAAGCTGTAGTAACTTTCTGGGGCAAACTTTGCCTCTGTTGTTCTGAATTTGCCTTTTCATCCCCGCCTGTTTGTTGGTTTATCTCTGAGCCAATGAGGGCAAATGGAAATTTTTGGTGGGAATGAGGCGGCGTCTCTCAATCGTCAGCCACTTATAGTCCTTGGTGTCACCCATCCACAGTCATGCCTGCTTCTCTCGGGCCGCGTGCGGGGATTGCTCCAGGCGGGTTTTCGAGTTCGTCTTGTCTCCAGCCCGGGCCGCATGCTGGACCGCTTTGCGGCAGTGGAGGGGATTGAAACAGACGCCGTGACGATGCGGCGCGGCATCTCTCCGCTGCTCGACCTGATCGCGCTCCTCCGCTTGTGGTGGCTGCTCGCCCGGCTGCGGCCGGATCTCACAGAATTCAGTACGCCGAAGGCCGGCCTGCTGGGCAATCTGGCGGCCCTGTTAGCGGGCGTACCGGCAAGGATCTATTTTCTGCGCGGCCTCAAGCTGGAAACCTCAAGCGGGCTGCGGCGGCGCATTCTGCTGGCCGCCGAACGACTGGCTTCGTGGAGCGCACATCATGTTCTCTGCAACAGTCCCAGCCTGCAAGCCAAAGCAGTAGCCATGCACCTGGCGCCAACGAAAAAATTCCGGCGTGTTGGAGACGGAAGCAGCAACGGCGTGGACACCCGGCGGTTTGCGCCGGGGCCATGCACGCTGCGGGAAAAAGTGAAAATAGCTCCGGACGCGCCTGTGATTGGATTCGTCGGCCGGCTTACACGCGATAAGGGCATTCCAGAGCTGATAGAGGCCTTTGAAAGCGTCCTGCGGTCGCATCCGCGCGCGCGGCTGTTGCTGGTGGGCTGGTTTGATACCTCAGAAGACGCGCTCGACCCCGAGATGCGGCGCGCAATTGAAAACCATCCGGCCATTGTCTGTACGGGGTTTGTGCCGGATGCCGCACCGTGGTATCGCGCCATGGACATGATGGTTCTGCCCACCCTGCGCGAAGGATTTCCGAATGCAGTGCTTGAAGCAGCCGCCTCCGGATTGCCGGTAATTACTACCCTCGCTACCGGCGCCCGCGATGCCGTGATTCCAGAGGTGACAGGATTACTGGTGCCACCCGGCTATCCGGAGGCAATTTGCGAGGCAATACTTCAGCTCATCGGCGATGAGCCGCGCCGGCGCACAATGGGAACTGCCGCGCGGCGATGGGCGATTGACCGATTCTCTGAAGAGCGCGTCATGAGCCTGACGGTAGCGCTGTATCGCGAGATCATGAGCGCGGATGCCGGGATCGTGCCCAGCGAGGCCGCGCTTGCGGAAATAGAGTAGTGAATCCTGCTTATTGCAGCGCGTGTGCCGCGTTTTCGGCAGCGCGCAGAATCGGCTCCGGCGCAATGCCAAGCCACAGCGTAGCTCCGACAGTGAAAAGCAGAGCAGCGCCAACAGCCACGCCAATCTGCGGCACCGGCAGAGCGGCCTGACTCATTCCGTTTTCTGGCTTCTGCGCAACGGTCACAGCAAGCCGCAGATAATATGCCGCCGCCACGCCGGAGTTCAAAAGGCCAATGATCGCCAGTATCACCGCGCCGCCACCCACGGCGGCAGAGAAGGAATAAAACTTTCCAAAGAAGCCGCCGGTAAACGGAATTCCGATGAGCGAAATCAGGAAGAAGATCAGCAGTGATCCAAGCAGCGGTGAGCGATACATCACGCCGCGGAAGTCCGCCACCAGCGGCAGGTGTTCGTCATAGCCGCTGATCAGCGTGACCACCGCGAAGATACCGACATTCATGGCCGCGTAAGCAGCAATGTAGAAAGCCGCCGCGGCAATTCCGTTGCTGGCAAGCCCGGCAAAGGCCGCAAGCAGATAACCCGCATGCGCAATGGACGAGTAAGCCAGCATGCGCTTCACATTCTGCTGGCGCAGCGCAGCCAGGTTGCCAATCGTCATGGACGCTGCAGCAACAACCCATAGCAGCGGCATCCACAGCGACCGCAGATCGGGCAGCATCTCATACAGCACACGCAGCAGCAGCGCAAAAGCGGCTGCCTTGGGAGCGGTGGAGAGCAGCGCAACCACAGGCGAAGGCGCGCCTTCGTATACATCCGGCGTCCACACATGGAAGGGCGCTGCAGAGACCTTGAACAAGATGCCGACCAGCATCAGCATCAGCGCCAGCACGATGAACGTGTGATTCTGCGCGGATGCAGCCTTGCGTGCGATTTCGTAAATCTGCGTGGTGCCTGTTGCGCCGAAAAGCAGTGCAATGCCGTAAAGCAGAAATCCCGTAGCAAAAGAGCCCAGCAGGAAGTATTTGATAGCCGCTTCCGGCCCTTTACCCGTGTGCTTGCGGTAGCCCGCAAGAATGTAAGTGGAGATGGACGAGATTTCGAGTGCGATGAAGACAACCAGCAGCTCCACTGCGCCTGTAAGTAAGCACATGCCGGACGCGCCAAAGAGAACCAGCGCATAGAACTCGCCCTGATGGTGGCTGTCACGGGGCAGAGTGTCATAAGCCAGCAGCAGCGCAACAAGCACAATGCCGCAGATCAGCACATGAAAGAAGATCGTAAATGGGCTTGTCTCCACCGCACCAAAGAAAGCTGTTCCGGGATCAAGACGAAGTTGAATCAGGCTGACCCAGAGCGCGAGCATCGTTCCCGGAGCAGCAACCCATATCAGCCCGCGCCGCTGTGCGCGTGGAGGCAGAGCTGCATCGATGAGCATGACGAGAATGCCGGCCACCACAAGGACAACTTCCGGAAGAATACGTAGCAGGTCAGTGTTCATCGCGCGGCCTCCTTGCTGTCATGGAACGTCACGGCGAGTTGTGGCAATGGGATTCGCTGCGAGGACGATGTCTGCTGAGTCGGAGCGAGCTTCATAGTACTTTCAATCGTTGGTAGCCAGAGTCCAGGCGCCAGTCCCATCACCAACATTAGAAAGGCAAGCGGCGCAAGGACGACCCACTCATTCCAGCGCAGATCCTCAGCTGGCTTTTCCGTAGCGAGCGCGCTCTCCGGTCCATAAAACACACGCTGCACGAGCCACAGCGTGTACGCCGCGCCAAGAATCACGCTGACGGTAGCCGCGGTGGCCCAGCCCTGACTGACGCCGATAAAGGTGCTCGAAAGAATCAGGAACTCGCCGACAAAGCCATTCAGCATAGGCAGGCCTACCATGGCGAGCGAGGTGATCACGAAGAAAACAGCCGTGCGCGGCAACTTGGCCGCCACGCCGCCGAATGCGGCAATCTGGCTGGATTCATACCGGGAATAAATCACGCCAAGCAGCACAAAAAGTGCGCCTTCCATCACGCCTTGGTTCAGCGTCTGGTATACAGCGCCGGTGCGGCCGGTAAGCGTAAGCCCATAGATGCCGAGCGTAGTAAGGCTGAAGTGGCCGACAGTTCCAAACGCGATGAGCCGCCAGAAATCGCGCTGCACCAGTGCAAGGCACGCGCCATACAAAATGCCGATGACAGTGAGCGCAATCAGAACCGGCGCAATATATTTTGCCTGAGCAGGGAAGAGCGCCACATGGAAGCGCAGCATGGAGTAAAGGCCAAGCTTGCCCGCGATAACCATGGCCAACGCAACCGGCGCTTCGCTGAATGCATCCGCCAGCCACCCGTGCAGCGGAAAGATCGGCACCTTGACCGCAAATGCAAAGAGGAATGCCAGCGCAACCCAGAAAAGTCCGTTTGCAGGCAGCGCGCCGCCCGCGATGGCGGATTGCAACTCCGCGAAATTAAAGGTCCCGGTCTTCGCATAGAGCCACAGAATGGCGACAAGCAGCGGTGCAGAAGGAATAAAGGTAAAGAGAAAGAATTTTGTCGCAGCCTTTGGACCTTCCTTGCGGCCATACATGGCAATCAAGATCGCCATTGGCACAAGCGAAAGCTCCCAGAAGCCGTAGTAAAGCATCAGATCCAGCGCGACAAAGACGCCGAACATCGCCGTCTGCTGCACCAGAAAGAGCGCATAAAAAATCTTGCTGCGCGTCTGGATGACATTCCAGCTTGCCAGCACGCCGACGGGCGCAAGCAGGCCCGTCAGCACCACAAGCCAAAGGCTCAGGCCGTCAATGCCCACGTGATAGTTGATAGCGGGGTTCGAGATCCACGGCTGACTCACTTCAAACTGGAAGCCCGGCTGACCCGCCAGAAAATGCGCAGGCAGATGCAGCGTCAGGCCAAAGCTCACAAGCGCAGTGAGCAGCGCGATCCCCGCTGAAAGCTTGCCTCGCTCCGGCAAAAGCGCAATGAGCAGCGCGCCGGCAAGCGGCACAAGCAGAATGAGCGTGAGGATGTAGTTGTCGATTGCGTTCATTTCCACCCCGCCCATTTAATGTCAATTCCATGCGCGCTGAGGTAATAAGGCAACAGCGCAAACAGCAATAGCGCAGCCGCACCCGCTGCAAGCCATGCAGCATACGAGCGCAGATTGCCCGACTGCCACTTCTGCAGAATCGCTCCGCTCAGCAGCGCAATGCCCCCAAGCAGCCATACGATGCCGCCGATGATGGCGAACTCAACGACCCACTCAAGCAGGAAGCGTGAAATCATCAACAGCGGCTTCACGATGAGCGTGTTGTAAATTTCATCAACGTAATACTTGTGTTCAAGAATGCTGGCGAAACCCGTCGGCTTGGCATTGATATTCTCAATCGCCTTCGAACCGGGCTTGTACATGACATGCGCGATGAGCCAGCCAATCAGTCCCATTGAAACCGCAATTACGCTGAATGCCCACTCAGGTATTCCGCCGGATGCTTCGACAGCACGAGAGCCAACCACCGGCGCAAGCCACGCGCCGAACTTCTCCATGCCAATCCAGCCGCCGCCAATCGAGAGCAGCGCGAGAATCACCAGCGGCCCCAGCATTGACCAGGGGCTCTCATGCGGATGCAGCTCCGGAGCTCGCTGCTTGCCAAAAAATGCAAGATACCAGAGCCGGAACATATAGAACGAAGTCAGCAGCGCAGTGAAGAGCCCAACCGCCGACAGCACTTTTCCCAGCGTCCCCTGCTGAAATGCCGCGTAGAGAATCGCGTCCTTCGAGTAAAAGGCCGATAGAAACGGCGCGCCAGCAATCGCAAAAACTCCCGCAGTCATCGTCCAGAAGGTAACAGGCAGCTTCTTCCTTAGTCCGCCCATCTTGCGCAAGTCCTGCTCGCCACCAATACCGTGAATCACCGAGCCCGCTGCAAGAAAGAGCAGCGCTTTGAAGAAGGCGTGCGTCATCAGGTGGAAGACGCCTGCTGAATACGCCATCACGCCGCAGCCAAGAAACATATAACCAAGCTGCGAGATGGTGGAGTAGGCCAACACGCGTTTGATATCCGTCTGAACCAGTCCCATCGTCGCCGCAAAGAGCGCCGTAGCCGCGCCGATGATGGCCACAACGCTGAGCGCAACCGGCGAGCGATCAAAGATGGCGTGCGAGCGGGCAATCATATACACACCCGCAGTGACCATGGTTGCCGCGTGAATCAGCGCGGAGACCGGCGTCGGACCTTCCATCGCATCCGGCAGCCAGACATACAGCGGAATCTGCGCGCTCTTGCCCGCAGCGCCAATGAAGAGGCAAATGGCGATGCATGTCAACACGCCGCCGGTCCACCCGGGGTTTTCAGCAATCTTCGCTGCAATCTCGCTGAAGGTCAGCGTGCCAAAGTTGGCAAGGAGCAGAAACATGCCAATGAGGAAGCCGAAGTCGCCAATGCGGTTAACGACGAATGCCTTCTTGCCCGCGTCCGCTGCGGATGTCTTCTGAAACCAGAAGCCGATAAGAAGGTATGAAGCCAGGCCCACGCCCTCCCAGCCGACGAACATCAGCAGTGCATTGCCGGCCAGAACAAGAACGATCATGAAGAACAGGAACAGGTTCAGGTAAGCGAAGTAGCGCCAGTAGCCTTTCTCATGTGCCATATAACCGGCGGAATAGATATGGATGAGAAAACCTACGCCGGTGATGATGCATAGCATCGTCAACGAAAGCTGATCGAGCACGAAGCCGAAATCGATGTGAAGTGAGCCGACACTGATCCATGTTGGCGCGCCGTGCTCAATAACCGGAAACGCAATTGCGCCGGACCAGAGCAAATAAGCCGCATGCGCGACGATCGCCAAAGATCCCAGCGGCGCCAGAAGCGCGATCACCGTGACCAGTGCCTTGGGCAGGCGGCTGCCAAAGAGCCCGTTCAGCAGGAAGCCCGCGAAAGGCAGCAGCGGAATAAGCGGTAAAAATAGCATTGGTCCGTTCATAGTTTCATCAGGTCGATTCTGTCGACGGCCAGCGTGGCGCGAGCGCGGAAGATAGCAATAATGATGGCCAGGCCCACGGCAGCCTCCGCCGCGGCAACCACCATCACAAAGAAAACGAAGATCTGTCCCTTCACCAGGTGCCACTGATGCGCAAAGGTGACAAAGGAGAGATTCACGCCGTTGAGCATGAGCTCAATCGACATGAAGATGGTGATCAGATTGCGCCGAACCAGAAACCCTACAATTCCCAGAGAGAAAAGCGTCGCGCTCAGCAGCAGGTACCACGATAAAGGGACCACAGAAAGCGATATCTGGTTCACTTGCCGGCCTCCTGATCTCCGTGCCCCTTGCGCGCCAGCGAGACTGCGCCAAGGATGGCGACGAGGATGAGCACGGATGTGACTTCAAAGGGCAACAGCAGCTCGTGAAAGAGCACGCGGCTCAACTCCTCTGTACTGGTGATGCCATCGCTGAGCGAAACCGAACCGAGGCCCTCCGCTTTAAGAATCACGGTTGCAATCACGGCAAGAATCGCAGCCACGGCAGGGAAGCCGAGCGCAATCGCTGCCTTGCTTCCAAGCGTGCGCTCTTCGCGGCCTGCGTTGAGCAGCATGATGACAAAAGTAAAGAGCACCATGATGGCGCCGGCATAGACAATAATCTGCGCCGCGGCCAGAAACTCCGCGCCGAGCAGCAGATACAGCACCGCCAGTGAAGTCATCACCACCACCAGCGAGAGCGCGCTGTTAATGGGATGCTTCTGGAGCAGGAGATTGAGTGCTCCCGCCAAACACAATCCGGCAAAAACAAGAAAGAGAATCAGGTGCATCGTTCCATCGCATCATGCAGCGGCTCCAAGATTGAGCCGGTCGAGGAAGAGAGGCAGCGAAGTAACTTCGTCGCAGTAAAAGTTCTCTCCGATTGTAAATGAGCATTACGCGCCAAAAACGCATCCTTCGCACGCAACGCTATTGCTTCAACGCAAGCCAGAGGCTTGTTCCCACAATGTTCAAAATTGCAAGCGGCAGCAGATAGCGCCACCCGAAGTTCATCAGTTGGTCGTAACGGAAGCGAGGCAGCGTGCCACGCACCCAGATGTAGAGAAACAGGAAGAAGAAAACCTTGATGACAAACCAGAAGAGGGGCAGCACTGCATTGAGAATCTGGTTTTCAAATGGTCCGATCAGATTCCCGAAAGGGCTGGTCCATCCACCAAAAAACATCAGCGTGGCCAAGCAACTCACCGTAATCATGTTCGCGTACTCGGCCATGAAGAAGGTGGCAAACTTCATCGAGCTGTATTCCGTGTGATAGCCGGCAGTCAGTTCGCTTTCCGCTTCCGGCAGGTCGAAGGGCGCGCGGTTGGTCTCCGCATACGCTGCCATTAGATAAATGAAGAACGCAACAAACTGGAATCCACCAAACATATTCCACGAGAGAATCCCGTGAGCAGCCTGGCTCTCCACAATCACGCGCAGGTTAAGCGATCCGGCCAGCATCACCACGCCGACAAGCGACAACCCCAGTGCCAGCTCATAGCTGATGAGCTGGGCCGAAGAGCGCAGCGAACCCATCAGCGAATACTTGTTGTTCGACGACCATCCAGCCAGCGCAATACCGTATACGCCAATCGAAGTGATCCCGAGAACGACGAGCAAGCCAATGTTGACGTCTGAAATCTGAAATATGTGAAAGCCCTGCGGCGCAATCTCCGGGTTGCCGAATGGAACGACGGCAATCGAGATCAGCGCGCAGCCAAGTGCAAGAACCGGAGCCAAAAGATACAGCGGCTTGTAGACATTTGTGGGTATCAGGTCTTCCTTCAGGAAGAGCTTTGCACCGTCCACCAGCGGCTGCAGCAGACCAAAGGGCCCAACGCGGCTGGGCCCCCAGCGGTTCTGGATGCGGCCGACGACCTTGCGCTCCAGAAGCACCGTGTACGCCACGGCGGTCAACAGCACCACCGTGACTACCAGTACCTTAAGAATGCTCCAAAGAACAAACCACCAGATCGTCACTTGACTTCAGCCTTTCGTCCTCAAAAACGTTTGGTTCAGTCCGCTGCGGTCTCAGCCAGCTCGCGGGATTCATATTGATTCAATTCGCTCAGGTACGTGCTATGTCTGCCAAGCTCACCGGAGGTGAATAACCCATCATGCGCAGGCGCAATCAGGTCTCCGCCGTTCGTCGTAATCGCAGAAACCGGCACAAAGCCCGGCTCAGTGGAAACATCATTCCCGGCAAAAAGATTCAGCCGGTCAAGCTTGTATGCAGGCACCAGCCGCTCGATCTCATCCAGCACAGCCAGCGGGTCAAACGGGCTGACCTTTGGCTCAAGACCATTCGCAGTAAGCCACACAGCGTGCCGGTCGGCCTCACCCGACTGCGCTCCGCGCGACTGACCAAAGTCTCCAACCGCGCCGCCCTTGCCAAAGGGAACAAGACTCTTCACGTCCACGCCCATACTGCCGGCCAGTCGAACCAGAATTTCAAAATCGGGCTTCGTCCCTGCAATATCCGCAGCCTTCTTCACCAGCTGCACATCACCAAAAGTATTCGTAACCGTGCCGGTCTTCTCATACAGGCTCGCTGCAGGGAAGACAACATCTGCCAGCGCCGTAGTCTCCGTCGTAAACAGATCAAACACGATCACAAACGCGCCATTCAGGTTTGCAGGATCAACGCCAGCCCTCTTCGCAGGGTTAGCGCCGACAACAAGCAGCGCACCAAGCTTGCCCTGTCGAGCCGCATCAAAGATTTCCGATTGCGACTTGCCAACCTTTGTTGGCAATCTGGGGTACTCAGCCGCAAAGGACCCGGCCTCGCTAACAGGTACATAGCCAGGAAGCAGATCCGGCAGCATGCCCATGTCCGCTGCACCGCGTGAGTTAGCATGATCGCCCAGATAGGCAAAACGCACATTCCCGCGATTCAATCCCCAGGCGACTAGAGACTTCAACTGCGCGCCCCGGAACTCCTGCCCGAAGATAACCAGCAGCGACTCCTCCGCCATCACAGCCTTGGCAAACTCGCTCTGCTGCTGATCCAGCAGCGCCGTCACATCCTTGTAGCCATTCGGCGGAACACCCTGCGAGGCCTTCGCCTGCCGCTCCAGCTTGATCGTCTCGTGATTCACAACATACAGCCGCGCATGATTGAGCCGCACATTGGTGCGAAGATTCCACGCCAGCAGTGGATGCTCCTCCGTCGGGTTGCCACCAATCAGCAGAACTGCTGGAGCCGTTGCCGTCTCGCGCAGTGTGGCAATCTTGCCCTCATGCCCGGCCAGTGCCTGCACAAAGCTCACATAATCGGTGGTGCGATCGTGATCAATATTGTTCGTGCCCAGAACCGTGCGCGCAAACTTCTGCAGCAGATAGTTCTCTTCATTTGTGCTGTAGTTGGAGCCGATCACACCAATCGCATCTCCACCCTTCGCATCGCGGACTTCCTTCAGCTTCGTCCCAGCCACACGCAGCGCATGCTCCCACGTCGTAGGCTCCAGCTTGCCCGCCGCATTGCGAACCATCGGCTTGGTCAAACGCTCCGTAGACTCGACAAAATCAAATCCAAACCGTCCCTTGGCGCAAAGAAAATCGCCATTGATGCCGCTCTTGTCGCGGTTATCCGCGCGCACAATCTCCGTGCCGTCATTCGACTGCTTTACGCCCAGCGTCACCTTGCATCCATCGCCGCAATGCGTGCAGACGGTTGAAATGTGATTCATCTCCCAAGGCCGCGTCTTGTAACGGTATGAGCCCGAAGTCAACGCACCCACCGGGCATGCATCAATGCACATGCCGCACTGCTCGCAATCCAGATGATCGCCGCCATTCGGCGCAATCACCGCACTCACGCCGCGGTTCTGAATACCAAGCGCCCACACATCCATGCCCTCGCCGCACATACGCACGCAGCGGTAGCAGAGAATGCAGCGCGGTCTGTCGAAATAAACAGCAGGGGACCACTTCTGCTCCTCGCGATGCTGCTTGGCCTCGACATACAGGCTCTCACCCGCGCCGTACTTGAACGTCATGTCCTGCAACTCGCACTCGCCGCCCGCATCGCACACCGGGCAGTCCAGCGGATGATTCCCAAGCAGCAGCTGAATCGTAGCCTTGCGCGCCTGCGCAATCTCCGGCGACTCCGTAACAAAAACCTGTCCCTCAGCCACCGTCGTAGTGCAAGCCGTCTGCAGCTTGGGAACCTTTTCCTGGCGCACCACGCACATGCGGCATGCGGCCTGCAGGCTCAACCCTGGGTAATAACAGAAAGCCGGAATCTCAATGCCGGCCTTGCGGCAGGCGTCGATCAGCAGCGTCCCCGCGGGAGCTATCAGCTTCTTTCCATCGACTGTGAACGTTACGTCAGCCATTCGTATCCTTAAGCTGCTTGATGCGCAGGCGGTTCGGCGGCTTGTTGCTGGTCCGGGAGCGTCACGTCGAGCTTCTCCACGACAAAATATTCCACATCCTCAAAGTCTTCTGGCTGGAACTCGATTTTTGTCGTCAGTGCATCGGGAACGGCTTCGCCTTCTTCGACCATGCCTTCTAGATGAAACTCCAGTGCCTCGCGCATCTGTGTCCTCATCTCATCCAGCGTATCTCCCGTCGAAATACACCCGAGCACGTCAGGGGAATGGCCGGAGAAGTTGCTGCCCTTGCACTTCGCAAAAACGACCAGATAGGTTTTCGTCATTTCAACCCTGCTTGCTTGAGGATACTTGCAACGTCCCCTTTGGATAGGTCCTTCGAGCCGTGAAATGGAACAGTCACCGTGCCCTTTTTCTCTGAATGATGAAATTGCATATGGCTACCCTTCTGCCGTGCCAGTTTCCAGCCGTCCTCTTCAAGAATCCGGATAATTTCCCGTGCTTTCAATTAGGTTTCCTATCATGAAATCCACTTACACCACAGCCAGTTCAACATGCTTCGCAAACGGGCAAGGCTTCCCGTTCAAATGATCCTCAAACTCCTTGCGGAACTTCTTCACAAATCCGAGCGTCGGCATTGCAGCCGCATCGCCCAACGGACAGAACGTACGCCCCATCATGTTTTCGGCAAGATATTGAATGTTATCGATGTCCTTTTCCGTGCCAAATCCCGCATGAAAACGCGTCAGCGACTTCTTCAGCCAGTCCGTTCCTTCGCGGCACGGAATACACCATCCGCAGCTCTCATGTGCATAGAAGCTGATCGTTCGCAGCGCAAACTCCACGATGCAAGTCTGATCGTCAATGACCACAACTCCACCAGAGCCAAGCATCGAACCGGCCTTGCCCACCTGGTCGAAATCCATGCCAAGATTTTCAATCTCTTCCGGCAGCAGAACCGGAGTCGAAGATCCTCCCGGCACAACCGCCTTCAGCTTGCGCCCGCCGCGCACGCCGCCGCCAACCTCATAGATCATCTTCTTCAGGTTGTAGCCCATCGGCAGCTCATAGATGCCGGGCCGCTCCACATGCCCGCTCAATCCAAACAAGCGCGTTCCACCATTGCGCTCCGAGCCCACTGCCGCATATGCCGGTCCACCCATGCTGATCACATGCGGAACAGAAGCAATCGTCTCGGCGTTATTGATTACAGTTGGCCCACCATACAAACCAACCACAGCAGGGAAGGGCGGCTTGATACGCGGCACACCACGCTTGCCCTCAAGCGACTCCATCAGCGCCGACTCTTCGCCAACCTCATAAGCGCCCGCACCACTCTGCGTAATTACATTGAACTCAAAGTCCGAGCCGAGAACATTCTTGCCCAGGATGCCCTTCTCATAGGCATCGGCAACGGCCTTCTCCATGATCTCCAGCAGATAACGATACTCGCCGCGCAGATAGATAAAACCAGTCTTTGCACCAATCGCAAGACCCGCAATCATCGTGCCTTCAATCACCGCATGCGGATCGTACAGAAAAATCAGATGGTCCTTACATGTGCCCGGCTCGCTCTCATCGCCGTTCACCAGAACATACTTCGGCTTGGCAGACTGCTTGGGAACAAACGACCACTTCAGCCCCGTCGGAAAGCCCGCACCACCGCGCCCGCGCAGGCCCGAGGACTTCATCTCATTAATGACCCACTCCGGCCCTTCGGCAATGCACTTCTTCAGCGAATCGTACCCGCCCAGCTCGATGTACTTATCGATATTCGCCGCGCCCATACCAAAGCGCTTTGTCACAATCTTCACTTCATCGGGATGCGAGACCAGCCTAGGCATTCTTCACGCTCCCGTTCGCTCCTGAGTTTCCAGCTTTGCCCTTATATTCAGCAAGAATCTTCGGCACATCGTTCGGAGTCAGCTCATCATGAAACGCATAGTTCACCTGGATCGCAGGCGCCCAGCAGCAGACCCCAATGCACTCCACCTCTTCGAGCGAGAAGACACCATCCGGCGTAACTCCCTTGTGTCCAATGTGCAGCTCGTCCTGAAACCGCTCATACAATTCATACGCCCCGCGCAGCATGCAGCTGATATTCGTGCAAACCTGGATGTTGAATTTGCCCGCAGGCTTGAATCGCAGCATCGAGTAATACGTAGCCACATTGCGAACATCGAGCTGCGTGATCCCAATGCGCTCCGCCACTTCCGCAATCACGGCATCGGAGAGATACCCAACCTCGTCCTGCGCATACAGCAGCATGGGAATCAGCGCCGAGCGCTTCACAGGATACTTGGCCACAAGCGTGTCAAAGCGCGCCGAAAGTGCAGGCGAAAAGATGGACATTGTCTCCGTATTTGAACCATTCGGGCTCATTGCATCAACTCCCGTGCCCAGCTTTCCGCTGCCAAATCCATCTCTTCCTCACCCGCCGCGCTCTTAAGCTGCCCAGCCTCGGTCAATTCCAGCATTCCGCTCTGCCCATCTTCGCGCTGCCAGTGTACTTCCGCTCCGCTGCGCTTCAGATCCATCCACTTGTCGCCATGCCGAACCGTAATCTGCTCCTCGCCTAGTTCCACCGTAGCCTGCCGGTTTCCCTTCAGCCCATGCGCCGCGGTGTAACTGCGAAGCAGGGAAGCGAGCGATACCCAAAGTTCCACATACAACTGCTCGCTGTGGTCAGTGACCGCCACTAGCGATCAATCTCCCCCAGCACAATATCAATCGAGCCAATTACCGCCACCACGTCCGCCAGCATCCGTCCCTTGCACATCGTTTCCAGCGCCTGCAATGAGGCAAATCCCGGATACCGCATATGCACGCGATACGGCTTGGCCGTGCCATCGGAAACCACGTAATACCCCATCTGCCCGTGCCCCGATTCAATCTGCTGATACACCTCACCCGCCGGAACCGCAAAGCCCTCAGTCACAATCTTGAAGTGATGAATCAACGCTTCCATCTGCGTCTTCATTACCTCGCGATCCGGCAGCACAATCTTTGGCGCATTGGCCTTGTAATGGCCCTCAGGCATGCCGTCAAGCGCCTGGTGGATGATCTTCACGCTCTCGCGCATCTCTTCCAGCCGCACAATATAACGCGCCCAAACATCGCAGCCGTCCGACACCGGCACATTGAACTGAAACTTCTCGTAGCTTGAGTACGGCATGTCGCGCCGCAGGTCCACATCAATCCCTGAAGCACGCGCCACAGGTCCCGTTACCGCCAGCGCAATCGCATCTTCCTTAGAGAGGTGCCCGATATTCTTCAGCCGGTTGATAAAAATCGGATTGCCCGTCAGCAGATTCGAGTACTCATCAATTTTTTCGGGGAAGGTTTTAATAAATCCGCGAATCCGCTCATACATTCCCAGCGGCGGCTCCATCGCCAGCCCGCCAATGCGAAAGTAGCTGGTCATCATGCGCTGACCGGCCACCATCTCAAAGATGCGCAGAATATCTTCACGCTCGCGGAAGGTATACAGAAATACCGTCAGCGCGCCAATATCCATCGCATGCGTGCCCAGCCAGATCAGGTGCGAATTGATGCGCGTCAGTTCCGTCAGCAGTACGCGAATCCACTGCGCCTTCTCCGGAATCTCCAGCTCCAGCAGTTTCTCAACGGCCAAACAGTAACAAAGGTTGTTCGCCAGCGGCCCCAGGTAGTCCACGCGATCCGTCATCGGAACCACCTGCTGATAAAACTTCGCCTCGCAGGTCTTCTCAATGCCCGTATGCAGGTAGCCGATTTCGGGATACAGCCTTACAACAATCTCGCCATCAATCTCCAGCACCAGCCTCAACACGCCATGTGTCGAAGGATGCTGCGGGCCCATATTCAGCACCATGTGCTGATCGCTTGAACCCTCGGCAACAGGAGCTTCCAGGATCGGCGTACCTACGTCGAAATCCGCCATTAGCGATACCCCTCCACCGGATAGTCCTTGCGCAGCGGATGTCCCACCCAGTCGTCCGGCATCAAAATACGCCGCAGATTCGGGTGGTTCTCAAAACGAATGCCGAAGAGGTCAAAGACCTCGCGCTCATAATAGTTCGCGCCCGGCCAAACGTGCGTGATCGATTCCACCGAAGCGTCAGCCTCATCCACCAGCACGCGCAACCGCACCACTTCCTTCAGCGAGTGCGACTGAATGTGATAGCTCAACTGAAATCGCGGCGTCGAAGGATACCAGTCCACCGCCGTCATATCCTGAAATGCGTTGTAACCAGCAGCCTGCACGGCCTTTAACGCAGGAACGATATTGTCGCTCGCAACCGTCAGCGTCAGTTCTCCGCGATCAAACTTGGCATCGGTAATCAACTCGCCCAACGCTTTCACCGCCGGATGCTCCGGAAGTGCTTCGCGCACGGCGGACGTGCCCAACAGCGTCGTTTTAACAGCGGTCATTAAAGGTCCGCCTTGTCCAGGCTCCAGTCAAGGATGCCTTTGCGAACGATATAGAAGATTCCCACGGCCACAAAACCCAGGTAAACGATCATCTCCCAGAAGCCGAAGAACCGAGAGCCGGTAATGGCGGGCAGCTTTCTGTAAATCACCGCCCACGGCATCATAAATACAGCTTCCACGTCGAACAGGATGAACAGCATCGCCACCATGTAAAAGCGCACGCTGAAGCGCCCGCGCGCGTCGCCCACAGCTTCCACGCCGCACTCGTAAGCGGCGAGCTTGGTTTTCGAATTGCGATGCCGGCCAATAAACCACGAGCCCACAATCATGCTCGTGCCCAGCCCGAACGCGACCACAATCTGCATCAACAGCGGCAGATATTGCCAGGGATAAGGAATGGGATTCATCGCATCCGCCCGGAAAAGATAGGGTTAAAGTCGGTTGTCACAGGAAAGAGAGTCGGAGTTCCTGTGCGAATAAGGTCCTGATCTGAGATTAGGTTTTCAGGCTCCATACGTCAAGGCAATCATTGCCGACACAACATCTCAATTCAATCCTGCTCACACTTCATTCCCGTTATGAACGCACCGTGAATTTCCCATCCTGGCTCACATGCGCGATGCGTTTTCACAACGGAACAGTACTTTGGTTATATGAAGAAAAATCCTGTTCAGTCGAAGAGCTGAATGAGGAGAATCTCATCATGGCCGCGACCACCACTTCCAGCTTCCTGCTCCAGGCCGCCGAATCTGCTGCGTCGGCTCTTCCCCTCCACGCAGGCCGCCGTCGCCGCATCGACCCTGATTCCGGCCGCGCCCTTGAGATCCTGGCCCACGCCATCGAGTATCTCGCCGATGAGTACGTCCATCACGGCGGCCAGCTCAAAGGCAGTGATGGTGAGGTTCAGGCCATGCAGCTTCTCATGGCCGCCAACCGCAGCATCTACACAGCCTGCCCTGAGATTCCCACTCTCGAACAGCGCTGCGTGAATCTTCTTCGCCGTCTCTGGAATTGAAACCGGAGATCAGTTGTCAGAGATCAGAAAGTGCCCCCAGAGCCGTAAAGAACTGACCCCTGATCCCTGACCCCTGTCTTTTCTTTACTGTCCCGCCGCCAGCACACCCAGCAGCAGCAGCCACGCCAGCCCCATCGTGTGCCAGTACCAGGCCGTCGCGTCCACGGCAATCTGCCGTACCTGCACCTGTTTCAAAAGGCTCAGCGCGCACAGGCAAAACGCGACAAACACCACGCCAAGAAGCAGGTGCAGCGCGTGCAGCCCGGTAATCAGGTAGAAAAAATAGCTCGCCGGAGTGGCCCACCGGTCAAACGCAAAGCCCTCAGCCGTAAGCTGCCGCCAGGCCTCCATCTGCCCGGCCACAAACAGCGCGCCCAGAATCAGCGTTGCCGCCAGCCACGGACGCGCCCGCTTCACAGCCGGCTTGCCCAGCCCAAACCACTCCTCCAGCGCGTCCATCTCATGAAAAATCCCACGCCGCGCCATCTCCATCGTCAGGCTGCTCAGCACCAGCACCGCGGTGTTGAGGTAGACAATCGGGGGCAGAAAAATCGGTCGCCAGTCTCCAATCATCTCGAAGCTGCGCGGGTCCAGGTGCCTGCTGGTCTGCCTGGCAAAGAAGAAGACCACCAGCACAGCAAACGCCATCATGTCCGCGGACAGTCCAAAGAAAACAAAGAAGCGGAAGCGGTGCAGCCGGTCGCGGGCGCTGCCTCGCGGCCCGTGCCAGTCATCGTCGCCTCCGCCACCTCCGCCGCCGGTGGGCCGCCGGTCTACAGGCGGTTTCCCGCCGATTCCTGGCTCCTTCCGTTCAATCTCCGGCGGTGTACGAGTGAAGGTAACTGGCATGGCTGGGCCTCAGTTGAGGCGGCGAAACCGCACAAGGTTTTGACGCATGAATCTTCGCATGGAATGGCCGTCTCTGCAATTCCATTGGATGCATTTCCCACAACGCGGGCTTTTCAGTCGCCGATAATCGTGATCGCGACACCAGCTTTACAGTACTAACCACTAGCAGCGAATCACGAATCACTGTCCTCAGGAAACAGCTCCGGCTGCGGCTCACGTCGTCCACGCTTTCCGGCTCCAATCAGGCTCACCACCTCCAGCGTCGCAATCGCGGAGCGGGGAACATAAACCCGCTGCGTGTTCGATCGCTGATCCGGAGGCGTCAGCAATAAACCGGCGCCATCAATCAGGCCACGATCGTTAGCCGCAAGCCCCTCCAGCTCATCACCATCCGTCAGCCCTATCCGGAGCCACAGCCCAGCCGCCCGGGGCCGTACAGTGAACCGCTTGTGCAGCAGCCGCTCAGGGTTGGGGTCGCTGGCAGTAGCTCCGCCCGGCAGATCGCGCACATAGCAGACCCATTTCACCGACTCCCACGCAAACCGCAGAATCTTCCCGCCAGGGTCCAGAATTTCCATCTCCTCCGTCCCAGAAATAAAGCCCGCAGGAGCATACCCCGCAAACCAATCGCGGGCGAACCTGCGTACAATCACCGGTTTGCGTTGGGAAGGCACTCGTCAGGATTGTCGCATGCAGAAAGCGCGAAGGAACAAGTGAAGAGGGACAAGGGACCAAAACCGCCACGAGCAAGCCAGAAGCAGTTCTCTTCTTTTCAGCTTCTCGCAGAATCAACAAAACCAGCTGAAGCCAATTGCCCCAACTTGTCCCTTATCCCTCTTCCCTTGTCCCTTCCTTCACCCATCTTGGTGCAAAAGATAACTAGCCAAGCCCAGCCCGTTGTGTTAATGTACAGCTTTGTAATGTGTGCCATGCGAGGCGTAAGAGTAAGCCTATCAGGCACTTGGAGCAAAAACAGGAATCTTCGATGCCCGATTATGTCTACCTGCTGGAAAACCGGCTTTCCGCTGACCAGCAACATGCGCTGCGTTCTCTCCGGGAAATTGCCCGGGAAGCTGAACTGATCCTCTTCCTAACCGGCGACGCCGTCCGTGATCTGACCAGCGGCCATGCCGTGCGTGACCTTGAAGTGGCAGTTCAAGGAAATTCACTCAAGTTAAAGAAAAGAATAGAGAAGTCTGGCGCCAAAATCTGGGGTGAAGATGAGGCCACCCGGACCCTGTATCTCTGTTTTCCGGGCACCGTCCGCGTCGATCTCGTCAGCACGCACCGCGTCGAATACCCCAAACTCGGCCATCCCATTTATTGCGCCGCTAACATTCAGGATGACTTGCGCCGCCGCGACTTTACCGTCAACGCCATGGCCATCTCCCTTAATGAGGGCTCGTACGGCCTGTTGATGGATCCCCTCAATGGCGCTGCCGACATCGAGGCTCGCCTGCTCCGCCTGGTCTCCAATTACGGTTTTATTGAAGATCCTTCGCTGCTCATTCGAGCCACGCGGTTCAAGGTTCGCCTTGGCTGGGAGCTCGATCCCCGCACCCAGCAGCGTTATGAAAACGCCAGGGCCGACGGCGCCATCGAATACCTTTCCAAGCTGGCCCGCAGCCGCGAACTGGAGCAAATCGGTCACGAAGACGACGGCCTGAAGGTGCTTGAAGCATTTGAAGCAGAAGGCTGGATGCAGGTCCTCTTTCCGCAATGGACGCATGCCAAGGTGGACGCCGCAAGGCTTCATGCTTTGCATGACCTGCGCGTCGAGTTACTGATGCTGGGCGTCCATGCCGACATGTCCGCCGCGCAGATGCAGCTGCTCACGGCCAAGCTTCAACCCAAGGACCTCGCCGCGCTCAAGAAGGTGCTCCTGCGTCCCGGTTTCGTGGAAGAGTGGAATGGGCTGGATGCGGCCGCCGCGGCCTTTTCCAAAGTGCTGCTTGCAAAGGAAAATAAAACCCCTTCGGCGGCCTACAGGCTCTTCACCAGCTATGACCCGGAAGCCATTCTCTGGCTTGGATTTACCAGCAAGGATGCGGTCGTCAAGGAGCATTACAACCAGTTCCTCAAGGTCTGGCCTGAGACCCGCAAGCAGATTCCCTTTGCCTTGCTGCAGGAGATGCGCATCCGTCCGGAGCTGCCTGGTTACAACGATCTTCTGCACGCCATCTTCCTTCAACTGATTGACGGCAAGCTGACCACTCCAGAGGATCTCAAGTCATATCTTGAGCCGCACTCCCCGCCGCCGCCGCCGCCGCCCGTCACCATCAAGCGTCCCCGCGGACGTAAAGCCGCTGAGGCACGTTCCCGGGAGTTTGAAGAGGACGAGGAGGAGGATACTGGCCACAGATCCTCTGACGATGATCTGGACGATATGGGTGGCGAGGATGAGGTTGGTCTAGGCCTGTCGAGGACTGATCCGACCGGCGAAGGCGAAGAAGAACTCGGCCACGATCACGAAGACGAGGAAGAGGAAGAAGAAGACGAACCGGCTCCTCCCGTCAAGCGCGGCAAATCTGCTCCCGCTCCCAAAGCAGCCAAACCAGCTACCACGCCGGAAAAACCCGCCCCGGCTCCTACTCCAGCTCCGGCCAAAGCCGAGAAAGTGCCATCGCACGCCCCAATAAAGTCGGAAGCCCCGGTGAAAGCTCCCGTTAAGGCAGCAAAGCCGGCTCCCGCACCGGTAAAGGCCCCGGCTATAGTTGCCAAGCCTGCGCCTCCCGTAAAAAAGGTTCAGCCGAAGCCGGCATCGAAGCCGCATGTCAAAGCTCCAGTCAAAAAGGCTGCGGCCAAGCCTGCTCCCAAGCCACCGGCAAAGAAATCTCCGCTGAAAAAAGCAGCAGCAAGGGTGACGCCTGCCAAGCCGAAGAAGGTCGTGCCGCACGCCAAGCCCAAAGCCGTAAAGCCAAAGCCTCACAAGAGCGCCAAGCCGGTAAAAAAGCACGCCAAAAAGCGCTGATCTCAGCGGCTCGCAGTTCGAATGCCGCCCCCATTAAAGCATCTCTCCCGAAGATATAAAATTCGGACGCCCCAGCCTGGCCGCGTATTTGTTTTTGCGGCCAGGCGGGGGGCGCTCTACAGCAAGAGGAGAAATGTTCTAGGATTCTACGCGGAGTACGGCAAACGACTGCCAACAGTGTATTTGCAGGGTTTTCTGAGCCCAAAAAGAAACCGGAAGACTCAGCTCCCGGTTTCCTCGTCCTTTGTTTTCCAGCCCTTGTTTCTAATGCAACTTCAGCGTTTCCCGCTCGCGCTTTGTCTGCAGAGCCGCCATATCCTTGCCGTTCAAATCCAGCGGTGTTGCCGGCGTGGGCGGGCAAGCCTGGCAGTTCCGCAGATCGTTCAGAATTTCACCCTTGTCTCGCGCATACTGCCCCGCCAGCCGCGTGAGCGCAAAGGTAATAATGTCGGAGTGGTGCAGATGCGCAAATGCCGGATCGCGCCGCATGTTCAGCCATAGCCGATGCACAAGCTGCACATCTTCCGGGCTCAAGTTTGGCGCGTGAGGTCCAATGTAAAAGACCTTGAACTGGCCCTTCTCGTCCAC
Organism: Occallatibacter sp.; assembly: GCF_049510455.1. Classification (GTDB taxonomy): domain Bacteria; phylum Acidobacteriota; class Terriglobia; order Terriglobales; family Acidobacteriaceae; genus Telmatobacter. The sequence continues at coordinate 6,998 of NZ_JBEKYX010000013.1, read as the reverse complement.
CACGTAGAAGTTGAACTGCCGCTTGGGCTGCGGCAGCGCCTCCCACGCCTGACCCAGGTAGTAAGCCTGTTCCTCTGCGGTCATCTTGCTTGAGATTCCCGAAACCACGGAGTCAATTTCAAGCGAAGTGGCGCTTTGCGCCAGCGCCGCAAAAATATCGCCCGCAGGTACTACCAGCAGGGAAACCGTCTTACCAAAGCTCTCCGCCACGGAGATCGCCTTGGTAAACAGCATCTGTTCGTATTCGGTAAAATTCTGCTCTTCAGGGGTAATAAACTCCGGTCCGCCCACCGCCATGATGCGAGCGTTCAATACCACCACATCCTGGCTTTCGTCGTGCGCATGCTTTGCCAAAGTCCACTTCAACGCAAACGGGTTCGCAGCATCCCGCATCGTCACCATAATGCCGCCCGATCGAATGCCTACCGAATCGCGGCTCACCTTATCCTGGTGCTCCAGTTGGAAATGATCCTTCATCTGGCGCTCTGCCAGCGCATGTTTCTTCTTGTTAATGCGCTCGCTGATAGTGAAGATGACGAAGAAGGCCGCTGCAAAGGCTATGCCGCTTACAGTAGCCACAGACTTCGTGAAGAGGTTTACAATCGCAATCGAAAGTAGCACGAAGAAGACTGAAATCAGCCCCACCGGCACTTCCGTCTTACCAATCTTGATATTCGGTGGAACCTTCCAGCCGCGCTCGCCGTGATACTTCCAACGCAGCACCAGCATTGCCAGGCTGTTGAAAGTGAATGACCAGATTACGCCAAAGGCATACGCCTCACCCAGCATGTCAATGCTGCCCATGCTCACAATAATCGTGAACATCTGCAGGGCAAAGACCAGGTTCACAATCCGGTGGCTCGTGCCAAATCGCTTGTGAGGCCTGCGGAACCAGTCCGTCAGCACTCCATCTTCAGCCACGCGCATCAGCACGCCTGTCGAACCGATCATTGACGTATTGATAGCGCCTGAAAGAATCAGGAAGCCCACCACCACCACAAAAATGCGGAACCCGATTCGCAGAACCTCCGGCCCCACCATGTACATTGCCAGGCCGGCAATCAGGTTGTCTTTGTATATGGTCGTTCGTTCCAGCGTCGGAATCAGGATGGAAGCCAGAAGCGTTGCGCCGCCCGTAAAAATCAGGCTGTAGATCGCAATCACAATCGCCGCGCGCTTCAGGTTCTTCAGCTTCGGGTGCGCAATCTCGCGATTCACCTGCGCCAGGCTCTCTTCGCCGCTCATCGCCAGAATCGAGTGCCCAAAGGCCATCAGGATGCCGAACATTCCCATATACTTGAGAATGCTCGTGCCCTTCAGGAATCCCAGCGCATCGTCGCTGAAGTTCAGGTGCGCCGGAGTCGGCGGCGGCGGAAGCTGAATACTCGCCGGGTTCGCCACATACTTCTGAATAATCGAGAACGCGCCCCACGCCAGCAGAATCACCACCATCACGGTCGTAATCTGCATCACGCGCAGGGCCTTGTCGCTCGACTCCTCAATGCCCTTGGTGTTCTGCCACCAGTAGTAAATTGTGACAATCGCCGCAAAGACAGCTGAGGTATGGTTGACAGGGAAATAGTTAGGAGCGCCATTGGGGCCAATCAGCGCCTGAGGCAGCAGGTGATGATTCTGGCCGACCAGCATCAGCTCATTCATCAGGCCCACAATGTACTGTCCCGCCGAAACCCCCGAGATCGGCCCCGTGAGGATGTAATCGAACATCAGCGCTGAAACGCTCAACTTGGCGAACGTCCCGCCCAGTGCCTCTTTCACCACGCGGTACACGCCGCCGCGCGTAAACATGGAGCAGCTTTCCACGTACACTGCGCGTACGGCAAAGCTGAACAACATGATTCCCAGGATGAACCAGGGCGCAGCAGCGCCTACGGCATGCTCGGCGATGCCGCCTGCATAGAACGCGGAAGACCCAAGATCATTGAGGACAATGGCGGCGGCGCGCCAGAAGGAAATGAACGTCAGCATCACGCTGGATGCTACGATCAGCCGCACCCGGTCGGGCGGAGGAGCTACGGTCGTTCGAGTGGAGGCCATCACAAAGGGCCGGTTCTACTGCACCGGCGCGTTTCAATCTCGTAGGCGCTAACGATTTCTTATGATTGCTTGCGCCCTAGGAGAGTCTAGGGCTGTTTGGGGCGGGTGTCAATGGCCCAAGCGAAAGGGTTTAGACGCTGGCAGTTGCAGAATGGTGACGCGCGTCAATCTTTCCCAAAAAGCTCTTTGCCGTCCTCGACGAAGCTGATCAGGATCACAATTGTCGACCCCGCCAGCCCCACAAAGAACATTACTTCCAGAACCCTCATCGCAAATAAAGCAATCGCCATGACGTCATTCTACCTCCGAATTCAATTTCTCAGCCATACTCCGCTAAACTCATCCCTGTATGCCAGTTCCCAAATGGATGCCGTGGGCTGCGGCTGTTGTTTCTGCGGCGCTGCTCGAACTGCCGTTTCCGCTTGCCGGGCCCATGCCGGCCTGGCGCGGTCTGATCGCCTTCGTCGCACTCGTCCCGCTACTGTGGGCTATCCTTGCCCCAACCGAATCCCCGCGCCCGCTTCGTCATTCGTTCCTGCTCGGCTATCTCTGCGGCGTCCTCTGGTATGCGGGCAACTGCTACTGGATCTACGACACCATGTTGATTCACGGCGGTGTTCCACCCGCCGGCTCTGTGGGGTTGCTATTTCTTTACTCACTGGTCCTCGGCCTCTACTTCGGCCTCTTCGCGCTGGGCGTCAAATTCATCGCAAGCCGGCTCAGCATAGGCCTCGCACTCATCGCCGCGCCGTTTCTTTGGACGGCACTCGATCTAGCCGCTGCGCGCATCACATCCGTGCCGTGGGATCAGCTTGGGTATTCACAGGTGGACAACGACTTTTTTACCCCGCTTGCCACGTTGACCGGTGTTTGTGGCATCACTTTATTGCTTGTGGGCAAGAATGCAATTCTCGCGTACGGCATCCTGCGACCGTTCAAAAGTAGGTGGTTGCGGCTTTGCGCCATTTTTCTGGTTATTCTCGGGATGAATGTCTCGCTACGTCCGGTGCTTCCTGCTCTTGCCGAAAATACCACCGCCACTGCCATCCTCCTCCAACCCAATCTCGACGTGAGTGTCGATAATCGATGGAACTCACCTCAGTTATGGAACGACCACATCAGCCAGTTCGCCAGCCTCGCGAAAGACCACTGCCAGCCGTCCACCGCGGGACTCCCACAAACCAACGCGCCGGAATTCCGTGCCGCTTGCCCCACGCAGCCGCCGCCAGGCCTCATTGTCTGGCCGGAAGCTCCGTCTCTCTCTTTTTACGAAGCCGACTCGCGCTTCACGCAAACCATGTCCTCCATCGCTCGAGACAAAAACGCCGCCCTCATCATCGGCGGCATCGGGGCCGATGTGGTCGGCAACAACGAATACAACTACAATTCCGCCATGCTCTGGGCAGCCGATGGCTCACGCATTGGCCGCTACGACAAAATCCACCTCGTTCCCTACGGTGAATTTGTCCCCTACCGCGACCTCTTCTTCTTCGCCCATAAGCTCACATCCCAGATCGGCGATTTCTCCCGCGGCACGGACCGCAAGACCTTCCTACTCACCGATCGCAACGGCCAGAATCATCGCTACGGCATCTTCATCTGCTACGAATCCGTCTTCGCCGACGAGATCCGCCACTTCGCCCTGAACGGAGCTGAAGTCCTCGTCAACATCTCGGACGACGGCTGGTACGGCGACACATCAGCGCCCTGGCAGCACCTGAACATGGCCCGCATGCGCGCCATTGAGAACCGCCGCTGGATTCTTCGCGACACCAACACAGGCGTCACCTCGGTCATCGACCCCTACGGCCGCGTCCGTCAATCGATCCCGCGCCACACGGTCGGCGCGCTCGTCGCACAGTACGGCTTTAACTCCGAGACCACCTTCTACACACGCCACGGCGACGTATTTGCATGGCTGTGTGCCATATTGAGCCTCGGAATTTTGGCCTGGGCTGGAGGACGACCGTTGTGCCAGCAGATTGCTAGCAAAAATTAACCAAGTAGGTTAGTATCTTTATGGAAAAGCGCACTCCGCATTGTCCGTTGTTGCGAATCAAAATACTGGTCGAAGCAGGCAAGGTGCGGACCACGCAAACGGCGCTAGCAGGAGCCGTGGCTTTGGGATTTGGGTACTCTGAGATGCTGGCCGTGGTGTTGGCGCTTAAACCGGGGGATTTCTACAAGAGCATGACCACCTACGCCGATCACAGAATCTGGCAGGATGTCTATCGCCCCAGGACCGAGGCCGGCGATGTGTATCTGAAGCTGACTGTCATCGACGATGTGCTGATTGTCTCGTTCAAGGAGTTATGACTATGAAATGTCCTGTTTGCGGCGCGGCCGAGCTGGTTCACGATACCCGTAACATCCCTTTTAGCTACAAGGGCGAGACTGCCATTTTGAAGACGACAGGCGATTTCTGCCCGGCTTGTGGCGAATCCATTCACGATAGGGAGGATTCCGAGCGCGTAATGCATGAGATGCGGCATTTCGTGCGGCAGGTGAATTCCGCCATCGTCGACCCCGCGTTTATTGCCAGAGTACGCAGGAAGCTCGATCTCGACCAGCGCCAGGCAGCCGAAATCTTTGGCGGCGGCGTCAATGCCTTTTCCCGGTACGAGAACGGCAAGACCAAACCGCCCTTGTCACTGATCAAACTGCTCCAAGTGCTGGACCGCCATCCCGACTTGCTAGAGGAGATCAAGGTCGCCTAGTACGGCGGAAGGCGCATATCGAATTAGAGTGGCTCATGCTCTGTCGCTTCTTATACGAGGCTTATACCGGGCCATATACGGACTCTGTAGTGGCGTTGCTTATACATGCTTACAGGAGTGCCACCCATAGCCTATACACGTACGCGCGCGTATAGATACCACCCCCACGCGTACGTGCGCGCGTCGCGCGTGTAAGTCATTTAAAATGAATAAATTATGTGTTGACTTCGAGGGTCGACTAGCGCAAAATGGCACTGCTGAACAATGTAATTGAGGTGTGCCATGGCAAGAATTGATTATTCATTTCGGTCTTCTAAGCGAGCATTGAATCTGGATTGTCGAGTCAAAGATTTTTGGGAAGCAAAGAAGAAGACTTTTTGCTTCAGTGAAGAGATAAAAATTTCCTGGCGATTTGATTACACCCTGAGGGCTCGCGTTAGCGTATTTCCTCATCGTGCCAGCCTGCACTCTTCAAACTCTCAATTCGCTCTCGACAAACTCTACGCCGGACAAACTCAGCAGATTAGTTTTTCTTTCGGCCATGAGATTCTTAGGCTTGAAATACCATTGATCAATTCAAATGAAACAATCAACGAACAGTTGCCTTGGAATCAGACCGGTACAGGTAAACCATGTATTAGTTGGGAACACTTCGTCTCCTTTTACAGAATTAACTGCTTGGTTGTTTTCGATCCACCGCCTACTGGTCCTCCGCCTGTTGAACGTGATTGGAGTGGGTTCTTATCCGGAGGACTACCAAGCCTTGGAAAAAGGAGATAGGCTGGAACAAGATTTCGGATGGGAGCTCGCCTGCACCACAGGGCGCGAAACCTGCGGCATCCACTGCAATGATATTCTGGAAGGCAGTAAAGATAACGCAGATTCACAGTCCAAACCAAAGTCAGGTCAAACGAGCAAAAATGACGTTGAACGATCTCGAGTTCGCCTATGCTCCCGTGCGCGATCAGGTGCGCGACCTGCGGGAGTATCTTTGACCCTGCACGCATCCGCCGCGAGCTCTCTGAAGTAGAAACCAAGCTAGCCAATCCGGCGCTGTGGTCCGACCCCGCTGCTTCACAGCCGATCATGCGCGACCGCAAGCGCCTTGAAGGCCTTGTTGCCCATGATGAGGAGCTTGTCCGCCGCTCCGGCGATATCGAGGCTTACTTCGAGCTAGCCCGTGAAGGTGAGGATGTACTCTCCGACCTGGAGCGCGACATCAAGTCTCTAAGCACCTTCGCGGAGGAACTTGAAGCCAAAACCATGCTCTCTGGCGAAGCCGACCCGCTCAATGCCATCGTCACCGTCCATCCCGGCGCGGGCGGCACGGAATCGCAGGATTGGGCAGAAATGCTTCTCCGCATGTATCTGCGCTGGGCTGAGCAGCAGGGCTTTAAAACGGAGATGAACGACTACCAGGATGGCGAAGAGGCGGGCATCAAATCCGCTACCTTCACGATCACCGGCGATTACGTCTTCGGCCAGCTCGCTGGGGAGAGCGGCGTTCATCGTCTTGTTCGCATCTCGCCATTTGATTCTGCCAAGCGCCGTCACACCTCCTTCGCTTCCGTCTATGTCTCGCCGGAAATCGACGATTCCATCCACGTCGACATCAAGGCCGATGACCTCCGCATCGACACCTACCGCTCCGGGGGCAAAGGCGGCCAGCACGTCAATACCACGGACTCTGCCGTTCGCATCACCCACCTGCCCACCAATATCGTGGTGCAATGCCAGAACGAGCGCTCGCAGCACAAAAACCGCGAAAAGGCGATGAAGATGCTGCGCTCGCGCCTGTATGAGTTCGAGCTTGCAAAGAAGAAGGCTGAATCCAAGAAGCTAGAAGACTCGAAGCTCGAAATCAACTTTGGATCGCAGATTCGGTCTTATGTTCTGCAGCCGTATCGCATTGCCAAAGACCACCGCACCAAGGTCGAAGTGGGTGATGTGGATAAGGTTCTCGACGGCTACCTCGAACCTTTCCTGCGCGGTTATCTGCTTGCCAAGCGCCGCGGGACTGCTAACGGCGGCGGTTCGGACGACGATCTCGATCTATAGCTTCAGAAAGTTCGCTCTATTCCCACAATGAATGCCTCATTCTTCTCCCTAGGGCGTGTCATCTAATTGGTTATATGCGCGGAGCCTGGGCAGATTTTAGCTTGAGGTCATGACTGTAAGGCGCTATGGATTACGGGACGATCAGTGGGATCGGATCAAGGATTTGTT
>NZ_JBEKYX010000129.1:0-10363 GCF_049510455.1 Occallatibacter sp. | reverse complement strand
CGTCGATGCCGGCGTAAGTTGCCGTGAGCTCTTCAAGCGCATGAAAGCCGCCGGAGAAGACCCCTGCACCCTCGACGCCATCCTCATCACCCACGAGCATCAGGACCACATCAACGGCCTCGCCGTCACCGCCCGCAAGCTCGGCATCCCCGTCTACTTTACGGAAATGACCCATCGTGCCTGGGTCCGCGACCTCACCCCCAAACGCACCATGACCTACGCCCAGTGGCTCGAACAGCGTCAGGCGCAATCCGAAGCAACGGAAGCCGTCGCCGTAGCCGCCTGCGCTGAAGAAGAAGCTAAGCCCCAAAAAGACCACGCCTGGCTCCCTTTGGTCCAATACTTCGCCGCAGGCCAGCCCTTCCAGATCGGCGACATCGCCATCAGCCCCTTCACCATTCCGCATGACGCCTCTGACCCCGTCGGCTTCGTCTTCCAGGCCGAAGGCATCCGCATGGCTCTCGCCACCGACCTCGGCTACATCCCGCCCAACGTCAAAGCCCAGCTAAAAAATCTCGATCTCCTCATGATCGAATCCAATCACGACCTCGAAATGCTTCGCGACGGCCCGTATCCCTGGCAGATCAAGCAGCGCGTCCTCTCCCGCGTCGGCCACCTCTCCAATGACGCCACAGCAGAGTTCCTCGAATCCGGCTACGACGGCGGCGCAGCCTGGGTCATCCTCGGCCATCTCTACCCTCCTGGGCAACCGCCTCCTGCTAGCCCATCAGCACGAGTGCATGCCCCCCATCGAGTTCTAGGCGTTTCAACAGTAGTTATCCTGTGCTGCACAGGTTCGCAAGTGATGTTTTTTGTGTTGGTTGTGGACATTTGCACAGTTTCTGGAGAAATCTTTATGCCATCCTCATTTCGGATCTGTGCAACTGCCCAGGCCACAGAACCACAGATTCTGGTAGTTTCCGAAAAAATTCTTCCTGTCTGAAATGTAAAACGGCCCGAATCCGGAGGGATTTGGGCCGTGGTTTTCTCTACTGATTATGAGTATGACAGATTGCGCGAAATAATGTGCAAAGTGGGCAAAGTTTTTTACGTTTTAGAATCAGTGGTTTAGAAAATATTTTCCGATAAAGGGCTTGACAAATTTTGGGATGCGACGGCTTGCCGCATCTGGAAGCCAGACTCAATCGAGGCGAGACACGCATCCGAGAAGGTTTCAGCCCTGCAATAATTTCTCCCACCGTTTACCGTATGGTTACGTTACAATCGTAAGGATAGGTCACCTACAATGCAGTCAGGTTTGGCTCGGTAAAGGCCAACGCACTTCGCTTTGCTTTGTGATTTGTGTCACTTGCAGGAAGAATCCTGTTGCCGAATATTGAGTCTAATGGATGTACTGTTCAGATTCCGCAGCGCGGCCTGAACCCTCGTATTCATTGAATTTCTTGTAAAGTGAGTGATAACCATGGCACGTACCCGATGCAGCGATCCCGTAGTTGGCGCAATTCTCGCCAGTTGGCGCTATGACATCTCGGGAATCTCGCCCGAAATGCGTCGTGATTATGAGCAGCACTTCGTTGAGTGCAGCCACTGTCGCGCGCGTCTCAAGTTTCACCGCTCGCTCGATGTATCGCTCGCCGTGCTCACCTCGCTGGCAGTCATGTTCTCCCTCTTCGCGCTCGCGACCATTATGCACATCAAGCCTATGGAGCATGTGGCCTTCAATATCCTCGGCCTCGACCCCATCTCCATGTACCAGATGCTTGTCTCGGCCGCTGTCGCCGCCATCTGTTTTTCCTTCATCGCATTCGTTCTGGTTCTTACGGCGACCCCAATTCCTACCTATCTCAGCGGCATTGCCGCCAGGCGCGGCAAGCTCATTGAAGAGCGCCTGCCGGAGACCGACCGCTCGCCCCGTTCGCGATAAAGCTTTCAGAATAAAAAAGGCCTCCCATCATGGGAGGCCTTTTAGCTTGTGCTCTCAGTAGATCGCCCCATCCGCCTGCGTGGAACTAATCACGCCATCCTTGACGGACAGCGAATAACGCGTCGCATCTCCAGTCCAGCTCTTCAGATTGAACCCATGCCCGGACGCCACCTTTTGCACAGCATAAGGGCCAAACGTAAGCGGAGTATTTCGGCGAATCAAACCCTCGCTCTCAGCAGGCAAACCAATAAAGTACGCGCAGCCTTTGCCAACAACAGACGCCTGCCCGTCAGGCTCAAGCAGGACCGATACTCCCTGCTCGACGCCAACACCACGAAGCGCCGTAGCTCTGGGAGGAACAGCCTTGCCATCCGGCTCATCCAGCCGGGCCAGAAACACCAGCAGCCGACCCATCCGGTCACGCTTCGCAAAATGCGTGTCCGTAATGACACCTTTCAGCACCGGAATATCGAGAAATCCCCGGGCCAGTGTCACTCGCTGCGAATACGGATCATGCAACGCCATCTTTGAATCCAGATCAGGATCTTTCGGCTTGTCTCCCTGCGCGGTGTAAGCGTACTCACCTAACACCGCCAGCCCCGCGCTCGTTCCCCCCAGCGGCACGTTGCGCGCAATCGCATCGTTCAGCGCTGTCTGCACCGGCGTACGTTCCCAGAAGTTGAGATAGTTCGCCTGATCCCCGCCCGCTATAAAGATCGCGCTGGCACTGCGAATCGTCTTCGCTACAAACGGATCATTCGCCGCCTCGCGGTTCGGAATCACCACCGTCGCCACGGAATTCAGATGGCACAGCTTCTGAATGTACTCGTTGTACGCATCTGTTCCCGTCGCCCGCAGCACCAGCAGATCGCCGCCATTGGCCCTCGCACAGAGCCACTGGAAAGCCTCATCCAGATCCTCTCCGCCGCCCATCAGCGCATACCCGGCCTGCGGTTTCACTTGCGCCTCCGCCGCATTGCCAACACGAAAGTATTCGTACGCAGGCGCAGGCTGCGCAGAGCAGGGAATAACCACAGCCAACAGCAAAACCAACGCTGCGGCCCACTTGCAAATGACCTTTGTCATGCCCTCAGCTTAACCTGTCGCAGCGCACCCAGCCTCTTTGTCTCCTGGTTCCTGAGTCCCTGCCTTATTTTCATTAACCGCACAGGTTCCTCTCGCATCCTCTGCAGCGGTTCCGCGCTCCAATGCGCCCCATAATGAGGTCTGGCGAATCTCACGCGCCGTGCGCGAGGCGTGACTATAGAACGAATCAACCAAAACGGCACTCTCCCCTGGGAGGACGACGCACCGAACGACTCGCGCTTCCGGCGCAGCCGTCAGACGCCGTCTCCGGCGGCCCGCTCACGCCGCGCTCCTGACGCTTCGGAGAACGACGAGTACGATCTTCCGCGCCCGCGCAAGCAATTCAGAGCGCAGTCGCGTCCCTGGTGGCGTCCGGCCAGTAAAGCTGGCCGCATCTTTCTTCTCCTCGGCGTATTGGTGATCGTGGTCGGCGGTATCGCCTGCTGGCTTACGGCGAAAAGATACCTTGAGCGCGACGCCCGCTTCCGCATCGCCGGAAGCGCCAACATTGAAGCCGCCGGCCTGAGTCAGGTCTCTCGCGCCGATCTGCTTCCCGTCTTCGGCGAGGACATCGGCCGGAACATCTTCTTCGTCAATCTCAGCGATCGCCGCAAGCAGCTTGAGCAGATTCCCTGGATCCAGCGCGCCTCCGTCATGCGCATCCTGCCCGACCGCATTCGCATCAGCGTTGTCGAGCGCACACCCATCGCATTGGTTCGTCAGGGCCAGCAGATCGGTCTCGTCGATGCCGATGGCGTCCTGCTCACCATGCGCGCGGCCACCATGACTCAGCATCATTATTCCTTTCCCGTCATCACCGGCATCGATGCAGGAGACCCGCAACCTTCGCGCAAGGCGCGCATGGTCGTCTATCAGCGCCTCATGCGCGATCTCGATTCCAGCGGCCAGCATTTCTCGAATCAGATCTCCGAGATCGATCTCACAGATCCTGAAGATGCCCGCGTGCTGATGACCGAACCGGGGCACGACATCCTCGCGCACTTCGGCAGCGATCATTTCCTCGACCGCTACCAGCGTTACAAGTCATACATCGCTGAGTGGCGCCAGCAGTATCCGCATCTTGCCGGCGTAGATTTACGTTACGACCACCAGGTAGTTGTGCAAATGGCCTCTGGCGCAACAGCCGACGCACCGGCCTCCACCAGCAGCGCTGACGGCCAGCCCTCTGCAGCGGCTAATCCTGCTCCTGCAAGCGGCCAGACGCCCGCCGCAGCTAATAAAACTCAGCCCAAGCCTGCTGTCCGTAAAGACACAAAGAAGCATCCGCAGACCCGCCGGATAGCCAGCAATACACCGGCATCCAAGACCGCAAACCAGACCGCGAGTAAATGGGACGAGTGAGCCAACGATGAGCCAGACAGAAGAAAATCTGATCGTAGTGCTCGACGTAGGCAGCGCGGAGACACGCGTTCTCGCCGGTGATCTCAATGAGGGAGCATTGCGCTATCGCGGTCACGCCACGCTTGCATCCGCGGGGATGCGTAAAGGCATGATTTCGGATCTCGGCCCCGCAGCCAAAGTCGTCAAGTCTGCCGTTGAAAAGGCCGAGATCTCCGCCCGCGTCAATATCGACTCCTGCGTCGTTGGCGTCGGCGGTCCACACATCCGCGGCGTCAACTCAAACGGCGGCTTCGATCTCGCCGGTCGCATGCGCGAGATCACCCGCGAAGACGTCCGCACTGCCGTCGAGCGCGCCCGCGCGGTGGAGCGCCCGCCCGACCGGGAAATTCTTCATCTTCTTCCGCGTCAGTTTATTGTGGATGAGCAGCCCGGCATCTTCGACCCTATCGGCATGATCGGCGCGCGCCTCGAAGTCGATCTGCACATCGCCACCTGCTCAGGCTCCGCACTGCAAAATACCGTTACCTGCGCCAATCGCGCCGGCCTTGAAGTTACGGAAGCCGTTCTTGAGTCCATCGCCGCCGCCGAATCCACGCTCTCGGTCGATGAGCGCGAGCTTGGCGTCTGTCTCATCGATGTTGGCGCTCACTCCACCGATCTCATCGTCTTCTTTGAAGGCGCAGTCGCTCATACAGGCTCGGTTCCCATCGGCGGCGCGCACTTTACCAACGATCTCGCAGTCGGCTTGCAGTTGCCGCTCTCACAAGCCGAAGAGCTTAAGCGCCAGTACGGCCACGCCGTCGTTACTGCCGTGCCACAGACTGCCGAAATCGAAATCGCAAATCCGCAGCCGCAGTTGCTGCGGCTCCGCACCATTGCGGAAATTCTCGAGCCGCGCGCTCGCGAGCTGCTGTATTTCGTCAAGGAAAGCCTGCGTCAGGGAGGCGTCTTCGACGCTCTCGGAGCCGGCTGCGTCCTCACCGGCGGCGGCGCAAAGCTCCCCGGAATGCTCGATGTCACCGAGAGCCAGCTCCGCGTGCCCGCTCGCACCGGCATGCCTGTCAGGCTCTCCAACATGCCCGGCGATCTGGCAAGCCCCACATACGCCACCGCCATCGGGTTGCTCTTGTACGCTCACCGAACGCGCGTCTCGCGCGCGGCGGAGAAGAACGGTTTACGCGCCAGGCTGCGATCGATATTCGCGGCCAGCTATTAGAGAAGGGAATTACCTCACCAGGGAGGCACAGCGCTATGGATCAATCAAGAAACGAAGCAGGCGAAATGCGGATTCAATATCACGATGAGTCGCCGCGCGGCGCGCGCATCAAGGTTATCGGCGTCGGCGGCGGTGGCGGCAATGCCGTCAACCGCATGATCCAGGCCAAAATGGAAGGCGTCGAGTTTATCGCCGCTAACACCGACGTTCAGGCCCTCAAGCTCTGCCAAGCCCCCGTCAAGCTTCAACTCGGTGTTCGGCTCACCGCCGGCCTCGGCGCCGGCGCAAACCCCGACGTGGGCCGCCGCGCCGCTCTCGAAGATTCCGAAAAGATCATTGAGGCCCTCGAAGGCGCGGACATGGTCTTCGTCACAGCGGGCCTTGGCGGCGGCACCGGCACAGGCGCGGCTCCCGTTATCGCCTCGCTCGCCAGCGAGATGGGTATCCTCACCGTCGCCGTCATCACCCAGCCCTTCGGCTTTGAAGGCAAGCGCCGCCTCCAGCAGGCCGAGCGCGGCCTCAAGGAGCTGCTGGAGAGCGTCGACACCATGATCGTCATCCCCAACGAGAAGCTTCTCGCCGTCGCCAAAGACGCCGGCTTCTTCGAGAGCTTCCGCATTGCCGACGATGTCCTTCGCCAGGGTGTTCAAGGCATCTCCGACATCATCACGATCCCCGGCATCATCAATCGCGACTTTGCCGACGTAAAGACCACCATGGCCGGCATGGGCCATGCTGTCATGGGCACCGCCGTCCGCTCCGGTGAAAACCGCGCAGTGGAAGCCGCGCAGGCCGCCATGGCATCGCCGATGCTTGAGCAGGGGGCCATTGACGGTGCGCGTGGCATCCTCATCAACATCACCGGATCGAGCGCCTTGAAGCTCTCGGAAGTCAACGCGGCTTCCTCGTTGATCGAATCTTCCGCGCATGAAGATGCAAACATCATCTTCGGCGCAGTCCTCGACGAGCGTATGGGCGATGAAGTAAAGATCACCGTGATCGCCACAGGCTTCAAGGACCAGATGCCCGAGCGCCGCGCCCGCATGTTGAGCGTCGATGAAACTCCCATCCTTTCCGTGCCCGTAGTCGCGCCTGACAACTGGCTTCGTGAGTCTGCCCCGGTGACAGCCGCACGCGCCGGAAAGGCCGCACCCACTGCCGAGCCTGTTCCGGTTTCTGAACCGGAGCCGGAGCTGGTCATGGCCCACGCTCATGTTCCCGAGCCGCGCCCGCGCTTCATGAGTGAGGATGAGGAAGAAGATCTCGTGCCCGTCCTGCGTATGCCGGGAGCGGTCCAAGCAACGCATGAAGCCGAGCCTGCAATCTCCATGCACGGGGACGAGGTTGCATTCGCTGAGCCGGTCGTTGTCGCGCCTAAATTTGCTGAAATGGCTCAGCAGTACACTTCGCCGGCCGGCGAGAACGGATTGAGCTACCCCTCATCTCTGGAAGAGCGCCGTCCGCTGCCAAGCGGCGCGCTTTTTGAAGAAAACGCGGACCGTGATCGAGATCTCGAGGTTCCCACATTCATGCGCCGCTCGCCTCTCTTTTAGCGGTGGCGCAGACAACTTTTGTGACCGCAACAAGTGGTAAAAAATCGGTTTATATCCCATAATGGGAAGAGCGCCTGAATGATCTTCCGGTCACAGATTGCTCGACTGGCACAGAACGCGCAGGTCATGCTTTTCAGGGAACTTCGGCGCGTTTTAGTCAATTTTCAGGCTTGCATGGAAGCCATCGCACTGTATAGTGCTTCTATCCAGTCAATTGATTCGTTTTGAGTGCTAGAGCAAGAGAAACGCAAGAGAACTGAAAGCCCTCGCGCCAACTGTCCGTTTTGCTGTATGCATTTCAGACAACTTGCTACACGCTGAGTGTGTTGTTTTGGGAACGTTTGGCGCTGCCGACGCACTATTTGGCAGTAGAGCTAAAAGCTTTTTGCAGCCGGCTATGAAAATAGTCCGCTGAAAAGCCGATAGTTGTAACAAGCCCGCGCATGCGAGCAGCGCTGGATGGTTCGGAACTCGATTTTCCGCAGAGGTTGCTCCGGATGAGGATTTCTCAAGCCACGTTGTTTCTGGGTTTTGCAGCATACGGCGCGACTGCCGCGCTTGCGCTCAACACCCCGCATACGCTGCACCATAGCAAGACACCTCATCTCGTCGAGCCACATAGTACAGCGCATCATGCCGCCACAACAGCTACCCATGCTCCGGCCGCTGCCGCGCATCCTGCCGCCAGGGCCTCTGCTCATACTGCAGTTCGTTCCGCGCATGGCAGTGTTGCACTTCGCACCGCCAGCCTTCGTTCCACCCATCGCGTCTACGAGCGCTTTACCGGCAACTCCTTCGCCACCTCCGATATTTTTGCAGCCGATGTCACTACCGGCGAGGATCCCGTTGTCCGTCAGGCTGCCATTGACGCCCTCGGCGGCATGAATGGCACAGCCGTCGTCATCAATCCCGCCAGCGGCCGCATCCTCGCCATGGTCAACCAGAAGCTCGCCCTTTCGCCTGGGGCCGAGCCCTGTTCCACCATCAAGATCACCGTAGGCATGGCCGCGCTCTCCGAGGGCATCGTTACCCGCGATACCATGGTCCAGCTCGCCGGCTTCCGCATGAACATGACCCAGGCGCTGGCCAAAAGCAACAACCTCTACTTTGAGGCCCTTGGCCGCCAGCTCGGTTTTGAGCGCGTCGAGCACTATGCCCGCGAGTTCGGTCTTGGCGAACTGGCCGGCTTCAACATTCCAGGCGAACAGCTTGGTTCTTACCCAGATCAGCCTCTTCCAGAGTCGGAAGGCGGCGTTGGCCGCATGTGCAGCTTCGGCCAGGGTGTTTCGCTGACCCCGCTCCAGCTCGGCGCCTATGTCGCCGCTCTTGCAAACGGCGGCACGCTCTACTATCTTCAGCATCCCACCACGCCGGAAGATGTTGCCGCGTTTGCTCCCCGCATCAAACGCCAGCTTGACATCGCGAAGTTCATTCCGGAGCTTGAAGAAGGCATGTCCGGAGCCGTCGAGTACGGAACCGCCCGGCGCCTGCGCACCAGCTTTACGGAACTGCCCGTCTTCGGCAAAACAGGCACTTGCTCCAACCTGGGCACGCGCCTCGGCTGGTTTGCATCCTTTTCGCAGACTCCGCAGGGCGGCCTGGTTACGGTTTTCCTTCTCGAAGGCGGACGGCCTACCTTCGGTCCACGCGCCGCGGAGCTTACTGGAGCGTTCTATCGCGCCCTGTGGGATCACAACTACTTCGTTGCCAAAGGTGTACAGGCAGACGCCTCCGTTGCCCAGCCCGTGCCGGAAGCCGCCAACCAATAGAGAATTCGCATATTTCAACAAAGGCCACCTGCGCGGTGGCCTTATTCTTTGTGTGGAACTCCCGATGAACCCAATTCACTTACTGCTCATCGAATAGGCAAGCGACTTCATCATATAGCTGAAAAGAGAATCATTGCTTTGCAGTTTGAGTTGTAGTCCAATTCTTTGTGAGGTTTTCTGACCGGTTCATGGAGCTGCCCCTTCACATTCTGCACGTCTACGGCTATGCGGTGCTGTTCGCGTGGGTTCTTACCGAACAGATTGGCATCCCCCTGCCCGCCGCCCCAGTGCTGCTCGCTGCTGGAGCGCTCTCCACGCAGCATGAGCTCAATTTCTGGCTAGTTCTCCTCGCCGGCCTGACCGCCTGCGCCGTCGCCGACAGCACATGGTTCTTCATTGGCCGCCGCTACGGCCAGGGCGTTGTCCGTCTCCTCTGCAGGTTTTCGCTCGAACCTATGGTCTGCGTACGCAAAACAGAAAACTCCCTCGGCGGCCGCCGCCAGCTTACGATCGTCTTCGGCAAATTTGTGCCTGGAGTGGCAACCGTTATGTCGCCTCTCGCCGGTCGCAGCAGCATGCGCTACATCGAGTTTCTTGCCCTTGACTCCCTGGGTTCGACGATATGGATTGGGACGCTTCTAGTCTGCGGCAGGCTCTTCGGCGATGCTCTCAAGCGCAACCCTGGCCTTCTCGATACCGCCGGACGTTTTTCCGGAGCGCTGCTCATCACCGGCGTCATTGGCTTCTTTCTTTTTCGTCTCTGGCGTCGTCATCGCACGCTTCGCCGCCTCGCCGCCTCGCGTCTTGACCCCGAAGAGCTCAAGCTGCACATCGACTCTGGCGAGCCCGTCTACATCGTGGATCTCCGCCATCCCCTCGAACTTGCCGAAGACCCCTTCACCTTGCCTGGCGCGCGCTCAGTAGCCGCCAACGCTGTGCGCCATTGGGCTGCCGATGTCCCCCGCGACACCGATGTTGTTGTCTTCTGCGCCTGCCCTGGCGAAATCACTGCCGCCAAAACCGCGCTAGAGCTCCAGAAGTTCGGCATTGAACGCGTCCGCCCTCTCAAAGGCGGCTACGATGCATGGAAACGCCTTGGTTATCCCGTCGATGCCGTTCCCGGCATTGCACCCGCTCAGCTCGTCCAGCTCGCCGTAACCCCACGCATCGATTCTGCGCTCTCGTAAGGAATCAGAGAGCTAGATGTTGCGGCTTCGGCGGCAGCGTTTGAGGATTTTTCAGGAGTAACTTTCGCTTTTTGTTTTCCCTGCAGGGCTGTTTTTTGAAGAGTGGGAAATTATGCCGCTATGTGATTGTTTTTGTGTAATTTACCGTTGATTTACGGTGTTTACTAATTGATTATCATGAACGGTTACTTTTGAGGGGACACCCTCGAAAAAAAAATTTCGCGGCTGCCTTGAAAGAGCTACGGCCCGAATCCTTTTTGGGTTCGGGCCGTGGCTTTTTCTCCTGCTGATTCTGAGTAAAGCAT
>NZ_JBEKYX010000128.1:0-9733 GCF_049510455.1 Occallatibacter sp. | reverse complement strand
GAAGCCGTGGAGAACGTTCAGCAAGATTCCTCCGGCTCGCGGTCATCGTCCCCGGCTTTGCGCTTTGTGGTTGCGGCACTGATTATGCGGGGGGGTGAGGTTCTGATCTGCCAGAGGCGGCCTGACCAGCCTATGGCGCTCCAGTGGGAGTTTCCAGGCGGCAAAATTGAGCCGGGCGAGAGTGCGGAAGAAGCGCTGGCGCGCGAACTGGATGAGGAGCTTGGCATCCGGGCGACGATTGGGCCGCCGGTGACGCATATTCGGCATAACTACCGCAATGGCGGCGCGGTTGACCTGCAGTTCTTTGCGGTGCGCGAATTTACGAATGAGATTACGAACCGGATCTTTGCGCAGCTGGTCTGGGCGAAGTTGGAAGACCTGCCGACTTATGATTTTCTCCCCGCGGATCGCGGGCTGGTAAGGGATCTGGCGCAGGGAAAGCTGCTGTAAGGCTGGCTTCTACGTAAGAGGCAGCTCAGCAGTTTTTTGTTACTTTGCCGAGACCTGTAACGGAACCACGGAACTTAGCGCGACTTCCATCGTCCCGGCTTTATGCGATGCCTGGTGATAGACGCCTGTGCGCAGCCAGTACTGACCTTTGGCAGGCACTGCGAGCTGCGCATGCAACTGAACACCTGTCTGCTGGAATGCCTGGTACATATCCGGTGTGATGTTCAGGTTCACCAGATGGTCTTCGTGGCTGATGATGTTCCGCAAGCGGTCGTATACAACTAGAGAAACGTTCAGAGCGCAGTTTTGTATACCGTCCGCGCCGGGAGTTAGCCGCAGATCCTTCAGATCGACGGCGAAGTCGACTTTGTATTCGTTCTTGTCCTTTTTATCCGCGGGCTCGTTGCCGTTTGCCGCTACAGGAGAGATGCGAACCTCATAGAGAATCTGCTCGCTTTGCGGCATTCCCAGGTCCATGTAGGGCAGCAATGGATTGACCGCTTCGGAGTTCTGTGCGGCTGGCTTCTGGGATTTTTCGTTCCGAATGCTGATTGCGCTGCCGGGTTGGCGCGTATCCACGGCAAAGTAGCCGCGACGATAGGAAAGGTTGTACTTTCCTCCTGTGACGGTGACCTCGATCTTCCGAAAGCTTCCGTCCATCTTCGCGTTGGCCGGCGTGTAGGAAAGCGTATAGAAATGGCTGCTGTCGGCTGTGACCTTGTCGATCAGGTCGGAGATCCCGTTGGTGACGAATGCCCGTCCGCCCGATTGATCGGCCATGAGCTGCGCATTGAGCTGGTCGGTGATGCGATTCCCGTCGTCGCTATTCATCGAGGCCGAGAGCACACTGCTGCTGCCGGTAACCTGTGAGGTCTTTGTGTAGGACTGAGACAGGTTGTTTTCCGCTGTATAGAGGTTGTAATTGACGATTCCATTCGCATATACGGGATAAATTGCTGCGCGTGCCGTCGCAAGCATGGCGAGTGTTTTCTTGAGTTCATCGTCGATGGCCGGATTGCCCGTTGTTCCTCCGGGCCGGAAGACAGCTGGCGGTTTTTCTACGAACCAGAGGATGTTTTTCCGTCCGGGAAAGCCATTGAGAAAAGCTGCCAGGCGTTGCAGGTTGGCCAGCGTGATCAACATCCGGGCGTCGGTTTTCGTGGAATTGATCTCTCCGAAGAATTGTTGCAGACTGCCGGCCCCTGCCTGGTCCGTCATCCGAGATAAGCTCTGCTCGGCAGCGGTTTCTTCCTTATCATTCATCAGCGTTGAGGTTTCCACCTCATTGCTCTTCCTGTTGTCGAGTGCGGTGGCCAGCACCGCCGGATCGTCGTTGAATCCCTGAATAAAGCGCAGTGACTGCCCCATTGCAAAAATCGCAGATCGCGTTCCCGGCTTCGCGCTCTTGAGGAACTTCATCATCTGGTTGTGCACATCGCTCTGGCTTTCCATGCCTGTGTTCAAGGAATCCAGCAGCAGCACATTCACCGTAGGCGGCTGCGGAAACGGCGAGAAGTTGGTAAACACGTCAGGAGGAAGTTTGGGCATCTCAGCCGTCTGGGCGAGATGGGCGGGGCCGTTCTCCTCAAAGAACGAGACGGCTTGCGGCTTGCTTTGCTCCATCACTGTAAAGGCTGATTTTGGGAGCCCGGTCACCGGGTTGCCCGCTGAATCGGTCACGATCACATCCACAAGAACGGCGCGGCTGTTGATTTGCAGCCTGGACGCCTGGGTGTTAGCGTCAGACACCGCAGTTTGTGCGAGCAACGCCCCGGCAAGACTTATCAAGGTTATGCAGCAAACCAGTGTGCGAGACATATAGTAAGGTCTCCCCGACGAGGAAGCTTACCATAGCTCATAGCCTCGGTGCGGGAACCAGGATCATGGCATGAATGAGCATTCAGGAACACTGTACAGAGCGGGGATATACTTTTTCAGAACCCCATCATGAAGCGCCACGTTCTCATCTTCGGTCTTGTCGGTGGGCTGCTCATCGCTATTCTCCAGTACACGGAATATCGCTTTGTCGTTATCGAGCACTCCGTTGAGCTTTACGGGGCGCTCGTTGCGATTCTCTTCGCGGCTTTCGGCATCTGGCTCGGCCTTCGCATTACGCGCGGACGCGAAACGATTCGCGAAACGGTGGTGGTGAGGGAAGTGCTTGTTGCTGCGGAGGCGGCCGCCCCACTCGCTTCCGATGCGGCTCCCTTCGCTCCTGATACGGCCCGGCAACAGAGCCTTGGCATCACGGCGCGCGAACTCGAAATTCTCACCCTGGTTGCCCGCGGCTTGAGCAATCGCGAGATCGCCACGCAGCTTTTCGTTTCCGAAAACACCGTGAAGACGCACTGTGCCCGCGCTTTCGACAAGCTTGGGGCTGCGCGCCGTACCCAGGCCGTTTTGCGCGGCAAGGAGCTGGGTCTGCTGCCGTAACCGCGTCATCCAAAAGCACTATTTCTGGTTAATTCCTCAAAATCATGCGAAAGTATGACGACATTCGACCACGTTTCACTGCATGGTGACTCCATCCTCAGTTGCATCAGGAGCTTTACATGAAGAAAACCGTTCTGACTTTCGGCCTCATCGCCGGGCTGGTCATCTCCGTCCTTATGGACGGCAATGTTCTGCTCATGAACAAGATTGGTTCCGGCCACAGCCTGGTTCTCGGCTACATCACCATGGTGGCGTCGTTTTTGCTTGTCTACTTTGGCATCCGCAGCTACCGCGACAACACCCTCGCCGGCCAAATCTCTTTTGGCCGCGCCTTTGCCTGCGGCATCCTGATTACCCTTATCACCTGCGTCTGCTACGTGGCCACGTGGGAGATTCTCTACTTCAACTTCATACCGCACTTTATGGACGGCTATTTTGCCGCGCAGATTCATGCGGTCCAGACCTCGGGACTTGACCCCGCTACCGTAGCCGCGAAGGTGGCTAAAATACAGCGCTCGCAGCAGGATTACCAGAACCCCGTGATCAATATGGCCTATACGTTCATGGAGCCCCTGCCAGTCGGGCTGCTTATCACTCTTATCTCTGCTGTTGTTCTGCGCCGGAAGACTTCTGTTGAAGCCACTGCTGCTACGGCCAGCAGGCTTTAGGCAGTGGCTGACGAATCTCTTCGAGTGCATTCCACTGCTAAAAGCATCCCTCAGGGGCTAAAGCCCCACCGTTTTTCGGTCATTTTCGGCAGGGCTAAAGCCCTGCCCTACCAGTCTTGCCCTGATACAAAACAAGTCGGGGGCGATTCGTCAGACACTGCCTAATGGCCGGGGATCATTCCCCAGAGCATGACGAGCGTCAGGCCGACGACGACGATGCTGGTTGCCCATGCGATCAGATTCCAGAGGCGGGAGTTTTTGTAATTGCCCATAAGGTCTGACCGGTTGATGAGCAGCAGCATGAGGATAATGATGACGGGGAGCAGGATGCCGTTGAGGACCTGCGAGGCCACTGAGAACTGGATCAGTGTGGCGTCCGGCAGCAGCAGCACGGTGATGGCTCCGCCGGCGATGAGCAGCGTGTAGAGCCAATAGAAGAAAGGCGCCTGGCGGAAGGATTTGTCGACGCCGGATTCGAGGCCGAGGCCTTCGCAGACGGTGTAGGCCGTGGAGAGCGGCAGGATGGATGCGGCGAAGAGCGAGGCGTTGAAGAGGCCGAAGGCGAAAAGGACGAAGGCGTAGTCGCCGGCGAGGGGCCGCATGGCTTCTGCGGCGTCCGATGCGACCTTGATCTCTCCCATGCCGTGGACAAAGAGCGTGGCGGCGCAGGCCACGATGATGAACCAGGCTACCAGATCGGTGAAGAAGCTGCCCACGATGACGTCGAGGCGCGAGGCGGCGTAATCCTTGACGCGGATGCCTTTTTCGACGACCGAAGATTGCAGGTAGAACTGCATCCACGGAGCGATGGTGGTGCCGACGATGCCGATGGCCATGTAGACGTAGTCTTTATTGCGCCAGACGGATTCTTTCGGCATCCGCACGGTGGCGAGAAGGGCGTCATGCCAACTGGGTTGCGAAAGCACGCCGGTGAAGATGTAGGCGATGTAGACGACGGAGGCGATGAGGAAGATTTTTTCCGTGCTTTTGTAGTCGCCGCGAACGACCATGAACCAGACGAGCAGGGCGCAGAGCGGCACGGAGATGAACTTGGTGACGTGGAAGAGGTGCAGCGAGCCGGCGATGCCGATGAACTCCGTGACCACGTTGGTGTAGTTGACGAAGACCAGCGCCACCATGAGGACAAAGGTGAGGCGCAGGCCGAATTCCTCGCGGATAAGGTCGCTGAGGCCCTTGCCGGTGACGACGCCCATGCGGGCGCACATCTCCTGCACGACAATCAAGGCGATGGTGATGGGAAGGATGGTCCAGAGAAGGCTGTAGCCGTACTGCGCGCCTGCCTGGGAGTAAGTGAAGATGCCGCCGGAGTCGTTATCGACGTTTGCGGTGATGAACCCGGGGCCGAGCACGGCGAGAAAAAGCAGAATTCGGATTCGCCATCTCTTGAGCATCCGCGCGGGTTCCTGGTGGAGGGGTCATGTGTCTTACTGACCATAACAGAGAGCGGGGATCAGGTAACAGGGATCGGAAAACAAAGGCAGGCTGATCGGATTCGGCGCGACAAAAGGCAATCGATGCTTACCTGGATGCGAAAAAGCAAGTGGCTGGAAAAGAAAAGCCCAGCCGGTTGGCTGGGCTTTTTTCTATGAATGCAGTTGCGAGTTACCGGGCTGGTTTAGTTCGTAACTATCGCAGTGGAGTGGTTGCCGTGCGGGACGGCGACCAGGGCTGTGGGTTTCTCCTCAGACGGGTAGGGAGTGGCCTGAGTCTGGCTGATGACGCCGGTATTCGTGTTGAGCCTGAAGCCGGAGACCGAGTTGCCGAGCGTGTTGGCGGTGTAAACGTAGCGCGCTTCGGCAGGCTCGACGACGATGGCATTCGGCTGCGTATCAGTGGAGGTGTTGGATGAGCCCGTGGTGCTGACAGTAGCGGAAGGAATACCGTTGGCCAGATTGATGGCATAAGAGGAAACCGTAGAGTCGAGCGCGTTGGCAACGTAGATGAATTTACCGCGCGGGTCGATGGTGACGGCCGAGGGCTGGTTGCCGGTCTTATAGGGGCCGCTGATCAGGTAGTTCAGAGTGGTTCCGGAGGAGATGCCGAAGCCGACCATCTGATTGGAGGCGTAATCCACGATGTAGACGAACCGGTTGGCGGGATCGGCTACGAGGCCTGAGGGCTTGACGCCTGCCTTGTACGGGCTGTTGGCTGCTGCTGTAAGCCCGCCACTGGAGCCGATGGCGAAGCCGTAAACCCAGCCAGGGTTGGCTGTGCTGGTGGTGGTTCCACCGGGGTTGTAAGCAGACTGGTCATACACGGTGGCGTAGACGCCCGCGCCATTTTGCATGACGGTGACGGCGGTGGGCAGCACGGTGTCGCCCTCGTAACCGGGAATGGTGAGGGCCTGCTGCGCAACGACGGAGCCGATCTTGCCGGAGGAGAGCGAGTACTCTGCCAGCGTGGCGGAGCTGCTTCCGTAGGCGACAAAGAGGTCCGATCCGGAAGGAGCGACGGCCAGCGCGACGGGCGTGTCGCTAAGGGTGATGGAATCGGAGTTTGTGAGATTGCCCGAGCCATCAATGGTGAAATGCACGACGGTGTTGTTGCCCTGATTGGCCACGTAGAGGTTGGTGTAGGAGCCATCGACGGCCAGGGCCGCGGGTGAGCTGCCGCCGGAATCGACGGGCGAGCTGCCGGTGTTGTTGGCATAGCGCAGAGCGCCGGACTCGGAGTCGACCGCAAAGGTCTGGATGGCGCCGCCGCTGGTGGTTGCTGCGGAGCCGGCGAGAAAGACATAGTCAACGGTCACGAGCTGGCAGGCGGTAAGAGCAGCGGCCACAGCCAGTCCGATTCCGGAGGCCAGTGCGAGCTGGCTGAGTTTGCGTAACTTCATGCGCTTCCTTTTATTCCGGGCGTCCGTGAGAAATGCCCGGGCAATCTGTTTCAGTTGTTCCTTATGGATTGTAAAAGTCCATAAGGAGGAATTTCCAGAGCGCACCTTACTGCTTGGACGTGGCTCCGTGTGGAATGGCGGCCACGGCGGTGGGGTTGGCGCTGGCGGTGAAGGGCGTGCCCTTGGAGTTGACGAGTGAGCCGCTATTGGCCTGAACCTGGAAACCCGAGACCGAGTTGCCGAGGAAATTGGCAGTGTAGAGGAACTCGTTGAGCGAGGGGTCGATACCGATGGCCACGGGCTGCGTGCTGGTGGTATAGGTGCCGATGCTGGTGAGGACGCCGCCGGAGAGGGTGTAGGCGGTTATGGTCGAGTCCTGACTATTGGCAACGTAGGCATATAGCCCCTTGGCGTCGACAATTACAGCTGAGGGCAGGTTACCGGCTTTATATGGGCTGCCGGAGAGCGGCGTAAGGCTGCCGGAGCTTGCGGCAAAGCCGAAGACGGCGTTACTGCTCGAATCCGTGACGTAGACGTATGCGCCGGTGGGGTCCGAAGCAATGCCGGAAGGATAGATGCCGGCAGGGACTGGGATGCCGTTGTTCACCGGCGAAAGTGCGCTGTTGGCAACTGTGAAGGCGAAGACGTAACCCACGCCCGATGTGGTGTCGTATGCGCTGACGTAGGCATTACTGCCGTTAGCGGCAATTGCGGTTGGCAGAATGATGTCACCTGGCGACGACGGAAGCGTGAGCGGCCAGTAGCTGGTGCTCAACGCTGCGTTGACCGCGGCCGTGCCAAGCGTGCCGTTTACAGGGGTAGAACTCGTACTTCCGGCGGTAGTGTTATCGGTGACCTGGATCGGGTACATAGCGATGGAGCCAGTGCAGGGCGAGGCAGTGGAGCAACTGGGCAATGGCTGGTATGTATCCGCGACAAAAAGGTTGGTGCCCGCGATGGCGGTGGCGATGGGGAAGATACCAGGCGTGTTCACGGTGTTCTGCGGGTAAACCTTGCCGTCATTGCCGATGATGAACTGGACGATGGTATTGTCGTCGCGGTTGACGACATAGAGATTGGCGTGATCGGAGGAGACGGCTTCGGCGACGGGGTTACGGCCGCCGGAAGGGAAGGGCGAGGTGGGAATCTGGCGCATGACGCCTGATTCCGAGTTAATCTCGAAGACGTTAATTTCGCCGTAGTTGTTGGTGCCGGCCGCCTTGGCGCTGGAGACAAAAACAAAATCTGTCGTGAGCGTGGCGCAGGCGGAGAGGAAGCCGGCGGTTGCCAGGCTCACTGCAGAGGCCAGCAACAATTGGCTCGATTTGTTCAACTTCATGCGCATCTTTCGTCCGCTGGCCAGTTTTGGCCTGCAATACCCTGTTTGTGAATTGAAGCTCCGAAATGCGCCTTGCGGCGTGTACGGAGCTTCAATTCTGAAATCGGATGGATTCCGCACCTTACGGAATCCCGGAGCGGGAAAGACGTTGTGTCCATCCCGCTCTGGATGGAGCTAGCTGGTGCGACCATTGATCAGGCAGTAGGCGGCCGGACCGTTCAACGTATAGGTCTTGTTGGCCGATCCAGGCAGGCTGCTGAGCGTGCCCACGTTCGGGTCAAGAACCGAGCCGGTGACCGACGAGTCATTAAAGTTGGCCGTATAAAGGAACTGGTCCGAGGGGTCTTCCACCAGGCAGGAAGGACCGGCGCCGGAGCCGAAGGGGCTGCCGGACATGGTGGTCAGCTGGCGGCTGCTGGTGTCAATGACGTACCCCGCGATGCCGCTCTGCGTATTGGTGACGGTGGCGTTGGTATTGTCACCCGCGTTGGCTACATACACCCATTTACCCTTGCTCTCAGCCAAAAGGAAGAGAGGATTGGTCTGTGCCGGCACGTCCGGCACAGCGCCGCCGGTCTGTGCCTGCAGCGAGCCGCCTGAGCCTACTGAAAAGGGCAGAATCTGCGAGGGCACGGTCACAGGAGTATTGCTGTTGGCTGGCGTATAGGTGATCGGCTCGTTATCCAGAATATAGACGAAGGAGTTGCCGGCCTGGATGGCGGTGGCCTGCGAGGCGGTAATCGTCTGGATGCTGTTCTGGCTCAGAGTGAGCTGGCCGGTGGTGTTATAGGCGTACGGGAAGACGAAGTCGCCGGTGGCAGGGGTTCCCGAGAGGGTGAGGACGAAGTTGGAGCTGAGCAGGACATCGATGGGGTTGGCCGGCACCGGGAAGTACGTCAACTGCGAACCATTCGCAGCGGTGACCTGCGCATTGAGCACGAGGCTGAGCCGGCCAGTGGTGGGATCCACGTTGAAGACCGTGATATCACCGCAGGTGGTGACGCCGGCTCCAAGCGCCGCGGCGCAGGAGGAATCGTCCGGAGCGTCGTGGTCGAGCACGAAAATGTGCCCGCCGGTAGCATCGGCGAAGATTCGGAAGGGATTCTTGCCCTGCGTATAGAAGGTCTGCTGGGAGACGAGGGCGCCGTTACCGGCGACGGAAAACTGCACAATGTTCGCCTCGGCGCAGGCGGGATCGCTGGCGTTGGTGGTGCAGTCAGAGCCACCCTGGTTGAGAACATAGAGGAAGCGGCTGCTAAGGAGGAGCACTGCACGACTGGGGTAAGAGCCGCCGGAACTGAGGGGCATGCCATTAATGGTTGCCAGTCTGCCGGTGTTGTGGTCGATTTTAAAGCCGCTGATGATGCCCTGGCCGGCGCTGCCGCTGGTGCCTGTGGACTGTGTGCCGGTTACATACAAAAAGCCAACGGTGTAACTCTCAACGCAAGACGTAACGCTGAGGATAGCGCCTAGTGAAACTGCGCCCATCAGGAGGGCCTTGCCGAATTTCCTAAACTTCATGCGATTCCTTCATCCTGCTCTGGCGTGCTCGTCAGGCGTGCTGCGCCAAGTGTGGTCGTTCCCTGCGGAGCGCTGGGTTGGGATGGGTCCCTGCTGCATTGTAAAAGCCGAGGGTGCGTTGTGCCTAATTTACGGTCTCGCGATCTAGAAACCGTAACAAAATCAGAGAGGAAAGCTACTTGCGGTTGGACGGGATGCACCTGAAAAAGGTCAACGCTGGCAGCAATGCGAGATGCGGAAGCTGCCGGTGAATATCCGCCTCGCCGCATTGTGCATAAAAAATCCCGGATCGCTGCGCTGCGGCAATCCGGGACTGGGTTTCCGGGATCAGGTTTTTGGGTTTACCAGACCCGGCAGGAGTTGACCGGGTACATGGGCTGGCCCTTGGTGCAACTGAAGGCTTTGCCGAACTCGTCGAAGTTCTGCACGGCGCCGTTGACGCGCCACTTGCCGGTGGAGTGAGGATCG
>NZ_JBEKYX010000127.1:0-9962 GCF_049510455.1 Occallatibacter sp. | reverse complement strand
GGGATTTATAGGGATCACTTCTTCGATGTCCTGGGGCGCAAAACTGCGCTTCTGGAGATGCCTTAAACATTGGGTCTTGTTCCTTTAGCGGGTTCGCCGCGCTTCGCGTGTTAGCGAGTTGGCAAGTTGGCGAAGAGAAAAACGAAGAGGGGAATTCGATATGTATAATTCCCAAAATTTTCTCTACGCGGCGGACTGGGGCTGTTTGCGCGGGTTGGCACGGTCGAGGCGCGTCTGGGCGATGCCGGTGCGGAGAGCGGATTCGTTGGCTTTGAACTCAGTTCGGATGGTGTCGAGGACCAGGCGGCCAGTTCCGAGCATGGCATTGCCCTCAAAAGGTGGGATGACCCTGATAGCGATGCCGTGATTGATGCAGGCCGCATAATCCCTGATGTCCTGTGTGGAGGCCAGCTCCGGCAGGGCGGCGAGATAGGCTTCCGCGCCTAGCGCGGCTGCCTGGAAGTCGAGAAGCTTGAGGTTTTTGCAATCGGCGAGAGCGCGATTGCGGGCCTGGCAGCAGCGGTGGACGGCGGTGTTGCGGGTTTCCTGGTGGATGCAGGGACGGTTGTGGGGTGCGGACATGGCGATCTCCTTTTGTGCCTGAAAACAGAAAGGCCCCGCGGTGGCGGGGCCTTCGGCTGGATAAAATTTTTCGAGCTACTTCTATTAAGGCATAAAACCCCTTAATCTTGTGCAAACTATTTTTAGAAAATTTTGTGCGCGATGGATCGGCACGCCAGAGGGTACACCATCAGCGTTCCCGGACCATGCGAATTCTGGCCAGCGGAATCAGCAAGGGCTCAGGATTCTCCGCCAAGCGTGCCGCGGTCATGGTTTCAAGCTGCGCGATAAACTCCGCTGCTCGTCCGAGGTTACCGTCCGGCTTTAGAGCAGACGTGAGCGTGGGAAAGACCGAGGCTCGCGAAAAGGCTGACCACCGGGCTCCAAAGGATTTGGCGTCTCGATCCTGTAGGAAATCCGACCAGATTTGATCTTCGCCTGAAAAGATCTCCGCTTCTTCGACCCGCATTCCGGCGAAGTGTCCGCTGGCCACGAAGGGCGCGAGAAACTCTTCACGGCTTCTTCCCACGGTAGGAATTGTCATCCGCAGCAGCTCTTGCTCCGTTATGAAACCGCTTTCGACCATCTTCCGCAGAGATGCGTACATGGATTGCAAAAGGGCGCGGTATCCAAACTCGCCTTGTTCATCGACGGCCATGGTGAGTACGACGAGCCTTCCGCCGTTGCGCAGTTCCTTGCCGCGCGCAAGGAGAAACTGCTGCCAGTCTTCCGCCGCCTGACGGTGAAATGCGGCTTTGGCCGCCAGATCAGCACTGAAGGCTACTTGTACCTGGTCGGGAACGATGCATGGCACCTGGTTCAGCCACTGCACGGCCCACGAACTCCAGCCCAATGTGACGGAATCAGCCGGAAGAATTTGTTCATAAAACGATCTGCCAATGGCTGAGGCGAAGACTGCCGAATCGGGCTTCAAATATGTTTGAGGATCGGTGCGCAGGGTTTCAAAGAGCGCTGTGAAGTCGTTTGTGGGCAGGTCCACGTGGACGACAGAGATTGCCTGGTTGCGTCCGGCCCGTTCTCGCAGCGCGTCAATCGCCGCGCACATGGGAACGAGGGCGTTGTGGCCCTGAGACGAGCCATAGTCCGCGATCACGATGGGGCTCTGCGCATCCGGAAGCGAAACGGCCTGTGCCGCGCGTTGCAGCATGGGCACAGCGGGCGACTGGCCCGCCGCCTGCACTTGTGAGTTGCGGTTATAGCGACCGCGCCCTTCCATTGCGGCGGATGTGATTTCTTTTGTCAAAATTTACTCTTTTGCGGCCATATTATCAGTCAGAAATTATTTGTTCCATGTGTAATATGGGCGCATGCCTCTCTATCCTGGAATTCCTTACGGGCCGGCGCCGTCGTGGGCGTTTCCCTTCTTCGATTGCTGCATTGTCTTTCTCTTTGTTTTGTGCCTGCTGGATGCGTGGAGGCGGGGACGGGGCGCGATCTCGTATCTGCTGGGCGGGATGTGTTTCGGGCTGGTGCTGGAATATCTCGAGGTGGCATCGCACAGCTACACCTACGGGCACTTTCTGCTGATGCTGGGGCATGCGCCTATGGATATTCCGGTGAGTATTGGCCTGGCGTGGGGGATCATTCTTTATACATCACGATTGTTTTCCGACGGGCTGCGGTTGCCCTGGGTGGCCGCGGCGGCGCTTGATACCGTACTGGCGCTGAATCTGGATCTGACCATGGATGTGATTGCCTACCGGATGCACATGTGGCACTGGGACTGGACCGGAACCGGGCTGGACCCGTTGAAGGCGGAGTGGTTCGGGATTCCCTATGGCAATTTTGTCGGGTGGATTTCAGTGGTTTTCTTTTACTCGTTTTTCAGCAGGCTGTACGAGCGCACGATCTTCAAGCGAACTGGACTCAAGCAGACGGGCATGTGGCGGTTTCCGGCGATTGCTGTGCTGGCGCTGATTTCGGCACAGGTGGAGTTGCTGGTGACGGAGTACTTCCTCTTTCATTGGCTGAATGCTGTCCATATTGGATCGGGACGGCGGCTGGCGATTGAAGTTGTGGTCCTGCTGGGGCTGGTTTGCTGGGGGAGTCTGCATCGGCGGGGCGGGCCGCAGCGCAGGGTGCCGGGCGTGGCTGTCTGGGTGCCTGCATGGTTCCATGTCTATTTTGCGATTGCGCTTGTGGCGCTGGGATTTTTCCGGGAGAACGGCTGGATGACGCTGGTGGCCGGGGTGAATGTGGGGATTGGGCTAGTGATTCATCTTTGGCCTGTGGTGGGGAAGAAGGCCGAGCCGGGGTCGCTTGTCTGGGCTGAGACGGTGTGAACGCTGTCCGGTGAATTGGCGGGAGTGCTGTCCCACCCATTCGGCAAAGAACGCCGAATGGGTAGGGCACGGCGGTGATTGCTTCACGATACGCGTGAAGCTGGTTAGTCGAGCTTGGGGTGGAGTTTGTGGAAGCCGGTGGCTTGCTGGTAGGCGTGGCCGAAGGCGGCTAGTTTTGCGTCGTGGTAGAGGCCGGCGAGGAAGGTGATGGAGACGGGTGTATTGGGGCCGCCGATGTTGTCGTTTTCGCCGTCGTCTTCTTTGGGTGGGTGGGGTGCGTCGGCTGCGCGGAGGCCGTTGGGCACGATGAGTGCGGGGTGGCCGGTGAGGTTGGTGGCGACGAGCTGCAGGCCGTTGGTGGGAGCGACGATGATGTCGACTTTTTCGAAGAGGGCTGAAACCTGCTGGCAGGCGAGTGTGCGGGCGCGGGCGGCCTGGACATATTCGACTGCAGGGTAGAAGCGGGCGATGCGGAAGGTGTTGGGCCAGTCGCCGGCGGATTGCTCGGTGAGGAGCTTGTCGCGGCCGGAGCGGGTGAGGTCGTCGAAGGCGGCGGCGGCTTCAGCTTCAAGCATGGGCGTTATGGCGTTGTAAGGCAGATCGGGGAGCTCGACGGGGATGAGGTCGATGCCCATGGAGCGGAGCTTGTCGAGGGTGGCGAGGTCGTATTTGCCGTCGTAGTCGCGGCGGGCGCGGTTGGTGGCCATGCTCGCGTTGCGGTCTTCGCGTTTCTTTTTGTCTTCGGGAGTTTCGTTGGGCTTGGGTTCCTGCGGCTTGAAGGGCCTGGGTGGGTCGAAGGCGGATTTCAGGTAGCCGATGCGGAGGGTCTTCGGGTCGAGGCCGGGTTCCAAGTAGAACGGAGCGGGAAAGACGGAGGTGTCTTTGCCGTCGGGGCCGTGGATGGCGTTGAGGACGAGGGCGCAGTCTTCTGCGGAGCGGGTGATGGGACCTAGCTTGTCCATGGTCCAACTGAGGGCCATAGCTCCTGTTCGTGGGACGAGGCCGAAGGAGGGTCGAAGGCCGGAGACACCGCAGCGGGTGGAGGGGGATGCGATGGAACCGAGAGTTTCCGAGCCTATGGCGAAGCCGACGCAGCCTGCGGAGACGGCGGAAGCTGAACCGGCGGAGGAGCCACTGGAGCCTTGTTTGGGGTTCCATGGGTTGCGCGTCTGGCCGCCGAACCATTTGTCTCCCATGGCCAGCGCGCCGAGGGTGAACTTGGCAATGAGGATGGCTCCGGCTGCGTCGAGGCGCTGGACTACGGTGGCGTCTTCATCGAAGGACTGGTGCTCGAAGCCGCCTGCGCCCCAGGTGGTGGGGTAGCCTTTGACGGCGAGGAGGTCTTTTGCGCCCCAGGGGATGCCGTGGAGTGGGCCGCGATATTTTCCGGCGGCGATTTCGGCGTCGGCCTGCGCGGCTTGTTTGAGGGCGCGATCTTCGAGGAGCGTGATGACGAAGTGGAGCTTGGAGTCGTAGCGCTTGAGGCGTTCCAAATACATCTTCGTCAGCTGAACTGAGGTCACCTTGCGTGCTTGAATCAAGCTCGCTAGATCGCTCACAGTCCGAAAAGCTAGTTCCTCTATTTTTGCGGGTGCGCTTGCGTTTGGGTCAGGAGCCCATTCGTCTAGCCTGTTAAACGGAGGCCCACCCGCGCTATAGGCCGGAATACGAATTGTCTGCGGGTCCGCCTTCCACGCCGGCTGCGGATGAAAGACGAACGCCGGTGCGACGGAGTTTGGGATATTGAGCTTGCGGATGGCTTTCATTGACCCGTTTACGTCGATTAGCGAGTCGATCATCATCTGCTTCTGTTCGGCGGTGAAGGGGCCGATGCCGGCGAGGATGGCGGCCTGGTCGATCATCTCCGGGGTAATGACTGGCGGCTTGGATTGATCGGTGCCTGAGGCTTCCTGCGCTTGTATGGAGAGGGTGTAGAGCACGCCGGGAAAGAGGGTGGATGAGATGCCAGCGAGGGTGGAGGCGGTGAGAAAGCGGCGGCGGTCGAAGGTCACTGAAAACCTCTGGGAATGGGGAAGATGTCTTTTCGACACTATAGCGGAGTTGGGAGATTTAGTTGTCTGTACTCGGTGGCTGAGTTTCAACAGGGGCTAAAGCCCTGCACTGCCAGTCGTGCTATGTTGCGAAGATTAAGGGGGCGGGAGTGCCATCCCAGGTCCTTAACTGCAAGGACCTGGGGCACCCGGATGTTGTGGCGGAACTCGCGAAAGATGATGGGCAATCTGAATTCTGGAGCGTTTAGTATCGGGTCATGGCGCTGGTTGAGGTGCGGTCGGTAACTAAGAGCTATGTGCGATATGCCGGGCTGCGCGCGGAGGAGCGCGTGGTGGTGGATGATGTGTCGCTCGAGATTGAGGCGGGCGAGACGCTGGGGCTGGTAGGCGAATCGGGTTCGGGCAAGACGACCGTGGCGCGGATGATCCTGGGGCTGGTGAGGCCGACTAGCGGGATGGTTCGGGTGGATGGAGTGGATCTGACGGAGGCTTCATCCAAAGAGTTAAAGAGCCTGCGGCTCCAGATGCAGCCGGTTTTTCAGGACCCGTATGCGGCGCTGAATCCGCGGATGCAGGTGCTGGAGATTGTGACGGAGCCATTTGCGATTCATAAGCCGAGCATGGGGCCGAATGCGCGGCAGGCCGAGGCCGTGATTCTGCTGAAACAGGTGGGGATGGATGAGAGTGCGCTGGGACGGTATCCGCATGAGTTCTCTGGCGGGCAGCGGCAGAGAATCAACATTGCGCGGGCGCTGATGCTGCGACCAAAGCTGCTGATCCTGGATGAGCCGGTGTCGGCGCTGGATGTCTCGGTCGGCGCGCAGATTGTGAACTTGCTGCGGACGTTGCAGCGCGAGCATGGGCTGACGTATCTGTTTATTTCGCATTCGATGCCGCTGGTGCGTTACCTGAGCACGCGGATTGCAGTGATGGAGCGCGGGCGGCTGGTGGAGACGGGCGAGGCTGATGCTCTTTGTGCGGCGCCGCGGGAGGCGTATACGCGGCAGTTGCTGGAGGCTACGCCGGAAATGCAGGGATTAGGGAACAGGGATCAGGGTTCAGGGTTATAGATAAACGGCAATGACTGTATATATTTCCACCCTTGCGATTTTTTCTTTCGCAAGGGTGGGATGGAGCAGGATAGATTACTTCGACGGCGGTGGGGGTGTGGGCTTGGGTTGAGGCGCCGGAGTTGTTGTTGCTGGTGGCGGCGTTGCAGTGGAAGGCGCGGTTGCCGGGGCTGAAGGCTGGCCGGGCGCAGCGGGTTGACCGGGAGTGCTGGGAAGCGGAGGCTGGCCAGGCCTTGGTGCTGCTCCGGGTGCGCCGGGGATCATTCCGCCGGGACGCGGCGCGGGTGCGGGCGGTGGTGCAGGCATATCCGATACGCTGACGAGCTCGACATCAAAGACGAGATCAGACTTGGCGGGAATGCCGGGGTGGTCAGGGCCGCGATCAGGCATGGCGCGATAGCCGTAGGCCAATGCCCAGGGGATGAAGATGCGGCGCTTGCCGCCGACGTGCATGCCATCCACGGCGAGGTCAAAGCCGGGAATCATGCGGCCAACGGCGTGCGGAAACTCCAGCGGCTGGGGGTCACCCATCTTGGGCTTATTGTCCGGCCCCATGACGGGCTTGCCGTCCGGGCCGATGACTGGCTGCGGGTGCTGATCCCACGCGTCAAAGACTACGCCATCGGCAGCGCGCCAACCCTTGTATTTGACATGCCACATTTGCTTTTCCTGGCCGAGTGGGCCGGTGCCGAGCTTGATGTCCTGATACTTGAGCGCGAGGGTGGTTTTCATGATTCCGTGCGCGGGTAGCACGCCGGGAGGCAGCTTAGCGGCGCTGGCGGCCGTGGTGGTGGAGGCATGGGTGGCAGGCGTAGCGGGCTTGGGTGCGGTTGGTGCCTGTGCGGGGAGGGTGACGGCGAGTGCGGCTGCAACGGGAAGCAGCGAAAAACGGGATCTCATTGCGTGATTTCAACTCCGGGATGGGCTTACACACCGGAGTTTAGCACCTTGAGCGCGGGAGATGTTGACATGGATTGCGAGTCCTCCATCCCATCTTTATGAAGCTGCGGCTACGGTGAATAGATATGTCCCTGCATTTTGCGGATGTAGTGCGCTGGCTCTGGCTGCCTGTGGCATCTTTTTTTGCCGGAGCTCTGAATACGATTGCGGGCGGGGGATCGTTTCTCACGCTGCCGGCGCTGTTCTCCGCCTCCAGCGCCGCGGGGGTGGGCGCGGTTACGGTGCAGGCCACGAACACTGTGGCGTTGTGGCCTGGGCAGCTTACTTCGCTGGTGGCATTTCGCAGGCATTTGCTCGCTTACGGCTGGAAGATGGCTCCGATTGCGCTGGCGAGCGGGCTGGGCGGCTGGATCGGCGGCAGGCTGTTGCTGATTACATCGAACCACTGGTTCAGGGAGCTGCTGCCGTGGCTGCTGTTGTTTGCCGCAGGGATGTTTATCGCCAGCATGCCGCTGGGCAAATGGCTTGCGACGCGCTCGGGCGGCAAGCGGTATGACGTAGCGCTGATCATCGGCATGGTGGTGGTGAGCGTGTATGTGGGCTACTTTGGCGCGGGCGGGGGATTTCTGGTGATGGCGCTGTTTGGGATTTGCGGCGTACACGATATTCACGAAATGAATGCGCTGAAGGTGCTGACGGCGGTGGTTTCGATTGGCATTCCCGCAGTGACGTTCATGCTGGCGGGGCGCGTGGAGTGGCGCTTCTGCCTGGAGATGGCAGTGCTGGCCGCAGTGGGCGGATATCTGGCCGCACACCTGAGCCCGCGCGTGAACCAGCGCGTGATGCGCTGGACGGTGGCTTCGATTGGTCTGCTTACGGCGGCGTATTTCTTTTTGCAGAATGCGCTGATGCGCGGGTGAAGATGGGGCGCTAAAAGACGTGCCATCCGTCCTGTACTACGCCCTGGGCGCTGATGCGGATGTAGCCGGCGGTGGGGTTGATGCCAGCCATACGTGTAAAGTTCTTGCAATGACAGTCCTGCTCGATCTTCGCCATGCTGTGCGGCAGTTGAAACTTGCGCCGATGTTTACGGCAACCGTTGTGTTGACGCTTGCGCTGGGCATTGGCGCATGCACGGCGATTTTCTCGCTGATTGATGCGGTCATGCTGAAGTCGCTGCCGGTGACGGATCCATCGCGGCTTTACCAGATTGGCATTGGCAAGGCTTGCTGCCTGATGAACAGCCCGGAGGGAGACTGGGATCTTTATTCGTATAAGCTCTACAAGCAGCTTGCTGTGGCCGCGCGACCGGAGTTTGATGAGGTTGCCGCCTTCCAAGCACAGCCCGGTGTGCTGAGCGTACGCTACGGCACAGACATGGACCGGGCGCAGGCGCGCGCGCTGATGGGCGAGTATGTGAGCGGCAACTACTTTCAGACGCTGGGCGTGAATGCGATTGCCGGACGCATGCTCAGGCCGGAGGACGACAGGCGCGGTGCTCCGCCAGTGGCTGTGATGAGCTATCGCACGTGGAAGAACGTCTATGGCGGCGATCCGAAGATCATTGGGGCGACCTTTCAGATTGAGACATTTTCTTTCACCGTCGTTGGCGTAGCGCCGCCAGGATTTTTCGGCGAGACGCTCAGTAGCAATCCCATGGACCTGTGGGTTCCGCTCTCAGTGGATTACCTGACGGATGCCGAGGCTCCCTACTGCGATGTGCCCTCGATGGCATGGCTGCGGCTGATAGGCCGGCTGAAGCCGGGCGCGACAACGGCCGGTGTAGCGGAACGGTTGACGGCTCACCTGCAGCACTGGCTTACCGGCGAGGGCGCAATGGCACCGCAGTTCGAGACGCAACTGAAAGACGAGCTTTCGCGGCAGGTGATTCGCCTGGGTCCCGGCGGACAGGGCATTGGCGAGATGCGCGATTCCTATCGCAGCAGCTTGTATATCCTTTTCGGCATCTGCGCCGCGGTGCTGCTGATTGGCTGCGCGAATGTGGCAAATCTCCTGCTGGCTCGAGGCATGACGCGAAGTCCGCAGACGGCATTGCAGCGTGCGCTGGGAGCGTCTACGAGGCGGATTCTGCAGCAATCGTTTCTTGAAAGCATGCTGCTGTCAGTGATGGGCGGTGTGCTGGGCGTGGTGGTTGCGTGGGCGGGAGCGGGCTTGATTGTGCGGCTGGCATTTCGGTATGCCGTGGTGGCTCCGGTGCATATTTCGCCGTCGCTTCCGGTGCTGGGATTTTGCCTGGCGCTATCGATTGTTACAGGCTTGATTGCAGGGATGGCGCCGGCGTGGCTGGCTTCACGCACAGACCCGATGGTTTCAATGCGCGGAGCAAACCGCACGATGAGAGGAAGCGCGGGGTTGCCACAGAAGACGATGGTCGTTGTGCAGACGGCTGTTTCGTTGGTGCTGGTGGCCGTGGCTGGCATGCTTTCGCATAGCATCTCTAACCTGCGCCACCAGGATTTTGGCTTTCATGCGGAGAATCGCGAGATTGTGACTGTTGAGCCGCCGCTGGCGAAATATACGGTTGCCGATCTCGACAGGATGTATCGCGAGCTGAAGATACGGCTTGAGGCTTTGCGTGGAGTTCGCAGCGCGAGCGTGGCCCTGGACAGCCCGATGGATGGACACTGGGAAGCCTATGTGCTGAAGCCTGGGGAGGGCGTGCCGCCAAGCGATAGCGCGCACAGTGTGGACTACGATCGTGTGGGCCCGGATTACTTTGCCACTATCGGCCAGCCGCTTGTGAAAGGACGCGGCATTCTGCTCTCTGACCGCGAAGATACGCAGCATGTTGCCGTGGTGAACGAGGCCTTTGTGCGTAGGTTTTTTCCGGACGGCGATGCCATTGGCCGCCACTTCGGCTTTAATCTGCCGGCCAACAGCGACAGTTTTGAGATTGTGGGCGTGGCTCGCGATGCGAAATATGCAGACCCCGCGCTGCCGCCTGCGCCGATGGTCTTTGGCGCGCTCTCGCAGAGCATTCTTTATGCCGATAGTGCGCTGAAGGAAAACGAGAAGTGGTCGCACTTCATCAATGGAGCGCAGTTATGGATTGATGGTGACATGGGACGGCTGGAGCCGCAGATCCGCAAGGTCTT
>NZ_JBEKYX010000126.1:0-10145 GCF_049510455.1 Occallatibacter sp. | reverse complement strand
TCCGGCAACCCTGAAACCGCCGGCACATTCACGCAGCCCGTGCCGTATTCCGATGGACAGGCGGGGCACTTTGAGCAGACGGGTGGACTGGGAACCAACGAGTCAGGTGGCCCCATTGGCGTGGGAGATGGCTGGTATTCCTACAACCTGGGCGCGTGGCATCTTATCTCGCTCAATATCGAGTGCGAGACGCAGCCGGGCGGTTGCTCGAACTCCGGCTCCTGGTTTGCCGCCGAACTTGAATGGCTGAAAAAGGATCTTGAGGCGAATCACTCCGCGTGCACACTGGCCTACTGGCACCAGCCCGTATTCAGCCCTACGAACGGCATCGCCGTACCCGAGGGCCCGACCGCTGTGGCCTTTTGGCAACTGCTCTATCAATACAATGCCGACCTGGTGCTGAACGGACATGACCACCTCTATGGCCGCTACCGCCCGCTTGACCCCTCCGGAAAATCCGATCCAAAGAAAGGCATTCGCGAATTTGTCGTGGGTACCGGCGGCGAGACACTCGATCCAGTCGTCACAGCCACTGTGACGTCCGGCGCAAACGAAACAAACATGGAAGATCCCAGCGGCAACGTGAACTTCAACGCAGAGAATCTCGAAGCGGGAACCGGGCAGTTCTGGGGCGTGATGGGATTGACGCTGAATGAGAACGGCTATGCGTGGGATTATGAGTCGGCGTTGAAGGATCCTGCACAGCCAACAGGTCCGGCTACTTTCAGCGACAAGGGCGTGGGCACCTGCCACGGCGGAGCGAACAGGTTCTAACCGGATCGTCTTCGCCGCGTTAGGCTTGACCCTGCTTCAGTACAAGTTCCCCCTTTGCGAGAGATTGCGAAGGGGGAACTTTTTTTGACTGCCACGGTTTGAATTCCTGCCTAACCGGCGCCTCGATGCATAATTCGAAACTGTCCCTTTCGAAGGTGCCCTTAACGCTAGATGCCGCCTGATGCCTTACTATGTCGGGGGAAGGATGTGTCATGCGTTATTGGGCTAAGCCGGTTGGTGGGTTGGTATTGGGTTGTGCGATTGCGGCTCTGATGGCTGCTGCTTCTGTGTCTGCGCAGACTGTGGTGGAGGCTGCGCGGGTTGCGGCTGAGGTAAATCGCGTTGCGGGGAATCTGCCGGAGCAGTCGAAGAATGTGATTACCCGGCTTACCTTGCTGCGTGAGCTGCCGGATGGCGAATGGAAGACACATTCGGGCGACCTGGCGCATGGCGAGGCTGTGGATCTGAACGAGAGCGATTGGAAGCCGATTGCGCATAACTCCAAGGCGCCGAATGAGGCTGTGTGGTTTCGGCAGACGTATACGGTTCCCGCCACTCTGAATGGCTATGACTTGACCGGCTCGCGCATCTGGTTCCAGTTCAATGCGTATGCGAATGGGCCGATGCCGGAGATTGTCTATTTCAATGGGCGGCGCGTGGCGCTTGGCGACGATCTGGAGCCGATTGTGCTGTTTGATAAGGCGAAGCCCGGTGACAAGGTG
Source organism: Occallatibacter sp. (assembly GCF_049510455.1). GTDB lineage: Bacteria > Acidobacteriota > Terriglobia > Terriglobales > Acidobacteriaceae > Telmatobacter. The sequence continues at coordinate 8,649 of NZ_JBEKYX010000126.1, read as the reverse complement.
ACGGTGGCTGTGAAGCTGCTGCATACCGTGGACGAAAAGAACTTCCAGAACGCTACGCTTGAGATCAACTACGCTGATGGGCGGCCCAACCCGGAAGATCTGCGCGAGGAGTTCCTGGTAGGCGCGCTGCTGGTGCCTTCGCTTGCTCCCAAGGATGCGGCGAAGATGCAGATTCTGAATGATTCGGTGCAGACGGTTGATCTGGCGGCGCTGGAGCAGAAGGACCAGGCGAAGTTTGATGCGAGTTTGAAGGCTTCGCACGCGAAGCTGGAGGCTCTGTTGCCGCTGATGGAGACGGCTAGCTTTCATCTGACGGGCAACTCGCACATTGATGCGGCGTGGCTGTGGCCGTGGACTGAGACGGTGGATGTGGTGAAGCGCACGTTTGGCACCGCGCTGCAGCTTATGTATGAGTATCCGCAGTACACGTATACGCAATCTGCCGCGGCTTATAACGACTGGATGGCGCAGAAGTATCCGGATATGAATGCGGAGATCAAGCAGCGCATTCAGGAGGGCCGTTGGGAGATTGTGGGCGGCATGTGGGTGGAGCCGGATTTGAATATGCCGGATGGCGAGAGCCTGGTGCGGCAGCTTTTGGTGGGCAAGCGGTGGTACAAGCAGGCATACGGCGTGGATGTGCGGATTGGGTGGAATCCGGATTCGTTTGGGTATACGTGGCAGTTGCCGCAGATATACAAGAAGTCGGGTATTGACTACTTTGTTACGCAGAAGATGACGTGGAATGACACGAATCAGTTGCCGTTCAAGCTGTTCTGGTGGGAGTCGCCGGATGGTTCGAAGGTGCTGAGCTATTTTCCGCATGATTATGCCAACGACAACTTGAGCCCTGTGCGCCTGGCTGCGGACCTGAAGCAGGCGCGGGAGCGCGCTCCGGGGCTGACGAGCATGATGGACCTTTACGGCATTGGCGATCACGGTGGCGGGCCTACGCGGGCGATTCTGGACCAGGGTGTGCATTGGTCTTCGCCATCGTTGCCGCCGCATGTGGTTCCGCAGATGCCGTTTGGGCTGGCGCAGAGCTTCTTCTCCGATGTGGAGCACAGGATTGCGCCGATGAGCCAGGTTTGGAACTACCAGACGATTGCGCATGGGTATGTGCCGCCGAAGCCGGTTGAGGGTAAGATTTCGATTCCGACGTGGAAGAGCGAGCTTTACTTTGAATATCACCGCGGGGTGATGACCAGCCAGGCGAATCACAAACACAATATGCGGACTTCGGAAGAGGAGGTCTTGAATGCTGAGAAGTGGGCTTCGCTGGCTTGGCTGGATGGGAAGGAATATCCGGGGAATGAGCTGACGGAGGACTGGAAGAAGGTGCTGTTCAACCAGTTCCACGATCTGGCTGCGGGTTCGGGTATTGGTGTGATCTATAAGGATGCGCAGAAGGATTATGACTATGTGCGGCTTTCGACAGATGCTATCTCGGACAAGTCGCTGATAACGGTTGCGGAGCGGATCGACACAGGCAAGAGTTCTATGGCGCCGGTGAAAGGAGAACGGATACAGAAGGTTGTGGTTTTCAATCCGCTGGGCTGGGCGCGCTCGGGTGATGTGACGGTGCGCATTCAACCCACGGACCCCAAGATGCGCATGGTGCTGGTGGCCGATGATATGGGGCGCTATATTGCATCTCCTACGGTTTCCGGCACGACGGAGGAGCCGTCAGGTGAAATCCGGGTTCACGTGGATGATGTGCCTGCGCTTGGGTACAAGGTGCTGAGCATCATCTCGCCGCCGCCTGCCTTCAATCACATTATGCAGGCGACACAGGCGCGCGAGGAGGACAATGCGTATGTGCTGGAGAATCGGCAGGTGCGCGTTGCTGTGGATAAGGCCAGCGGTTGCATCACGAGCCTCAAGGCCGGAGATACGGAGATGCTGGCTTCGGGCGCGTGCGGCAATCAGTTGCAGTTCTTCAAGGACACGCCGAAAGATTACGATGCGTGGAATGTGGATCCCGGCACATTTGATGCTGCCCCGCAGATGATTGCGAAGGCTGATTCAGTTGTGTCTGTGAAGCTGGCCAATGGCACGCCCGCGATCAAGGTTACTTACAACTGGCAGAAGTCGAAGTTTGTTCAGACGATTAGCCTGGGTGCAACGTCGGACATTGTGGATGTTGAGAACGACATCGACTGGCATGAGGCGCATGTGTTGCTGAAGGCTTCGTTCCCCGTGGCAGCCACTAGCGAGTTTGCTACATACGAGATTCCTTATGGGTCGATTGAGCGCACGACTTTGCGGACCAATAGCTGGGAGAAGGCGCAGTTTGAGGTTCCGGCGATGCGGTGGGCTGATCTGGGCGATGGGAAGCATGGGCTTTCGATTCTGAACAAGGACAAGTATGCGTATGACGCGGTGGGGAACCAGTTGCGGATTACGCTGCTGCGCTCGCCGAAGTGGCCTGATCCGGATGCCGACATGGGGCATCAGCACTTTCACTATGCGATCTATCCTCATGCGGGGACGTGGAAGGATGCGCTGACGGTGCGGCATGGGTGGGAGTATGACTATCCGCTGGAGGCTGTGGTGACGACGGCTCATGCGGGTTCGCTGCCGGCGGAGCACTCGTTTGCTTCCGTGACGCCGGAGAATGTGGTGCTGACGGCGGTGAAGAAGGCTGAGGACTCGAATGGCCTGATATTCCGTGTGTATGAGTGGGCGGGGAAGTCTTCTACGGTTGAGTTCCATGTGCCGAAGGGGGCTAAGGCTGCTACGGTGACGAACCTGATGGAGGCTCCGCAGGGGAAGGCGCTGGCGGTTGCGGGGGATGTGGTGAAGACGCCGATTAAGCCGTACGAGATTCTTACGGTGAGGGTTGACTATTAAGGCAGGGATCAGGGATCGGGGATCAGGAAGTGCAGATTGGCGAGTAGGCAGAACGTTTGCTTTTGTGCTATCCCAGGTCCAGAAACAGGGACCTGGGGCACCCGGATGTTGTGGTTGAGTGAAGGAAAACAGAAGCAGATTGTTGAGTTCTGGTAGGCTGTGATTGGAGGGGCAAGATGAGCTTTATTACTTCGCCATTTTTTGTGGTTCCGGTGATTGCAGTGGTGTTTATTGTCTGCATCCTGTTTGCTACGGGCTCGAAGGAAGATGGGTATCAGGAGCACGGGCACTAAACAGGGGTCAGGTTTCAGAGATCAGGGGTCAGAAGGCTGCAGCGATTTAATTCGCGGCGGCCTTTTACGTTTTTGGAAGAGGCTGGGAACCGGGCTGGGCTGAGGCGCGTATTCTGCTGTGGAAGAGGAGAGCGTGCGATGGGAATGCGTGGATTCTGGATGGCGGCGGGTTTGGCGGCGGTGGTGCTGGCTGGATGCCGGATCAATGTGGACAAGGGAGCGAACGGCGAAGAGAAGAAGGTCCAGGTGGATACGCCGTTTGGCGGAATTCACATGAATACGGATCAGACGACGGCTTCGGATGTGGGACTGCCGCTGTATCCGGGCGCGACGCTGGTGACGAACGACGAGAAGCACAAGTCGGCGGATGTGCATATTGGCTTTGGCGAGTGGCAACTGCGAGTGCGCGCGGTGAGCTATGGAACTCCAGACGATCAGGACAAGGTGGCGGCGTTCTACAAGAAGGCGCTGGGCCGGTATGGCGATGTGCTGACGTGCAAGAACAAGCAGCCGGTGGGTACTCCGACAACGACCGCGGAGGGACTGACCTGCGCGGACGACAGCAACAAGACGGTGAATGTGAAGGTGTATGACGACAGCGAGAAGGACAAGGGCATGAACTTTGATATTCACGATGGGATTGAGCTGAAGGCGGGATCGAAGCGGCACCAGCATGTTGTGAGCGTGCAGGACCAGAAGGAAGATGGAAAGACGGTATTTGCGATGGTGGCGCTGGATCTGCCGGCTGGGATGGATAAGGGGAACTAAGGACGAGTAAGGCCGCGAATCCGGTGGGATTCGCGGCCTGTGTGTTTGCGGCGACAGTCCGCACGGCTCAAGTTCATGGTATTCCTGAATCAAAAAAAGGCGGCTGTGGGAAAACCACCATTTCCACGAACGGGGCAACCGCCCCGGCGTAACAGAAATTCGGAGTGCTTTTCCTGGGCGCGGCCAAGCGAAACGGGGGTAAGATAGCGAGCCAGGAGGAGAACAGGATGAATGCTGATCGCTTACTTCGCATTGCGTTAATTGCCGTCGGGCTGATTTTCGTTTTCGGTATTTATCTGCTGGGTATCGTTTGGCCTTCCGGCTGGACGTGGGGACAGGTCCATTCTCACTACCTGCATATGATCCTTGGAGTTTACGCCACGCTTGGCGTGTTTCTGCTGCTGGCTTCGCGCAATCCACAAGCCAATAGAAGCCTCATCTGGTTTACTGTGTGGTCCAGCGTGGTGCATGGGGCCATTATGGCCGCGCAGTCTTTCAGGGACCCTATGGAAAAAGGCCATCTGGTTGGGGATGTGCCTGCGCTGTTCATTGTGGCTATCCTGCTGGGTGTGCTCATGTGGCGAGTAGAAAAAACCGTGTAATCGGATTTCTTTGGTCCTTGATGCGGCGAGAAGTCAGCCGGCGCATGACATGCTCGACGGCGGCAGGTTCTTCCCTGCGCCGGAAAAACGGCTAATCACCTTACGGACGAGTGTTTCAGCAAGCATACCCAATCAAGGCAAAGTGGCCGTATTCTGGTCGCGGCGAGCGGGCAAGAGAGCTAGAAGAATCAGCCCTATGATGGCGAAGATGATTACGTCTGTGAAGTCGCGGTGGATGCCGCGATTCCAGGATTGAATGGTTTCGATGGTCATTACGGTGGCGTGGCCCAGGTTCCACAAGCTTGTGAAGAGGATCAGCGAGCGATTTGCCGAGGGGTTTCTGGCGGCGAGGATGAGAAACGGGCCGAGCACGATGAAGACGCTGAGGAACATGGGATTGGTTTCATTGTGCTTTTCTACGAGCCATCTGGCTTGCCACAGATCGGTGTAGAGGAAGTAGACGAAGGCAGTAAACAAGAGTCCGATCGCTACCAGGAAGATTTGCAAGATGCGTTCGCGTTTCATGTTGGCCTCGTTTGTGGAATCAGGTTTCGCACAGTTTGGTCTTTTGTGCCTGCTTCGTCAACTACGGTTTGGCGCATCTTTGTGTTCCACCCACCTCTAGTTCCGGTTATGTACAATTTGCATCAAGAACGACAATCCCTGAAGATTCTGGAGCTTGATTTCTGATGCCAGTGAAGTGTTTTCGTATTCCGGCCGCGGCTGTACTTGGCGCGGCAGTGTGTTTGTATGCGGCTGACAAGCCTAAGACGGCTGCTGCACCTGCGGCCACCGATCCGTATGCCGAGGTTCAGCCGCTGACGGAGAAGCTGGATCTGGCGATGTATCAGCGGATTCGCGATGAGGGGCTGAACCACTCGCATGTGATGGAGTTTGGGACGGCGCTGGCGGATGGGATTGGGCCGCGGCTGACGGGTTCGCCGAATGCGAAGAAGGCGAATGAGTGGACGCGCGACACGCTGACGAAGATTGGGCTGGAGAATGCGCACCTGGAGGACTGGGGCGAGTTTGGGCTGGGCTGGCAGCAACTGAATACGTGGGCGCGGATGGTGACGCCGGATACGGCCGTGCTGATTGTGCAGGCTACGCCGTGGTCGCCTTCGACGGCTGGCGCGGTGACGGGCGATGTGGTGTTTGTGAGCATCCAGACTGAGGCCGATTTCGACAAGTACAAGGGCAAGCTGGCTGGCAAGGTGGTTTTGTTTGGCGCGATGAGGGAGGTTCCGCCGGTGGACAAGGCGTTGTTCTCGCGCTACACGGATGCGGAGCTGGCGGAGATTGCTTCTTTCCCGGTGAGCGCGGGTGGCGGCGGTGGTTTGACGCCGGATATACAGGCGCGGCTGCGGGAGCGGATGGAGCGGCTGCGGCTGATCGACAAGATTGTGCAGTTCTTCACGGATGAGAAGGTGGCTGCGGTGATTGAGCCGAGCCGCGATGCTTCGAATGGCGGTGGATCGGGCGGAACGTTTTTTGACGATAACGGTGCCACGCTGGGACGGACGCCGTATCACGCGGATACGCGGGTGAATGTGCCGGTGGTGGTGGCTGCGATTGAGAGCTATGGGCGGCTGTATCGGCTGACGCAGGCCAAGGCGCAGGTAAGCGTGGAGATCAACGTGGAAACGAAGTTTACCGGCGAGCATGAGCATGGATTCAATACGGTGGCGGAGATTCCGGGAACCGATCCTGCGCTGAAGGATCAGGTGGTGATGGTGGGCGGTCACCTGGATAGCTGGATTGCCGGGACGGGCGCGACGGATAACGGCGCAGGCACGATTGTGGCTATGGAGGCGGTGCGGATTTTGAAGGCGCTGGGTGTGAAGCCGCGGCGGACGATCCGGATTGCGTTGTGGACGGGTGAGGAAGAGGGAATATTTGGCTCGCGCGGGTACTGCGTGCAGCATTTTGGTTCGGCGAAGTTGTCGGACGCGCCGGATCAGAGGCAGTTGCCGGATTTTATGCGGCGTCCGGTGGGTCCGCTGGAAGTAAAGCCGGAGCAGAAGCTGATTTCGGCTTACTTTAACGTGGATAACGGAAGCGGCAAGATTCGCGGAATTTATACGCAGGGCAATGCGATGATTGCGCCGATCTTTGCGCAGTGGATAGAGCCGCTGAAGGATCTGGGCGTGACGACGATTACCAATCGCAACACGGGCGGCACGGATCACTTGAGCTTTGATGCTGTGGGGATTCCGGGATTTCAGTACATCCAGGATGAGCTGGATTACGAGACGCGGACGCACCACTCGAACCAGGACACGTATGAGCGGCTGCAGCCTGCGGATCTGAAGCAGATTGCGACGGTGGAGGCGATTTTTCTTTACAACGCGGCGCAACGGGAGCAGATGCTGCCGCGCAAGCCGCTGCCGAATGCGGTGGAAGAGCAGAAGGCAAGGGAATCGCTGGATATTTTCCCGAAATAGTGGTTGGTTTTTTGTGGCTCGTGATTCGACGAGAGGCCGTGAATCCTTTGGGATTTGCGGCCTTTGTTTTTGAGAGTGCGAGCTTCAGTCATCCGTGATTCGAAAAGCGGGCGGCGGGGGTGTTTTTATGCCGTCTGACAGGTTGCTCGGCGGGGCGCGCTATGCTAACCTTTATTTCTGTGCCGTGATGTGCGCGGAGCGGTGTTGTGTCCGTGGATTTCAGGGTTTCCGGAGCAGTTTTTCCGGGGTGGTTGGGCGGTTGGAAAGCAGTCAAGACCGCTCGGTAGGGCTGGCGTAGCTCAGCTGGTAGAGCATCTGATTTGTAATCAGAGGGTCGGGGGTTCAAATCCCTTCGCCAGCTCCACTCTAGGGGCATTTGGGAACTGAACGGCAAGGAAGATTAAAACCGGCGTATGAGGTTTCAGACGCCGGGCCTGTCCTGAAGCGGTGATCCCACTGAAGGCCATGAGCGACAAGCCGGAATGGCTCCGGTGGAACGCTGGTGCGCGGAAGGTGAATCGAACAAGGCGGGACGGAGATGTTTTCAGGCCGGGAGATTTGGTCTCCCACCCTGGCGGCAAGGACAAAAACGCCGCGAGGGTGGGGTGCCCGGAAGATGCACAGGTGGCCGAGCGGTTAATGGCAGCAGACTGTAAATCTGCCACTCAACGAGTTACGGAGGTTCGAATCCTCCCCTGTGCACCAGGTTTTGTTGAGGGTTGGACGATGGGCGATTTGAGTCCGGAGAATCCCGCGGTTGGGATGGCAAGTCTGGACAGAAAATACTGGATCGCTCTGGGGCTGTACGCGGTTCTGGCTGTGCTGGCGTGGTGGACGATTGGCGGCGGCACGGTGGCGGTGTTTGGAAGGCAGATTGGGATCCGATGGATTCCGGTCTTTATTTTGGGAACGTTTGCCTTCCGGACGTATATCGCCATGCAGGCGGAGCGGGTACGGCGCAGTAGCAGTGAGTAAGGTTTGTAGGGCTGATGTAGCTCAGATGGTAGAGCACTCCCTTGGTAAGGGAGAGGTCACCGGTTCAATCCCGGTCATCAGCTCCAGAATTACAGGGATCAGGGATCAGGGATCAGGGATCAGAAAATACGCTGAATGATTTGCGCGAAAATTCTGATCCCTGAAACCCGACCCCTGACCACTGGCTTTGCGGGAGTAACTCAGTGGTAGAGTCACAGCCTTCCAAGCTGTTGGTCGCGGGTTCGAGTCCCGTCTCCCGCTCCAGATTTTAGAAGCTTGGGTTTTAGAAGCTATACGAGGGTTCGGAAACGATGTACGAGCAGGCGACGATCGCGGTACAGGACGAAAAGACTTACGCAAAGTTGCATTCGCTTCTGGATGCGGCGTTCGATGCGCGGGATGTGGATGTTCTGCTGAGCCGCGTGGCGAAGTCGAAGTTTTCGATCCGGAGTTTTGAGGAAGTTTTGAACCGGGGCTGGCTGGGCAAGGAAGCGCCGGCGCTGTACGGCGCGTTATCTGTGAGCGACCAGGGGTTGACTCGCGAGCGGTATCTGAGGCTGGTGGAAAAGGTGCCGGGTGAGCTGCGGCAGAAGTATTTCAAGGCGTATGCGTATTACGCGTGAGCCGGATGAGATTGAGGGCTGACGGTTAACAGCCGGTAGCTAAATTTGAAAGTTAAACGGAAGGAACGGACAGGGCAATGGCGAAGGAAAA
>NZ_JBEKYX010000125.1:0-10155 GCF_049510455.1 Occallatibacter sp. | reverse complement strand
AAATTTCTGGGCTGCCTTGAAAGAGCTACGGCCCGAATCCTTTTTGGGATTCGGGCCGTAGCTCTTTCTTCTGCTGATTCTGAGTAAAGCATAAATGGGGTTAATTGCATGCAAAGTTTCTGAAAGAGGTGGGGTTACGAAAGGGTGGTGGACTTTGGTAATGGGGAAAGAAAGGGAAAAGGGAAAAGAGCAGTTCTCCTCTTGCTGTGGAGCGATCCCTGCCTGGCCGCTAAAACGAATACGCGGCCAGGCTGGGGCGTCCGAACTTTATACCTTCGGGAGAGATGCCCTAGTGGCCCACGGGAGTGACCAGTAGAAGGTTGTCGTTGTGGCCTGTGACGCGGACGGGTGCGCCGGTGGGGATGGGCTCGCTGAGATTATTGGCAATGGCGCGCCAGATTTCACCTTCGACGAGAATGTGGCCGGCGGGAGCGAGCGGTTCCATGGCGGAGGCGATGTGGCCGATGAGGGCTTCAACGCCGATGAGGGTTTTACGACGGCGGGCGCGGACGGCGAGGCGCAGCAGGAAGACGGTAATGAGGCCGAAGGCGATGCCGATCGACAGGGCGAGCCAGGGGTGGACATCGAGCTGCGGGATGGGCGATGCGACGAGAGTCATCATGCCGAGGACCAGGCTTAGGGTGCCTGCGATGGCGAGTGCGCCGTGGCCGCCGAATTTGGCTTCGAGGACGAGCAAGATGACGGCGGCGACGAGGAGCATGACAGCGGTGTAACGGATGGGAAGCAGGTTGAGCGCGAAGACGCCGAGCAGAACCATGAGCGCGCCGAGCGCGCCGGGGACGATGGTTCCGGGCGTGTTGAATTCGAGATAGATGAGAAGCGCGCCGCCGACGAGAAGCATCAAGGCAATGTTGGGATTGATGAGCCAGTCGAGAAGATTTTCTCGGAGAGTGGGCTCAAGATTCTGAATGCGGGCGTTGGCGAGGTGGAGGGTGAGCTTGCTGCCGTCCATGCGGGTAATGACGCGGCCGTCGAGTTTGGCGATGAGGTCGGCGTCGGAGGCAGCGGTGAGGTCGATTAGGCCCTGTGCGAGAGCTTCTTCAGCGGAGTAAGCGTGCGAGTCTTTGACGGCGGCGATGGCGGCGTCCTGGTTGCGGCCGCGTTTGGCGGCGTAAGAGCGCATGAACGCTTCCGCGTCATTCTCGACTTTCTGAGACAAGATGGGGTCGGGCTGGCCGGACTCGAAGACGACGTGTGCGGCTCCGGCGTTGGTTCCGGGGGCCATGGCGGCGATGTCTGCGGATTCAAGGAGGAAGAAGCCGGCGGAGCCGGCGCGCGCGCCAGCAGGGGCGACATAAATGATGACAGGGACGCGCGAGGTAAGGATGGCGCCAGTCATGGAGCGCATGGAATCGACGAGGCCGCCGGGGGTGTCGAGCTCGATGAGCAGGGCGGCAGCGTTGTCTGCGGAGGCTCGAGCGAGGGCGCGGTCGAGCTGGCCGGCGGTGACAGGCTGGATAGTGTCGGCGAGGGTGAATTTGTCGACGAGGGGTTGTTGGTGGGGGGATTGGGATAAAAGCAAGGGGACAGGGAATAGGGAACAGGGAATAGAAAAAGCAACAGCGAGTTTGCGGAGGGTGTGAAGCACGGTGATGCCTCCTGAATAACGCTTAAGGATAGCTGAAAAGCAGCAGGTCTTTCACTCCCGCCTGAAGAACGGCTGCGTTCAGAATGACACTCGATTTTTATTCCATCCAATTTGGCGGGGTGGATAGCTATTTGGACTGGGTGCGTTTGAGGTCGATCTGGCGGAGGAGGTCGCGGGCTGACATGCTTTTCGGATCGAACTGGATGGCGAAGTTGGCGTTGCGAGAGGCGTCGTCGTACTGGCCTGCGGCAAGATCGATGCGGGCGAGGACGAGGTAGGCTTCAGCGGAGGGCTTGAGCTGGATGGAGGCGAGAGCTTCGGCGCGTGCGCCGTTTGTGTCGCCGGAGCGCTCGCGGACTTCCGCGAGGCCTTCATGGGCGTCGGCGAGGCGGGTATCGGCGGAGGCGGCTTCACGGAAGAGGCGTTCGGATTCAAGCAAGAGGCCGCGGGAGAGATAGTCGCGGGCGCGGAGGACGAGAGCCTGGGCGCGCTGGTCGGGCGCGAGAGCATCAAAGCGCGCGGACTGCATCTGGTCCATCATGACGGCGGCCTGGCGGAAGGCAGAAGCGTCAAAGGTGCGGACAATACGCTCGAGTGGCTGGACGGGGGCTGGGGCGGGCTGTGCGCTGGATGGCGGGCGGAGGACGGCGTCGAGCGCCAGGGCCTCAGAGTCTGTGGGGCGGAGCTTGAGGTACTGGGCTAGCTCGGCGGAGGCGCCGTTTGTGTCGCCGTGGCTGCGGAGGCTGACGGCGAGATTGAAGTGGTAGTCGGGAGTGTTGGGGTCGGCGGTGACGGCCTGGCGAAAGAGCGCGGTGGCGTCATGGTTCTGACGGCTGACGGCGACTCCCTGATTGTTGAGCACGGGGGCGAGCGGAAGGACGCGGGAAACCTCCGTGAAGGCGGTTTCGGCGGCGGCGTAGTTGCCGGTATAGAGGAGCGAGAGGCCGCGGTAGAAGGAGGCTTCGAGGGTATCGGGAGCGGCGTTTGGCGACAGGGCGGTGACTTTGGCGAAGGCATCGGCGGACTGCTCATACTGCTGGTTGGCGAAGTCTTCGCGGCCAAGAGCCATCCATGCGGCAGGGAAGCTGGGGTTGAGCTTGACGGCGGCCTCAAGGTGATGGATGCGCTCAGTCTGGTCGGCTTCAGAGATGCCACGGATGTACTGCTCGAATGCATCGAGCTGAAGATTGGCTCCGGCGGCGACGAATGCCTCTTCGCTGATGGGAAAAGCAGGATCGAGCTGGCGGCTTAGTTCCCAGGTGAGGGTGTCGAAGACGGAGACGAGGGAGTGGATGTCTCCGCTGGCGGTGACGGGCTGGGAGATGCGGAGGTGCGGGACATCGACGATGCGGGCGGTGGCGGTGAGGGTGGAACCGGAGATGGTGTATTCGCCGGCGACGATGGCTTCCGCGTCGAGGGTTTGCGCGAGCTTGATGGAGGTAGCGCGGGAGGGATGGAAGGCTTGCGGGAAGCCGAGGTGGTCGAGGGCGTAGCGGCGGTCTGTGCGGCTGAGGGGTGAGAAGCCGGCGGCAGTGAGGCGCGATGTGAGGATTTCCGGTGCGGCTTCGCGGATCCACTCGATGTTGGGCTGATTGGAGCCGTTGTCAAAGGGGAGAACGAGAAGGATGCGGCTGCGAGGGTTGGCGGCATCCGCGGTGACTTGGGAATGGGCCGCTGGGGCTATGAAAAATGCAATGGTAGCGGCGAGAAAAAGAGCCTGCCGGAGATGCGAACGAAGTGACAACACGATGGGGAAATTATAGAAGGGCTAGGGGAGTGGAAGGCTAAAGGGATTGAGAGACTTTGCGTCATATTGGCGCTGGAAGCGAATGATGGCGGCCCATTGGCCTTGATGATCATCTTGTTGCCAGACGAGGGCTCCGTGGAGCTGGTGGGCGATAGCTTCAGGGGAGAGGTCGTGATGGAGGCCGAAGTATTGCTCGTCAAGCTGATGGCTGAGGGGACCGAGGGTGATGAGCGGGGGCGGATCGATCTTGGTGGAGAAGACGAGGGCGGTGGAGTAGCTTTCCGGAGTGGCGGCGGCGCGGGTGATCTGCGCGGAAGAGAAGTCCTCAATGGGAAAGACGTCAAAAGGGGCTTTGACGTAGCCGAGCTCGGGTTTACTGAGCTCATCGGTGGCCGGCCATGCGGATAGGACAGTGGAATCGAGGTATTGGGCCTGGATGCGGCGGATGGCTGCCTGATGGAGGCGGATCATGCGGGCGTAAGCGAGATTGTCTTCCGGCGCGAAGCCGTAGGGAGGATTGATGAAGAGTCCGGCGATGAAGGCGGCGGCGGAGAGAAGCGCGAGGACGGGCCACCAGCGGACGCGGCGGTAGATGGCGGTGATGGCGAGAAGCAGGACGAGCGGATACATCGGCAGGAGATAGCGGCAGAGCAGCGCGCCGCCGAGGAGGCTGAAGAGGATGGCGTTGGCGGCGAGGAGGATGAGAATGCGGTTTCGGACGGATGCGCTGAGGCTGGGGTAAGGAGTGCCGTCGGCGTTGGAGCGTGGAGGCATGAGCAGAGCAGCGAAACCGAGCAGGACGGGCACGAACATGTTCATGTGCGCTGTGAGGTGCAGAACGCGATGGGCGAGGGCGGCGAGGAAGCGTAATGGAGTGAGATTGGCCTGGGCGTTGTAGCGGAGGAATTCGGGGTTGCCGAAGAGAAAGCCGGTGCGGGAGTAGTGGTAAGCGTACCAGGCGGCGAGAGGCAAGATGGGTGTGAGGAGCCATGCGGCTTCGCGCAAGAGGGTGTTGCGTGTGGCCGAGTTGCGGAAGGCCTGCCATAGAGCGAGTGCGGCGAGGCTGAGCGGGATGAGGATCGCTGTTTCTTTGCACAAGGCGGCAGCGGAGAACCAGGCTGCTGCTACGAGGGGGCGGCGATTGGTATTGGGCAGCGAATAGACTAGGCCCCAGAGAGTGCAGGCGGCGGCGAAGATGTCGGCGTGCGCGAGAGTGGATTGGGCGAACCAGATGGGATAGAGCGCGGTGAGAGCGACCGTGGTGAAGGCGATAAGGCCGTTGCCGCAGAGACGCATGACGAGCCGCCAGATAGCGAGTAGAGCTAGAGCGGCAACGAGGACTACGGCCTGGCGGGTGACGGCGGGGACAAATCCGGAGGCCTTCCACCAGAGGGCGAGATAGATGCTGGGCAGAGGCGGGTGCGCGTTGGTGAGTGTGGAGGTGGGGATGAGGGAGCCGGTGCGGAAGAAATCCCACGCGGCGGGGATGTAGTAGCCAGCCTCGTCCCAGTAGTAGGGCAGGCGGAGGAGGTTGAAGTGGGTGACGTAGAGGGCGACGAAGAGGACGGGGAAGATCATCCAGAGGGGGAAGGGCGCGTTGAGTCGTGGCTCCAAAGCTCGCGGGATGAGTGATGGTTTCCGGCTCACGCGTACTGATCCTCGGGGACTAATTGACGGGGCCCTGCGGGAAATTGACAGGCAGGTTTGGGTTTTGCGGCTCAAGGTTGATTTCGCCGAAGGCCTGTTCGTATTGGGCGAGGTTCTGGGCGAGGAGATTCGAGAGGGCTTTAGCCTGCTGCGGGCTGAGGAAGATGGCCTGATGATTGCGGATGGTGACTTCATCGGGTGCGTCAGAGGACGCGAGGCCGAAGAAAAGCTGGAAGTCCCAGACGGAGACGCGGACCTGGACGCTGTTGGCGTAGTTTTCGCGGAAGTCAGGCGAGGGGGTGACGGTGATTTTGGGTTGTTGCGGGGCGCTCATGGATACAGATTATCGCGGCTGGGCAGGATTGGTGCGGAAGAGGGGACTTGAACCCCTAAGCCTTTTGGGCGCCAGCTCCTAAGGCTGGTGTGTTTGCCATTTCACCACTTCCGCATGGGTGGGCCTTTGTTTCCATTGTACGCGGAGAGTTATTCGGAGTCGCCGCGCCAGCGGCCTGCGGCTACGTTTTCGATATAGCGGCGGGAGTTGAATTTTTTGCCGGTGGATTGGCCGGACATGTAACGGATGGTGCCGAAGATGGGGCGGTCAAACCAGGGGCGGTCATGGACGCCGGCGATGGACCAGGCGATTCCGCTATAGCCGTTGGGATCGCGGCCATCTAGTTCGTAGCGGTCATTCAAGAGGACGGCGTGCTGGTAGGCCAGATGGGGCGATGGGGACCACTCGAGGATTTTCTTGGCCCAGTACATGCGCATGCGGTTGTGCATCCAGCCGTAGTGGACCATCTGGAGTTGCGCGGCGTTCCAGAGATCGTCGTGCGTGCGGCCCTGCTCCATTTCTTTGAGGGTGTAGAGCGTGGGGCGAGGGTCACTGGCATGCTCGCGGAGGGTTTTGGCGGCCCAGTCGGGGGCGCAGTCAAGGGAATCGTAATTGGGAACGAATTTGACGAAGTTTACGGAGAGCTCGCGCCAGCCGATGAGCTCGCCGAGGAAGATTTCACAGGCAGCAGCGGTGGCTTTGCCCTGCTTTACTGCGCGCTGTGCGGCGAGGGTAATAGTGATGGGGCTGATGTGGCCGAAGTGCAGGTATGGCGAGAGGCAACTGGTGCCGTCGAACTCGGGATGGTTGCGTTTTTCCGGATACGCGTGAAGCAGGCTGGAGACGAAGTGTTTAAGGCGGCCAAGAGCGGCGTGCGTTCCGCCTGTGAAGGTGTCGACAGGTTGGACGGAGCGGTCGAGGCTTGTCCAGCCTTTGGTAATGTCGCCTTGGAGATCGTAGCGGAGGAAATTCTTTGGAATGAGCCAGGAGTGAGTGGCTTTGAGATTGGGCTGCGGGACGAGGTATGTGGGCAGATGCGCGAAGAGGCGCGGCTTGAAGATGTGAAGCGCGTAAAAGTGTTTGTCGAAGAGACTTGAGGGGACAACGACGTCGGCGTCGACGGTGAGAAAGGGTAGAGTGAGGCGGCGGGCGAGAACTTTGCGCCAGCGCTCGGGTTCGCGGCAGTGGTTTTCATCGCCGATGAGAAGCGCGGCATCGACCTCCTGAAGGAATTTTTCGAGCTGATTGTCCGGTGGGCGGCGAACGATGAAGGCGACGTTGCGCTCGGCGAGGTCGGCTTCAATGTCCGCAAGCCCCTGGCTCAAGAATGCGTAGTGGCGAAGATTGGCGTTGGGATAGTTGGCAATGATGGAGAGAACGACGATGACGGGAAGGTTGAGCTCGTTGCCGAGAGCGATAGCGAGATCGAGTGCAGGATTGTCTAAAGCGCGCTGGGCGCGCTGCATCCAGTAGACGATGCACTTGCCGTCTTTGAGTGGAGAGCCTGCGCGGCGCACGGTGACACGCGGGTCTTGCGCGCGGGAGAGCAGAGGTTCCGGCAGCGGGCTCGCTTTTGGCATAAGTAGAGTTCAGCAAGGAGGACTATTGAAGCTGCTTCAAATCTTGTGCTGTTGTTGGAATGAGTTCAGCAATGGTGGGATGTATGTGCATGGAGCGCTGTAAGAGTGATATAGGTTTGCGCGCGTACATGGCCGTAAGAATGCAATGGATTGCTTCATCGGCTTCAGTGCCGAGGATGGATGCGCCGAGGATAAGCTGGGACTCTTTATCGACGAGAATCTTGATGAAGCCCTGTGTCTCGCCTCGTTCCGTGGCGCGAGCGACGCGGGTCATGGCGCGGGTGCCAATGAGCGCGGGCTTTCCGGTCTTTCGCACCTGCTCTTCAGTCATGCCGATTTGTCCCAGCGGCGGATCAATATAGAGAGCGTGAACGGGGATGCGGTCGCTGAGTTTGCGAGAGTCTCCGTCGAGTAGATTTGCGGCCACGATTTCATAGTCGTTATAGGAGGTGTGTGTGAACGCGCCGTGTCCGTTGCAATCGCCAAGAGCCCAGATGCCTGTGACATTTGTGCGAAGCTGATCATCTACCTGAATGTATCCGTGAGGGTCGAGCTGAATTCCTGCCTTGTCGAGTGCGAGTAGATCGTTGTTCGGCGTGCGGCCCACTGCGAGAAGCACGTGCGAGGCTGTGACAGTTGGTGGGTCAGTGTGGCAGGAAACATGCACGAGAACTTTTTCATCTGCCCGCTCCAGCCGGATGCATTCCGCATCGAGGCGCAGATCGATTCCTTCGCTGGTGAGCACTTTGGCGACAGCATCACTGACGTCAAGGTCTTCATGGGAGACGAGCCTGGAGCCGCGCTCGACGACAGTTACCTTTGCTCCGAGACGGCGGAAGATTTGCGCGAACTCCAGGCCAACGTAGCTTCCGCCGACTACTACAAGATGTTCAGGGATTGTGTCGAGATCAAGAATGGTTGTACTGGTGAGGTATGGAACGGAATCGACTCCGGGTAGATTTGGGATGGTAGGGCGTGCGCCGACGTTGAGGAAGATTTTGTCTGCTTCGTAGTGCTCACCGTTGACCTGGAGTGTGTGGCTGGAGACGAAGGAGGCTGTGCCTCTGAGCAGAGTGAGATGCTCCATTTCTCCGAGCCATTTTTCGAGGCCGCTTCTTGATTTCAGAACGATTTCCTGCGTGCGCGCCTTGATGTGGGGCATGTTGATAGCCACGTCGCCCGGAATACTGAATCCCATTTCATCGCCACGGCGCGTTTGTTGAATGGCTCTCGCGTTGGCGACGAGTGCTTTGGTCGGCGTGCATCCGACATTGACACAGGTTCCGCCAAGCCAGCCCTTTTCAATGAGGGCAACTTTTTCTCCGGCGGCTACAAGACGTGATGAGAGAGTTGGACCAGCCTGACCGGCGCCAATCACGATTGAGTCGAAGCGTGATGTCATTGGATTTTCACCCGAGGATTTGCGAGCAGAATTTATTTGAAATCGAATGCCTCTGCCTCAATCAACCGAAAGGTTGCAGGAGCAGGTGGCCCGTCCACTATAACTTGAATCGCTAGCGTCGCCGCTGCAGGAAATGCAAAATGATTGCGAACATTGGAAATCGGATGCCTGCTGGGGTCATGCAGTTGCTCTGGCATAGGTCAATAACCATTGCGCTTCGGATTGGTAAACATTTTCTCGGGAATCTGAAAATAGATGTTGTTTCCATGTGCTGCCAGGAACAACCTATTGAGGTTGATATTTTTTGGGATTGCTCCTATTCTGAAAACGCATTCTCGCCAGTCGGTTAATCCTTATGCCAAAGCCAAGACGGAGTCCTGGCTCCAAAAGCGGTTTGATGGACATACGCACCGTAGCTGAACGGGCGAATGTCTCCGTTGCCACTGTTTCGAGAACCATCAACCGCGTTCCCACGGTCAACGCCAAGATGGCGAAGCGAGTATGGGATGCAATTCGCGAGCTTAATTACTTTCCGAATACGCAGGCACGGGCTCTTGTCTCAGGACGAAGCGGCGTTTTCGGTCTGATTGTTTCCGAAATTACCAATCCGTTTTTTCCTGAGCTGATACAGGGATTTGAAGATGTGGCGGTTGAAAATGGCTACGAGATCCTGGTCAGTTCAACCAACTACGATCCCAAGCGCTGGGAGCTTTGCATTCGGCGCATGCTTGAGCGCAAGGTCGAGGGCGTGGCCGTGATGACCTTCGGCATTGAAGAACCGCTTCTTGAGCAACTGGCTGAGCGCAACGTACCTCTAGTTTTTATTGACAGCGGTCCGAACAGCTCGCAAGTGAGCTTGCTGAAGGTGGATTATCATCATGGAATTCGTCAAGGTGTGCAGCATCTGGCGGCTCTTGGTCATAGAAATATCGGATTCATCTCTGGCCCTGGGCGGCTGAGCTCGGCCCATGCTCGTCTTGAAGCCTTTACTCAGTCGCTGCGGGAATGCGGCATCCCACCGCAGCCCGAATGGATCATTGAAGGCGATCACATGCTGGAGGGCGGAATTCGGGCGACAGAGCAGTTGCTGGCCGGGAGTCGGCTTCCGACAGCGGTGATGTGCTCGAACGACATGACGGCGATTGGCGTGTTGCACAAGGTGTACAGGGCTGGGCTGCGTGTACCTGATGATCTTTCGGTGATTGGATTTGACGACGTACAGATGGCGCGCGTGATGATTCCGCCGCTTACCTCGATACAAATGTCGCGGGTGGATCTGGCCCGCGCAGCGGTGACTGCGCTTCGATCTCACGTTGAGAACACGGCGCCTCAGCGGGAATACAGCATTGACACGCAGCTCGTGGTGCGGGAGTCGACGGGGTATCCACCGGGTGCGATGCGGGATCTTTCCACCGACTCGCACAGGAAGCGCGCAGTAAACTAAATTGCGCTGAGAAGGCGCAGAGCGGGATCGACGCATCGGGCAGTGTTCCGGCAGCGCAAATTCTATATGGAGGGCTATGTGTAATGGGCTGGGAAAACGTTTGCTAATGATCGGTCGATTCCGTATGATGCGGATGTTATTGAGGGATGATCCGAGGCGTCCCGGTCCAGGAGTTGGCCGTCCAATAGAAGGTTAAATGCAGTCGATTGAGGAGCATCGCAGATGGAAGTTGTCGCCGGTGTTGATTTTGGAACGTTGAGTGTGCGTGTCACGCTTCTGGAACGTGATCGCGGTCGCCTTGGCACCGCTGCTGCTTCCTATCCGCTGAAGCGAAAGAAAGAGGATCCGAATTTCGCGACCCAGTCTCATGCGGACCAGATGAACGCGCTGGT
>NZ_JBEKYX010000124.1:0-10196 GCF_049510455.1 Occallatibacter sp. | reverse complement strand
TCATGTATTTTTGAAGGGGTATGGATGCCAGCCTATTCGCAGGATTTGCGGGATCGTGTGTTGGGTGCGTTGGATCGGGGGGATCGTCCCACGGAGATTGCGCGGCGGTTCGAGGTGAGCCGCATCTGGGTCTACCAGGTGGGTAAGCGAGCGCGAACGACGGGAGAGAGGAGCAGTCTTCGGATCGGCGGCTACCGCCAGTCGCGACTGGCGAAGTCGGAGTCGGTGTTGCGCTCCTGGATCGCCGCGGAGCCCGATCTGACCCTGGCCGAGTTGCAACTTCGACTGGGCGCGCGAGGCGTTCCGATCAAGATCGGCGCTCTCTGGCACCAGTTGAACCGATGGAATCTCACCTTCAAAAGAAACCCTGCACGCCAGCGAACAAGAATGCGAGGAGGTGCAGGCGGCGCGGCTGAAATGGCTTGAAGCGCAGCCGCGCCTGGACATGGAAAAGCTTGTATTCCTCGATGAAACCTGGGCATCGACCAGTATGGTGCGGCGCTACGGACGATCTCCCAAAGGGCAGCGCTGCATCGGCTCGGCTCCGCATGGCCACTGGAAGACGACCACTTTCGTAGGCGGCTTGCGGCATGACCGGCTGACCGCTCCAATGGTTACGGCGAGCCGATGGATGGAGAGATGTTCCTCGCTTGGGTACAGCAGTTCTTGTGTCCGACCCTCGAGCCGGCCGACATCGTGATCCTGGACAATCTCAGCAGTCACAAGGTTGCAGGAGCCCGCCAAGCCATCGAAGCGGTGGGAGCAACCCTGCTCTATCTGCCACCCCACTCGCCCGATCTTAACCCCATCGAAAAGCTCTTCTCCAAGTTCAAGGCGTTGCTCCGCAAAGTCGCCAAGCGATCCCTTGAAGAACTCTGGACCGAGATCGGTGCCCGACTCGACACCATCGCCACAAACGAATGCACAAACTACTTCGCTTCCTGGGGATACGTATACAACTAAATTAGAAACTCTCTAGGGTCATAGTGGTCACCCGGGGGAAACTGCTCGTTGGGCAAATAAGCCACGAAATGCGATACGGAAATGCTTTCCTTGCTCGACAATGTACTCTCGTTTCCGGCCTATTGCACCATCCAGTTGTACGCAGCAAGTATCTTTCCATCGGTTCCGACGAGCAGAATAGCGGCGCTACCGCTCTCGAGTGTTCCTGCAAAATGGTGCCCACTGCGCACATCTTCGAATGCAACCTGCTGCCGGTTGGATTCGGAGGTAAGCACGTACAGCGTTGCTGCCGGGAATACCGTGGGAACGATCAGGATTCCGGGATCGGTGAGCGTCGTCGTGTAGACCGGCGCAACGCCCGCCGCCTTCAGAGCATAGCGATAAGCCTTGCCCACCAACTCGAGATTGTTGCTGAGCTCCAGCGGCAGCGCCGAGAACAGAACCTTCCCTTTCCCCAGCGTCTTTTCCACCCACACGCCGTCGTCAGCCGTCTGAGCCTGGCTCAGAACTGTTGTCTTGTTGCCCGTAAAGCTTAACTCCTCATCGCCCCACGGAAAATGCACGGCATGATCGCGAATCGTCAGCGGAACCGTGTTGTAAGGAACCCCAATCGCATCCTGCCGGCCCGTTGCATGCAAATGCGCATCGCCGTCAAACGGCCCGGTCACCAGCAGTGTTGCGCCTGCCTTCACTCGTTCCGTGATCGCCTGCCACGCAGTATCGGTCAGCCCAAACGGAGACGGAAGCAAGATCAACTTCGGTGATCCGAGCAGATCGATCTGATACTCGCCCACGGCATACGCCTGCGAGCGCGCAAGTCCATAGAGAGCGCGCACCGCGTTCTGTTGCGCTTCGAGCGCAAACGCCTTCGCTGCGGAAAGCTGCAACGACTGCGGCAGCACAATCGCAACTTCAGGCAGCATAAGTGCAGTTGCCGACGGCGCAGCTTTGCGCGCGAACTCGCCCAGATCGCGCATCTGGTTCTCCCAGACTTTCGAGGAGCCGTCGCTGCGCTTCATGCCGAAATCGACTTCGCGATCCCAGTCCCACTGCATCGCACCCGTCGATCCAGCGGCAAAGCCAAGAGCCCACTTGCGTTCCGTGAGTCCAAGTCCCGTGAATTCGTCATAGCGCCACGCACCATCCGGCGCCCACGCCGGCTGGTAGCCGGTTTCTCCTGTAATATTCGGTATCCCCGGCCGCTTTGCCGCAACGGAATCCCACAGCAGCGCATCGTCCTGCCAGTAAGTATGATTCGTAGTGAACGAAACGCCCGCGCCTCCGTAAAACTGATTCAGCACGCGGTCCGTTACACCGCCTTCATCCTGGCCCACATCGACCAACTGCCTGCTACCTGTTGTGCGGATGAGAGAAACCATCGAATGCACCCAGTCGCTGAACATATCCTGCGCAAAGAGGTTGTAATCGACGGCCCGAACCTGTCGCGGGTTTCCGGAACGGCCATAATTCAAGTCCGCACCGGAAGGCAGAGGCACGGTGTCAAAGCCGCCAAGCTGCTCCGCGGGCACGGCCCACGCATCGGCAAGCGTGGCCAGCTTATCGTCATACTTCCTGCGCAGCCACTTGTGCCACGCGGCCACTTCGCTTGGATCGCCGTTCGGCACATTGCCATGAAAGACAACCCGCGGATTTGAGAAACTCGGCTCGTTGATCAAATCCCACGAAAGCCACGGCACATTTTTGAATCGTTCCACCACCGACCGCACATAGGCCTGCTCCATGCGCACGGCATACGGATCAAGATATGGATTCGACGGAGTTGCATTAGGATCCTCGCGGCCGGGCATTCCGGAACGCGGGGAAAAAGCAAAGAAGGTAAAGTTCACCGCAATATGATGTCGCTGTGCACACAACAGAAACGCTTCGAGATTGCGCAGAAAACGCTCATTCGCGCCGCCCCCCGCGTTGTTCTCAATAAAGCGTCCATTCGGCATCCAAACGCCGGTGCGGACAAAGCTCACGCCGTGCTGCTCCATCTCGGCAAAATCCTGTTCCCATACCCACGCATTGCGTGGCCCGGAAAAATCCCATCCATTCGACTCCGTTGAGAAATAGTTGCTGCCCACAGGAAAGAAAGGCGCGGCATCGCGTGTGATGAAATCACCATGAGTTGCGAGTACTGGGCCAGCCTTAACAGCGTCTTCTTGCCCTACCCAAAAGCCGTTCTGATAAAACGCGCGAAACTCGCCGCCCTCGCTGTACACCGCGGCAACCTTGTAGAACCCGGCCGGCAATGGCTTGTGGAACGGAACCGTCAGATCGGCAACGTCAGTTTGGGGCACTATCAGCGTCTGCGTATCAAGCGCCTTGGATTCCGAACTCAGAGTCACTTTCAATTCGCCTGTTTCGGGAGTATTTGTTTTTTCCTGACGCGGGTTGTGCAGATGCGCAGTGATCACAGGGAGTTCGCCTGGGCGGATTGCGGAAAAGAGCGTTTCAATCGAGAGACCTATCGTTCCCCGCCGCGCATAGCTCGCGGATTGACGGATGAGCGCAACACCATCGTCGCTCTGCCAGTATCCTGGCTCCGGTTCAAAGTCGAGCGCAACTACGCGGCTGCCCATCATCGGACCCAACGAATAATCAGCAACGATCACCGGCGCGGCCACCAGCAGGCCCGTGCTGTCGGACATATATCCAAGCCCATTTAATCGTCCTTCCACCGTGAAAAACCTCTTTGCGCGCAAACGCGGAGGGACACCCAGTGCGTAACCCTGTTTCCACGCAAACTGTGCGTCCGCAGGGACGGGAACTTCGTAGGTGTGGCGAAAGTCGAGTGTGCGTGCGTAGGTGTCCTGCGGTCGCATGGCCTCATACTTGCCGTCAGCGGAGAGGACCGGAACTTGCAGCGGCTGCCCGCCCAGAACAAGCAGGTTGCCTCCACCATGGAGATACGAATCAATTGATTTCCATGCCTCGACAGGAACCGCAGAACCATAGGGAAGAATCAGCAGATCCGCATGATCCAGCGTAGCCTTCTGGTTGAGCGAAGCAATATCTGCAAATAGCGGGTGCATTCCGCTAAGCGCCCGCTCCAGCGCAGATTGTTCAACGGGCTGGCTGGCAACGGTCGGGAAATTTGGTTGCCAGAAAACAATTACCTTGGCGCAAACCGAAACCGGAAACATAGTGAGCAGCGCAAGAAGAAAGACGGCTCTGCGCGAACGGAGCAGAATCGTGGAAACATGTGCAAGCAACGCAATTTGCATAGAGAACTCCCTGCCTGGATGGAGAAACAGCGTGCATACAGTGCTGAACAAGCCGAATCATGCGATCTCCGCTTCGCTGGAGAATCCGCGTTGATTGACCGCAGCTTGAACTGGGTGATAACGTTTCCATCGAACCATACCAAACCCCTTGCCGCGTGACAAGAGAGGAACTGTCAAGCGCAGATGACTTGGAGAGATCCCATGAACGTGCGAACCAGTCGCGCTTTCCCGGCCTTGACGGCAATTGCCGCGCTGGCACTATTTTCCGCGCTTCACGCCCGGGCCGCAGAAGCTCAAGCCCAGACACGCATAGAGCCGTTGGGCGTGTTTGATGGTCATGGCGATATCGGAACTGTGCTGCACGCAGGCACAGCCCGCTATGACGCCGCGGCGGGAACTTACACCGTGACAGGCAGCGGCGAGAATATGTGGTTTGGCACAGACGATTTTCATTTTGTCTGGAAAAAAGTCTCAGGCGATGTGGCCATCTCGGCTGACATTACATTCGAGGGCAGTCAAGGGAACAATCACCGCAAGGCCGTATTGATGATCCGGCAAAGCCTGGATGGCAACTCGCCTGCTGTGGACGTCGCAAGGCATGGTGACGGGCTAACCTCGCTGCAGTTTCGGCTGACGCCCGGTGAGGATGATCATGAAGTGCAATCGAACCTCACGGCTCCAGTGCGCGTGCGTCTGGAAAAGCGCGGCGACTTCTTTTATGCCTTTGTCACGGGAAAAGACGGCAAGCTGCATCCGTCCGGCGCATCCATCAAGCTGCCCTTGAGCGGCGAATTCTACGTGGGCATCGGTGTGTGCGCGCATGACAAGGACGCGACACAGACAGCTCGCTTCTCGCGTGTAAAAATCGAAGCCCTGCCCGCCGCCGGTGACGCGAAACCCATTCTCTGGAGCACGCTTGAAACGGTTCCGATTGCCTCCACCGATCGCCAGGTGGCTTACGTGGCGCAGGCGCACTTTGAGGCGCCTAACTGGTCGCGCGATGGATCGTTCTTCCTGTTCAATCAAGGCGGCGGCATCTACAAACTTGCTGTCGGCGGAGACACGCCTGAGCGTATTTCCACCGGCGCACAGGTGCAGTGCAATAACGATCACGGCATCTCGCCGGACGGCACCATGATCGCTATCAGTGATTCAACTCAGTTGAAGAGTTCGCAGGTCTATACGCTGCCGATTACCGGCGGCACGCCGAAGCAGATCACTCAAAATGCGCCGTCTTACTGGCATGGCTGGTCGCCGGATGGCTCAACGCTCGCCTTCACCGGCCAGCGAGGCGATAACTTTGACATTTACACTATTCCGGTGGCGGGCGGGGAAGAGAAGCGCCTCACTACTGCCCCAGGGCTGGACGATGGCCCCGAGTACTCACCCGACGGCGCATGGATTTACTTCAACTCCGAGCGTACCGGACACATGCAGATCTGGCGCATGCATTCCGACGGCGGCAGCCAGGAACAGGTCATTATGAGCGAAACCAATGACTGGTTCCCGCACATATCGCCCGACGGAAAATCCATGGTCTACGTCAGCTTTGAAAAGGGCGTAATAGGTCATCCGCCTAACAAGGACGTAACGCTGAATGTAATGACGCTGGCCGACAAGAAGGTCAAGGTGCTGGCTCACCTTTTCGGAGGACAAGGCACAATGAATGTTCCTTCATGGTCTCCCGACAGCACCAAGATTGCCTTCGTCAGTTATGAGTTACTCACAGACGAACCGCGCGATTGAATCCGCACCTTGCTCAGTTGTAGGCTTTGAAATTCTGGTTTGTGTGCCGAGGCTCTTTACCAATCCTCATGACCACTTCTCGTTGTCTGGAAATGGTATCTGCCTGATGATGGCAGGCGCAGCGCGGGTTGTCTCCGACTCCATCGCAGCAAGCGCTCTGCGCAAGCAGAAGATCGCTGTGGTGTTTAACCGCCCGCCCGCCAACTTAACCAAGTATGACCGATCGCATTCGTTTCACAGCAGTTGGAATCTGTTCTTCCGCAGTGCTGCCGAATCCAAGAACAAAGCCGCTGCGCCGTTGTTTACCCAGGTAATAGGGTGAGAGCGGCCAAAGCCACAGCCTTTGCTGTATAGTACGCGCCGCAATCTCCAAGTCATCGAATCCCTCAGGTAATGTGACGGTAACGTGCATTCCCGCGGCAGAGCCGTGGACCTGAAGCTTATCCCCGAACTCAGTCCGCAGACAATCGATCAGCATTGCTCTGCGCGCGCTATAGACCTGGCGCATTTTCCTTATGTGCCGCCCGAAGTAGTCTTGCGACATAAAGTCCGAAAGCACTTCCTGATATAAGTAAGGCGGAAAAATATCCATTGCAAAACGGACTGCGGCGAAGTGGCTCACCAGATCTTGCGGAATAACGATATAGCCGATGCGCAGGGATGGAAAGAGTATTTTGCTGAATGTTCCGATATAGATCACGCGTGAATTCACATCAAGACCTTGCAGGGATGCGATCGGCCGGGCATCGAAACGATATTCACTGTCGTAATCATCCTCAATGACCCAGGCTCCCGAGCTTTGCGCCCAATTGAGCAGCAAAAGCCGGCGTGTTGCGCTCATGGTCGAGCCCAGCGGGAATTGATGAGACGGAGTAACAAATGCCGCCTTTGCGCCAGGATGGCGTTTCACCCCTTGCACCACGTCCATTCCCTCATGATCCACGGGCACAAGTTGCAACCGGCATCCGGCTGCCGCCAGCACGGTTCTTTCCAGGTTGTATCCTGGTTCTTCTACAAGCACCGGGTCTCCTGGATTGAGAAGCACGCGCGCTGTTATATCGAGAGCCTGCTGCGATCCCGAAACAATCATGATTTGTGAGGCATCGCATTTGACGGCGCGCGCCGTGCGTAGATAAGCGCATATTTCTTCACGGAATCGCTCCGACCCCAAAGGATTGATATTGTGTATCGCGCTCGCGTGTGGATTACGGCTATGTTTTGCCACGAGCCCCGACCATACCTGAAAGGGGAAATGATCGAAAGCAGGCTGATGAATCCCGAACGCTCCCCAGCCGCGCAGATGTGAGTCTCGCTCAAAGCGCGGATAAAACCTGGTACGGCGTGCGATTGGGCGGCGTCCCGATATGCTCGTTTGCAGGCCGCCTGCGCCCCTGCTGGACGGCATCATTTGCTCCGGCAGCGTTGCCGAAATAATAGTCCCCGAGCCCACATGGCTTTCAAAGTAGCCCTCTGCCTTCAACTGTGCATAGGCATGCAATACAGGAAAACGCGATACTCCGATTTCAGCAGCCAGCTCCCGGCTCGACGGAATCTTTTGTCCAGACTGCAGATCGCCGCGCAGAATCGCCTCGCGATATCCGTCGTAAACCTGTTGGTGAAGAGGTCTCTCCGCATCGCGATCAATGGCAATGATGGGAGAAATGCTGGCGGCCAAATGGCTCATGAAGCCATTTTAGTGGTCATGGAGTTCTTTCTCAATGTGCGGATATGGCATTACCAGTGACCGCCGGATAAGTTCACGTACCGGGCCGTATCATGGCCGCTCCCAGAATCTTCCCTTGGCCCGGTTCCTGCACAAAGACAATCAAGCGTATGTCGCGAGGCTCCAATCCCGATGGAATCTTTGCATCGAAGTCATAGTTGAAATTGTGCTGCCTTTCAAGTTTGCCAATCTTCCGCAATTCCTGGACGACAGCTGTGTGCTTCAGGCGCCGTCCTCCGTTCTCACCATGAAGAACCTGCGACTCCGCATGATCCCGGGCAATTGCGGCGTAGACGTCTGCATTGTGCGTCATGGACTGGCCATCAATCTCGATATGTACGCGCAATGACGGCGATCCTGGGGACGCCGCATCCATCGGTCCGATATGCACCGGAATCATAGTTTCTGTGGCAGACTTTTCGATTGCTGTCTGAACCTGATGCGGATCGTTCAAGTGCAATTCCGTTCCACCATTCATAATGAGTTGCGGCGTATAAGGAGAATCGAGTCGAAACAATCGAGCATAAATGCTCTGCCGCTCGGTCAGAGCCGACGATGAATACGGATCCTTCCACCCTTCGTGATCCCAGTAATCGACATGCTCGCTAAGCACAATGGCCTGCACGCCGGGAATCGGCTGCGATGAATCGATCTGTTGCAGCCACGAATCGACAGGAGGACAACTCGAACACCCCTCCGAGGTAAAAAGCTCAATCAGCACGGGAACCGTCCGCGCACTCTGATCCTGTGATCGGGTAACAATCGCTGGAATCACTAAAAGAAATATCAGTCCACGCATTCTCATGGCTGTTGGCCCTCGATACCGTTAGGAGGATGAATAGTTACGTCCTTTCAACTCTTGGGAGATTACACGATTTGCAGTTCGATGCAGGGTGTGCTCAGAAATCTAAGTTAAGTCCGCATTTGTCAGTTGCGCCTCTCCTCCGTCAAAAGCTGTGAAAATTTCGGTGTCTTTCGCAGCGCCGCAAATTGTTGATCGTCAATCAGGCGCTTGTAGTCGTTGAATCCCTCGCTGATCGCCATGCGCAGAAATTCAATCGCGCGATCTGTCATTCCCGCTTGTGCATACACCGCGGCAAGGCAATAGTTCAAATTGATGCGTTCGCTCGCTGAAGACGGCTCGGAGATGATGTGCGGCGAATCTGGGTCGAATGCATCAGGATCGATCGCAAATGCGGCCCGATATGCTTCCATACCCTTGTGGAATTTTCCCTGGGCAAAATATACGGTGCCCAGGTTCATGCGAATCGCCCCTTCCTGCGGCATCAGCTTGGTGGCGCGCCGATAAAGGCGCTCAGCCATTTTGAATTGTTTCTGAGCATAATAGACTGCGCCGAGATTATTGACCGCGGTGCCATAATCCGGCTTGATCCGCAGCGCGTGCTCATAAGCGGTTTTCGCGTCCTCCATGTCATAAAGGTGATGATATGCAATACCGATTTTGTTCCAGAGAAGAGCACTCCTCTCCGGGCTGCTGCGGTACGCTTCAATGGCTTCCTGATACTGTTTACGGATCATCAAGAGATCGCCGCGCATCTCTGGCGTGAGAGTCTCCGGAGCAGGCGAGGAGATGTTGGCAGGCCCATGCGTGCTGGCTTCCGCCTGCTCGAGAAAGCCGCATTGCAGCAGTAAATAGATACATGCCGCTGCGGATAAGCGAGCGCTGACATTGAAATGATTAGGCATGATCACCTTCCTTCAACTATCAATCGTGAGGAAAGGGGTGGGCTGTTCACCATATCCAGTTGTAGTGGATAGCCATAACCACTGTCTTCGGCAAAAAACGGCCCGTGGTGCCGGCGGCTGGCAATCGACCACATCCACCCTGCGGCATAGCTTGCAGCCGTAATGTCAATGCGGGCATGCCGGCAGTGCTCCTCCAGGAGTTGATGGTGCATGCAAGCCGAATTCAACGATGCGGAAAAACGACAGTCTGGCGTCCATTGATCCAGCCGCCATTGGAGTGGTAGCGGGCGTTAAGAATAGCTGTTACGAGAATGCTGCTCTCGGTTCGCAGTTTTCCAGAAGCGGTTGGGCCAGCGGCGCCGAATTGCGTGTTCCAGAGGCTCCGATCGCTCCTCTTGGCTCCTTCTGTAATTTGTTGAAAGCATGTATACTCTAAGTGTAAGTATTCGGTTGCTGACCGAGGGCTGTAGGTTCGAGTCGACCTGAAAAGCCAGATTTTTCCCAGACACCGAATTCTTCCGGTAACGCGATCTACATGCTGCAGTGACCTGGGAATAACTGCCGATCCTATTGTTTCTTACGATATTCATAGTTGTTCTTGTCTGCGGGATCGTTCAGTTTTTATATCTTCGACAGTCGCATCGAGATACTTCAAAGGCTTTTCAGTACTCAAGTGGTCTCGATAACAAATCGAAGCTGATGTTATACTCTCGCCAGTGATAAGCGTTTCTATTGTCATATTTTCTATTGGGTATTGGATTGATTTGTATGGATTGATTTGATTTTTGCTTCTGACCCTACTTTCAGATTATGTTTTGATTTTCTTT
>NZ_JBEKYX010000123.1:0-10216 GCF_049510455.1 Occallatibacter sp. | reverse complement strand
GATGGGCACCTGATCCACGATTTCCTCGACAAAAATCATATCCCGCATCGGCTCATTCAATTTGAAAGCGAGGACGGGCGCGGGCTTTGCGAACGCCTGAAACTCGCGAGCAGCGACCTGCCCGCGCTGATTACGACCACTGGCGTGCCGATGTGCAAGCCCTCCTTGCAAGAGGTCGCGCAAGTGGCGGGTCTGCTCCGACCGCTAGCGGATGAGGGGGAAAGCGAGATTTTGTGCGATCTGGCGATCGTAGGGGCAGGACCTGCGGGCCTCTCTGCGGCGGTCAATGCCGCCTCCGAAGGATTGCAGACCGTGGTGCTGGAGAGCTTCGCGCCAGGCGGCCAGGCGGGGTCGTCATCGCTCATCGAGAATTTCTTCGGCTTCCCCACCGGCATCAGCGGGGGCGAGTTGACGAGCCGCGCGCAACTCCAGGCTTTTCGCTTCGGCGCGAAATTCTCAACGCCGGCACAAGCTCTTTCACTCGCCTTCAGCAAGGGTGATCACGCCGCCGTCCTGCAAATAGAAGGCTGCAACGCCAAACTACGAGCGAAGTGCGTCATCATAGCAACCGGTGCAGACTACAATCGCATCGACGCCGATGGGTGCGCGAGCTTCGAGGGCAGAGGCGTTTACTACGCTGCTACGGCCATCGAACGGCAGCTCTGCCGCAAATCGACGGTGATCGTGGCCGGCGGCGGCAACTCCGCCGGACAAGCGGCAATGTTCCTGTCCGAGAGCACGGAGAAGGTGTTGCTTGTGATTCGCGGTGCCGATCTATCCAAGAGTATGTCTAGCTACCTGTCGCTCCGAGTAGAGGCGAAGAAGAACATCGAGATTCTCTGTCACACTGAGATTCGTAAAATGACGGGCGACAAGCACTTGGAAACCGTGGAACTGGAGAACATCGAGACCCACGAGCGGCGCACCGTGCAGACGCCCGCCATTTTTTCCATGATCGGCGCCAAGCCGCACACTGATTGGCTACCGCCCGAGATCGAACGCGATGAAAAGGGCTTCGTAAAAACAGGAGCCGCAGTCGCAGATGCCCCGGCGTGGAAAGGCGCGAAGCGCCCACCAGGACCGCTGGAGACGAGCCGCCCCGGCATTTTCGCCGTGGGCGACGTCCGCTCGGGTTCGGTGAAGCGCGCCGCTGCTGCCGTGGGCGAAGGCGGCATGGCCGTGGAGGGAGTGCATCAAGCGCTCAGCGTATCGGGCTAACCCTTGACCCACAATTAAGAAAAACGGTTTCAATTCAGAGAACAATCATGACTGCTACTAAGCCCAAGGAAAGCGTGTTGAGCTCCGGCGCTTCTCTGAGAAGATTCTGCTTCGAGAGCAATCAAAGAACAACATCGGCATGTTCTAAACGAACAAGCCTCCGCAAGGTTCCCTCGGCCTCCAGTAAACGCGACCCGGTCTTGAATCACCCCGGAATCTCTGTTCTGTCACCGTCTTCCCTAGGACGCACTGGCATGATCCGTCTAAACGGAACGGGGATTCAGGATGAATGGCTCCGCGTAAGATGGCTCGAAAGGCAGAGATCAGAGGCAGGTTGGAGCAACCGGTGATCCAATGTGATCAGACAACAGTCTGGTGACACTCCTAGGATCATGTGCAGGGATGAAGTAGGACAGTCGTTGCAAGGGCGGGTCCGCTTCGTCTTGCGAGAGGTTACAACATGTCAACAATTCTCATTATTATATTGGTGCTATTTCTGCTCGGAGGCGGGGGCTGGGGATATTCGCGGTGGCGTCGCTGAGGAGGATGCCGCATAAACACGCACACGCTGGTTTGATCTTACTTGGTCGGCTGCCTGTAGGGCGATCAGTTCAGAACTCAATGAGCAGTTCACCGCTGATCGTTCAAAGAAGGGCCGCTTCGTGAAAAAGAGAAGCCGAATCGAGATTGCAAGGGAGATTATCTCCAGCTTGAAGAGAGAAATGCAAAGGCCACAAGTAACGGAGTCGGTCCGCAATGGCTTCAGCGCCCAGACCGCACGAGCTGTCGAGAAGCCCGCTACACATTCGGCGCGAGTATGATTTCTGGCCCTCTAATTGCGCCACACTCAACTTCAATTCTCTCAGCTGGCTTCACGCTTGGCGCGTCTGGCAGGCAACGATAGCAGAGCGGATGAGTCAGGCGATCTCCCGGAGCTATGCATGTGCGGCTGGTCAATGACGAGTGACAACGTCTTGATGGGTTTGTACCTTGCAAAGCCTCTCTGAACTTGTCAATGGATCATGCTGGATGCTGGGCGGGCAGAAAGACGGAGAAACATGTGCCAGAGCGACCCGGCCGGCACGTGCTCCAAACGCGTATTGAACCACCAACACGGTTGACGATACCGGCGCTTACCCATAGTCCTAGGCCTGTTCCTCGTTCCCCTTTTGTTGTGAAGAAGGGCTGATAAACTCGCGCTCGATCTTGCGCCGCAATACCACTCCCCGAATCAGCAATCGAGAGACAATAACCACGAGATGCTCTATGGACTTCACAGAGCCAACGTGGAGCTGGATAGAGGTGCAGGATGACCTGTCCATGAGCGCTCGTGGCATCAAGCGCATTTAGCAACAGGTTCGTAACAACCTGAACAATCTCGCCTCTGAAGGCCAAAATGGTTCCGTCCGTCTCGAGGCGCTGATGAACGACAATTCCTTGCCTCTCAGCCTGGGGGCGGTAAAAGTCCGATACCTCGCGGAGCACCGCATCCAATTTGAATTCTGCAGGCTTGTTGCCATCGCGGTGGAACTTGAGCGAATGTGCAGTAATGCGACGCAAACCTTGCAACTGATCTTCTAGCGTGGCGATGTAAGCTCGTGCCTCGGTGTCTGTTTGGAGAGGGGCCAGCAGATATACCAGATTGGTCATTGCTTCTAAAGGATTGTTAATCTCATGGGCCATGGTTGAGGCGAATCTCGCTGTCACCGCCAGCTTTTCGCTATGCACCAGAGCCTGTTCCATCCTCTCCCGATTGGCGATCTCAAGTTGCAATTGCGCGTTTAGGCTTTCTGCGGTTTCCCTGAGTTCATGCTGGCGCACACCTGACAACAGCAGCTGCTCATTCACGGCGATTGCTCGCTGATGAGCTTGCGTCGTCTCCGTCACTTGCATCATGACGCCAACTGGGTGATCCTCTGCACCTTGGATAGGCCACATCGTGTATGACCGACGAGCGAAATGAGCTGCTGTTCGTTCCGGTTCACTCTGAATTTCGACTTCTCCCGTGTTATACACGTGGTTCAGCAATTCAAGGCATCCTTCCCAGCCTACGACCTCGACGAGCGGCTTTCCCACTAGTTCATCTTTAGTCTTGCAGGCAAGCCGGCAAAAGGCGGAATTCACGTAGCGCAGAATGTGATCAGATCCCGCCAACGCAGCCGTCGGCAGGGGCAAAGTATCCAAAATTGAGCGCTCGCTGCTCGTCACACCGCGCTCCCAGTTAAGATGAAGGCTGGCGTCGACCTCCGCGTTCTCTGATAACTCCTTAGGTCTCATTCTTGGCTTCCGAATCTAGGGAGGACTGTACCTCCTGGGTGGACCGGTTCGAATGCACGGGAAGTCCGCTGATTAGGCCCTGATAGTTTGTCAGGCGTTGATCCAAAACAACCACGCCCTTCGACGTGATTTCATATTCGCGAATATCTTTGGCGTGATTGCCACCGCGCATCTTGATCACCACCATAACCTTGCGAAGTTGACCGTCAATGGAAACATACCGGAGCCGGATGATGTCATCGCAGAGGAAAGAGATGGAGTATGTACTGAAGGGAAATTCGGTAAAGGACTCATCCACTTCAACCGTGCTAAGAATCGTCACCCCGATGCCCGTTAAGGCGAAGATCATCCGATAGAGCGATTCGCGAAAGTCGGCGCGGAACCCGGGCGAAAGAGCCATCTCAAAACCCGCTAGAGAGTCGATCACTAGGCGCTTGGCACCGATCTTCTGCACAGCGTCGAGAATCGACTGCATGGTTTCATCCACTGACAGATCGAGGGGACGGAGATAGAGGATGGTAAGTTTGCCGCTTTTCTGCGGCGTTTCCAAATCCAAACCTAATTTGCTGGCCCGCTCCGCATACGCCTGCGGACGTTCTTCAAAGACAGCCACAATGCCCGGTTCTCCGTGATGTATCCCTTCCGCAATAAATTGGGTCGCGAGAACAGATTTACCGGTTCCCGAAGACCCGGCTATGAGCACACTATCGCCCTCGCGCACGCCCCCATCCAACATCTTGTCTAACTCTGGAACGCCGAAGGAAAGGCGCCGATTGGCGGGCGGATTTCTCTTGCGAGCGGTTAACCCAAACGTGCGCGAGAAGGCTTGTACTCCGGCCTCGGTGATGCGGAAAGTGTGCAACCCGGGCACTGAAGCCTGGCCGCGCAGTTTTATGATCTGCAGCTTGCGGACAATTGAGTTTCGCTCCGTTGTCTGTCGCAACCAGAAAAGTCCATCAGCGACTGTAAATATGGGATTATCGCGCAACTCCTCCTCGGCGTACTCACCGATTAAGAAAGTTGTCGCTTGCCAACTGGCAAGAGACAGGGCCAGGCGCTGAATGAACGATTGCAGATCCATCTCGCTTTTCGGCTGCCGCACCATTGTGCGGAATGAATCAACAACCACGACAGCAGGATTGACTTTTTCAACTTCTTTTGTGATCTCCTCCAAGACCGCGCCCAGATCCTTCTCGAGGACAACCTGGCTGAGATTGATAAAGCGAATCGCATCCGGGAGCTTGGCAGGATCGAAGAATGTGTACTGCTGCTGGTATCGCAACATCTTGATGGCGGACTCACCCAGGACCGTAAAATAGAGCGCAGGTCGCTCCGGCGTCGCATTCGCAAACACGAACTGGTGCGCCAGGGTCGTCTTCCCGCTTCCCGGGGCACCCGCGATGATGTTGAATGAGTATTCGGGGAAGCCACCACCCACAATTTCGTCGAGGCCCGGAACTCCGGTTGGTAGTTTGTTGATCGTTACTCTTTGTTCAGTCTTCACGATTTTCTCCCATTCTCCGAATTGCGATCGTCAAGGACAGCACCAGGCCACGCCTCGCGCAGCAGGCTTAACGTTAGAGCTTCGCCAAGAAAAATGAAAAGCAGTCCGAGTAAGCGAGAAATGAGGATGACTCCGCCCTCATGAACCCGATCCTGCTCCGCCTTGATCGAAGGCTCAATCGCGCTGATACCTTCGAGATTTCCATCCGATCCCACCTGCACCGCGCTAAGACTGGGAACTTCTGATCTCGCCAGCGATAGAGCGCGAGAGGCGAGCGCGTGAAAGCCGGCGGATCCGGCTAATTCGCTAAGACTCAGGCGCAGCTTTTGATAGACGCGGTGCGTTGTCGTCTCCACTGGCTCGGAGGTGTTGCCCGCGCAGGCTTCGTAACTGAGAAGCCGTTGCGTTAAATCTCGCATCTCCGGGAGAGTAGTCATATTCAATCCCGCTTCGCTCCAAGCGCAAGATTCCGATATCTGTTAGACGCCTCGCGGAAGGACTAGGGCGGCAACACTCTCGCCAACGACCACCCTGTTAAGCCGTTCTGCAAATCCAAATCTAAAAAATCGGATCTTGATGGCGCGCCTCGTTGCCACTCAGTTCATATAGCGATTTGTCTGTAGGTCCGGTGCGTCTTCTTGCGGACCGCCGGCCTTGCTTCGGATGAGTGTGAAAACGTCCAAAACCGTCGCAATGCTGCGAATGCTCCCAGCAGTACTCAAGAGTCCTTCCTCCATACCAGGATGTTTGTCGGCCAGGTTTTCAATACGTGCGCTCACCTTCCTCAGCTGGTCAATTTCCAGAAGAAGGTCCTCGAAAGCCGCAGCAATTGCGAGATCTTCAGACGCCAAGTCCGCAGTGCCTGTTGAGGTCGCCACGGACTCTGTCTCGATTTCAGCCTGCAGGCGTAAATCTTCTATCAGGCGCATCGTTGTCGATTCACCCAGGAGGGTAAGAAACAGCCCGAGCAGCTGCGCGATCAAAATGATTCCGACGTCGCCATCCTCGCCCGAGTTGGTCTGAGACTCAATTTCGCCAAGACCGCGCAAGCCCCCATTCGCCATGACCTGCACGGCATTGAGTTGGGGTGACTCCGACCTGGCCAACGCCAAAGCACGAGTAGCGAGAGACTGAAAGCCCTCAGTTCCTACGGGTGCGCCGAGTTGTCGGCGCAACCTCTCGTATACGCGCACACTCGCTGGCTCAGTTTGGAGTGAGGCAGCGCTCGAATCCGCCTCACGAGCAACGAGCCTGCGAGCCAGGTCACGGGTCTTTTTTGGTGTAAGCATCGGTTCCCTTTAGCTGCAAATTGCTCTGCTTCGGCTTAATTGCGCAGCAACCATGGACGTAATACTGTGATGTCCATGACTGTACGTCGCATCGATACAGATCGGCATCTTTTGTGTTGCTAAATCTAACCGCGCAGGATTTTTAATCCGCGTATTTCTTCAATTTCTGAGGAGACTCCAAATCGAATGCTTCTTGCGTGATTTCTCCCGTCAATTGGTCGTGCAGAACTACGTTCAGGAGAGATTTGTGAACCTGGATTCGGTCGCTGTAGTCGATAAAGCCAAGCTTGCGGAAACGGTTCATGAAGAAACTCACCCGAGAGCGGGTCGTCCCGATCATCTCCGCCAGAGTCTCTTGCGAAATTTTGGGGAGATATTGTTCGGGCTCACCAGTCTTGCTGATCTCCGACATCAGGAGGAGGATGCGCGCCAGACGCTTTTCGCTGGAGTTGAAGAGCTGGTCAACAAGATTGGCCTGGGTGCGCATGCTGCGGGCCAGCAGGAATTTCAAGAATAGATCGGAGAACGCGTGCTCCTCGTGCATTATGCGTATCATCTCCTCGCGATCAATCTTGAGTGAGTTGCAGGCTGTGATGGCTGTAGCGGTGGCCAATCGCAGCCCATGGGCCGCTGTCAGTGACTCTTCTCCTGCAAAATCCCCTGGGGCGAGGATCGTGATGGTGGCTTCCTTACCCGCCTGCGATACGACCGTGATCTTTGCCTGGCCACTCTGCAAATAAAAGATAGAATCCGCCGGATCTCCCTGTGAGAAAAGGTTCTGCTTTGCGTCTAGATGCACAATTCTTCGCCCGGGCCCGGCGTTTGCCAGGTAGGAGGCAGGGTCAAATTCCGCACCGCCGTGTTGAATCATTCCGAAGCCCTCCTTTCCGGTCCAAGCACCAGCGATATTGACCCCTTTCCAACTTCAGGCTAACGGCGGAAGTGCCAGACCGAGTAGGGACTGCCAATCACCGCGAAGGGGAAATGCCCGAAATCGCTGATCTTATTGAGGATCAATGCCAACTGCGCCGTTTCACACTCTACGCGGTGTTCTCTCATATCATTGCACCTCGTAAGCGAGACGTCTGTTCACTTTTGGTCACTCTCTCCGAATAAGGGTAGTGCCCTACTCAAGCGCAGGCATTCCTTTAAGCAGGGCGCGATCGAGAACCGTTATCGAACCTATATCAAACAACCTTTGCCCCTTCGGCTCGACCAGCGATAAGGCCTGAATGCGTTGATTGAGAGCCTCTATTTAAAAAAGCAAATTCTGTGCGCCGCGTCGCTAACCTAGAGCCCCGGCACCGATGCCGCCTGGCGATTCTTGACAGTCGCAGGTGTAGTAAGTATAAACTTACCGTAAGCTCGCACTAACGGCATTGATCTGCCGGCTGCAGTTATCACATCAAGAAAATGGCAACATCGCAACGTATTGAAAAGGTATTCGACGCACTTGGCGACCCAACTCGTCGCGCTGTCTTTAGGCGTGTACGTAAAGGCAATCGCTCAGTGCGCGAGATAGCCGAAGGGATGGATGTGAGCCGCCCAGCCGTTTCTCAGCACCTTAAGGTACTAAAATCTGCCGGTCTTGTGGTGGTTCAAATTGAGGGATCACGTCGGCTTTACGGCATTGATCGGAACGGCATCGAAGCGCTGAAACAGTGGTTGGACGGATTCTGGGATACCTCCCTAACGGCGTTTAAACGAGCAGCGGAACTGGAGCAGGACAATACGGAGGATCGACATGATTGAACAGAACGTCGGCGACCCTAACAGCATCAAGAAAACGACCATTGTGGAAGCCGATCAAGAGATTGCTTGGCGTGTATTCACCGAGAAGATGGGATCGTGGTGGCCCCTCGCCTACTACAAAATTGGCCCTGCGAATGCAGTTGACGCGGTCATCGAGCCTCACGTCGGAGGGCGCTGGTTTGAGCGCGGTGAAGACTCCAGCACCTGCCAATGGGGTTCCGTGCTTGCGTGGGAGCCTCCCTCGCGCATTGTGCTGTCGTGGGATATCAATGCTGACTGGAAGTACGACCCTGAGCTGAATACCGAAATCGAGGTTCGTTTTGTCCCGGACGGTAGCAAGCGTACGCGCGTAGAACTTGAACATCGCCGTCTCGACCGCTATGGTGCTCGACGCGACGAAATGCGTCGTATTTACGATACCGAGGGCGATTGGGGCAAACTCCTCGAAGCGTTTGCGGGCGTAGCTGCGGCTTGGAAGGAAGCTTAACCATGGCGAATATCGAGAAAGCCCGAAAGGCGTTGTTGCGAAGGGTCCTTGAAGGAGATGGAAAAACCTCCACACTCGAACGTCGGTCCGCGTTTAGCAAGAGCGACCTCTCCGAACCACTTCGTCAGCTCGTCGACAAGGTGGCTATGAATGCTAGGGCCGTCCGCGATGACGATCTTATTCAAGCTAGACAATCGGGGTTTAGCGAAGACCAAATATTCGAGATTGTAGTATGCGCCGCGATTGGACAAGCCACTCGGCAATACGACGCTGCGAAAGCGGCTCTCGAAGCGGCGCGGAGGAATTAGAGATGCGGCTTAAAATTCTCGATCGCGGCCATGGTTTCGGTACCAAGACGCTCTTCGTTCTGATTCGCGCTGTCTCACGGCAGCCAGTCCTCGACGTAATCAAGCTGGTAAAGTATCGTCCAGATTTTTATGGCCAACCGATGTCCGAAATTACCCAAGAAGCCATGCGCGGATATTCCCCTTGGTCCGTCGCTGATCGCGAGCTAATGGCTGCATTTGTCGCGAAGACAAATCAGTGTGATTTCTGCATAAAGGCCCACTCTGCTGTCGCTGATCTTGCATACAGAGGTGAAAAGCACGTCGCAATGCTTCTGTGCGACCCGACTCTTGCTGGAATAGGCGAACCATTACGGGCGACCATGCTGATGCTTCGCAAACTGACCATGGAGCACTCAATCGACGCGGACGACATGCGAGGCGTGCTTGCAGCCGGAGCTTCGGCCGAGCAGATAGAGGATGCCCTGGCAATCTGCTTTTCATTCGATGTAATCGTGCGCTTGGCTAATTCGTTCGGCTTTTCTGTACCTTCGACGGAGGCTTTCGCAGCCGGCGCTAAATACCTACTCGCGCGTGGCTACCGCTAAATCCGTCAGCAGGAATCGAGTCGTCAATGAGCGCACTATCGCCAATGCGCACATCGAGCCGGTTCGGACAAACTGTGCCTGTACTCAAAAGGGCTTCTGCGGGATTTTGATTGTGCGACGCGCGTTTCCAAAGCAGGCCATGGAAATGACAGAGTATGGAAAGCATGGAAAGCCAAGAAACCGGCTTTCCACCCTTCCCACACTCTTTGGAAATCCCTGCGGGATTACCACATTCCCACAGCCTCGACTGCTGGCATATTTCAAGATGCAAGACCAAGAGAGACCGAATCCAAGGCCTCTGGAGCACAAGGGACTTGTAATGGAGGTCCCCGGTCCAAAGTGTAACGGATGTTCCGGTACACTCAGATCCACCGTCGAGCACCCATTTGCGACGATCAAGTATCGAATATTCGGGCACCCGCGTCTCCTGCTACGTGGATTGTCCGGCGCGAAGGCTGAAATTGCTCTCGCGACAATGGCATACAACCTCAAGCGCATCACAAACGTGCTCGGTGCAGCTAAGGTGACAAGGGTCCTTCACCAACTGTGACAGGGTGCCGCTCCAGGGTTCACGATTCACAGTCTCGGGGAATCAGCGTGAACATTTCGTCGCTCCTCTCGCATCTCCTCAATTGTGTTTCGTAACGACCTCGTTCCTGCCCGCAACGCCGCCCCTGATCCTCTGAAAATCAACAGCAAAGGCAAAAGCCGCTAAGTCTGTATGTCTTTTCTAGAGCCGCATCCATCGGTTCTCCTGTTCACAGGAGGAAAAAGCATGAAGCAGATCCGATCATTCA
>NZ_JBEKYX010000122.1:0-11685 GCF_049510455.1 Occallatibacter sp. | reverse complement strand
GCCGATGGGAAGCGCTACTTCCACGAGCATCCGGAGATTACGTCCGATGAGTTCTTTGCCTACGCCGCATCGCTCGCCGAAAAGTACGGCTGGGAGTGGGGCGGACCGATTGCCGGACACCTGATAGGCCATTTCCCTCACGAACGTATTCCGCAGGACAAGGTAACGCTCTACGTGCACCCAAAGAGCACCCTGCGTATGCGCTCCAAGGACGAAAAGGGCCAGAACCGCCACTGGATTCTGGAGATTCACTTCATAGACCGTGAACGCCAAATCGGGGGCTTTTTTGAAGAGCTGCTGACGGTGGATTAAGCGCTTAACTCAAACAAGAGACAGAGCAACCGGTAATCATTTTTTGCTAAGATGGTCACGAGGGTGGCCACATGAAAATCAGCACCGTGCGCGAGTTCCGAGACAACGCCTCGGGGATGCTGCGCGCCAAAGACCCCATTCTTGTGACTCGCCGTGGACGGTTGGCCGGAATCTTTTTTCCGCGGCCTGAGGCCACGCTGCCTGTTGAACTGAAGCGCGAAATGTTTGCCGTATTAAGCGCAGAGGTTGCGCGCCAGGTACAGGCGAGTGGCTCAAGCGAGGAAAAAATTTTGGCCGATTTCTCCGAATGGCGTAAAGAAAAGCGGCAGGCCAAGAATCGCACAATGAGAAAGCCGCGCCGTGAAGCTGGCCGCTGACGCAAATGTTCTGCTGTCGGCTGTAATTGGCGGACGAGCCAGGCTCATTCTCACCCATCCGGCAGTTGAAGAACTAATAACGACTGAAACTGTCTACGCAGAAGTGGAAGAGTACGCATCCATTCTTGGCCGGAAGAAGAAATATACTCCCGAGGCGCTGATGCTGGCCGTAGCTTCGCTGCCTGTTTCGATTGTGAAAAGTGACGTGTATGCCGCCTCCACTCGTGAGGCACGCAAAAGGATTGGCAAGCGCGACCCTGACGATGTGGAACTGCTTGCGCTGGCACTGCATTTCAAAATTCCACTGTGGTCAAATGACAGGGACTTTGAGGGATGCGGCGTGAGCAGCATACGACGGCGGAATTGCTGCGTGATCTAGGGTTTTCCTCAGTCAGTGGAGCAGATTTAGACTAAAGGTTGACCATGCCTAAGCTCTGGGACAATGATCAAGTGGGAGCATTCGATCTTTGCGCTTCCCTTTGCGTTGACGGCGACTCTGCTGGCCGCGCGAGGGCTGCCGAGCCTGCGCACGCTGCTTTTGATTCTGCTCGCCATGGTTTCAGCGCGATCTTGCGCGATGGCCTTTAACCGCTGGGCGGACTCAGACCTTGACGCGGCCAATCCGCGCACCAAGATGCGCGCTATTCCCGCCGGGCTGCTGTCACGGCAGTTTGTATTGGGATTTACCCTGCTGGCCGCGCTGGTCTTTATCCTGGCCGCGGCGGCGCTGAACCGGCTTACGCTGTACCTGGCCCCCGTGGCGCTGGCGGTGCTGCTGGGCTACAGCTACATGAAGCGGGTGACGCGCTGGTCGCACCTGGTGCTGGGGCTGGCGCTGGGCATTGCACCCTCCGCAGCATGGATTGCCGTGCGCGGATCGCTGGACCCGCGAATCATTGTGCTGACCGCGGCGGTGATGCTCTGGGTTGGCGGCTTTGACGTGCTCTATGCCTGCCAGGACTTTGAGCATGACCGGCAGGCGGGACTGTACAGCATTCCGCAGGCGATGGGCGTGAATGCGGCCTTCTGGACGGCACGGCTGATGCATGCCACGATGCTGGGCTTACTGATCTGGTTCGGGCGGCTCTTTCAGTTTCATACTGCGGGATGGATTGGCGTGGCCGCGGTTGGGCTGCTGCTGGGCTATGAACATGCCATTGTTTCACCACGCGATATGCGCCGGCTGAATGCCGCTTTCTTTACAATGAATGGCGTTATCGCTATGGTTTTTCTGGCCTTTGTGGCCGCCGATCTGCTGCTGTGGAGTTGAAGAAATGCCGTACGGAAAGACCCCTGCCGGGGACGGCGAAGGTAACGCAAACTTCAGTGACAACGAATCCGCACTGAAGCTGTGGTATGGTGCGAGAAAGCAGTCCACACAAACTGGCGAAAGTCAGCCAGGCCCGAATCAAAACTCAGGAGAGACACAGGCAGGCATGCAAATCGCCATCCAGGGGGAACCCGGCTCTTTTAGCCACGAGGCTGCGCTGAAGCTGGTGTCCGATGCTGTGATTGTGCCCTTTGCGCTTTCCTCTGAGGTATTTGCGGCGCTGAGCAGGGGCGACGTGGAAGCAGCCGTGGTGCCGATTGAGAACAGCATTGCGGGATCAGTCTCAGAGCACTTTGACCTGCTGCTGGCGCATGACGTGCAGGTGGAGCGCGAGACGCTGCTGCTGATTCGGCATAATCTGATCGGCATTTCCGGCTCGGCGCTGGATCACATTGACCGTGTTTTTTCTCACCCGGTGGCACTGGCGCAATGCAGGCGCTTTCTGGCGGCGCATCCCCGGATGGAGTCGTTTGCGTTTTATGACACGGCAGGCAGCGTGAAGCAGCTTGTACACCTGCGTGACCGGCATGCGGGGGCAATTGCCAGCGAGGCTGCGGCGTACTACTACGGCGCGCAGATTCTGATGGCGAATATCGAGGACAATCCGGAGAACTACACGCGCTTTTTTCTGGTGCGGCGCACATCGAAGGCGGTTTGCCAGCCGGATGCGAACAAGATCAGCCTGGCTTTTTCCGTCGAAAACCGCCCCGGATCGCTGGTGTCAGCGCTGAGTGAGCTAGCCGGATTGAGCACGAACCTGACCAAGATCGAGTCGCGGC
This sequence comes from Occallatibacter sp., assembly GCF_049510455.1. Taxonomy (GTDB): domain Bacteria; phylum Acidobacteriota; class Terriglobia; order Terriglobales; family Acidobacteriaceae; genus Telmatobacter. The sequence goes on along the minus strand of NZ_JBEKYX010000122.1, from coordinate 8,887 downwards.
CCGTGCAGGGCAAGCCGTGGGAGTACATCTTTTACGTGGATTGCCAGATACTGCACCCCGACGAGGGCGAACGCGCGATTGAGGTGCTCAAGCCGCACTGCGCCATGGTGAAGTCACTGGGATGCTACAAGGAGGCGGAGAAGCCATAAAAACAGAGATCAGGGGTCAGAGATCAGTAAGAACGGCGGATAGTCTCGCTATCCGCCGTTCTTTTTGTTTTGAAAAATGGCATAACGGAAAAAGGGGTCAGAGGCCCGCACTATAAGCGGCTGGTCTCTGACCCCTGATCCCTGATCTCTGATTTAGAAGTGGTACGCCACGCCGACAGTCGGCACGTAGATGTTGAACCACTTGTTGGTGGTCAGGTTCTCAGTGGAGTTGCTGCCCAGGCCGAAGGTGGGCACCTTGGTGACGTAAGCGCGATATTCAGCGCGAATGTCGAAGCTGGGGCTGATTTCATACGCAACTCCGCCGCCGTAGAGCACGCCAATTCCTGTCTGCTGCTTTGCATCCACGTCCGTGCCGAGGTTACGGATAGGAATGAAGATGAGAGCAGTCGGACCGGCTTCAAGAAATGGATTGAACTTCTTGAAAGTAAAGCTGCGGACAAAGGCCCCGGAGATCTCCATGGTACGAGTCTGGATTGGAACCCGAAGTGAGTTGCTGATCAGGTAGGTGTATTGGTTCTGGTAGGTGATGCCGTAGTTAGCTTCAATAGCGCTGTTCGGCGTAAGCATGAACCGATAGCTGGCGAGAACGCCAAGAGCCGCGTTGGAGTGAACCTGAACGTCAGTGGAGCTGGCAATAAACGGCGGAATCAGCCCAATGCCGCTGAGGCTGACATCCTGCCGGCTCTCCTGAGCGCGACCCGCGGCCGCAAAACCGGCCAGCAGGAAAAGTACGAGTACGATCTTCTTCATTCGAACCTGATCCTCATGACTGCCCAACCATCCCGGCTGGCAACAAACTTTTAGGAAATTTCTTTGACCCGGCACACACACCAGAGCCGCTCTCAGCATTGTAAATGGCCGGGGCGGACCGGGAAGCAAAACCAGACATGCTCACGCGTCTTGAGCTTTAGACGTGGCAACAGCAAATCGGTAGGCCGCCCGGAAATGCCGATTCATCCGGCCTTCTCGACGTGGTAATAAAACGGCGGTCCCTGTTGGCGGGCCAGGTCGCGGACCGTACGAAGAAAGGCATGTGCAGCGTGGGAAAGCGTGCCGTGGCGGCGATGGGTCAGACGTAAGATCCGCTTGATGTCGAGCTCGGCAACCGGAATCGCGGCTAGCTCGCCGGTTTCAAGCTCATGCGCAACGGTGAGATGCGGAACAAGTGCAACGCCATTGCCCATGGCGACGAAACGTTTGATGGCCTCGATTGTGGGAAGCTCGATGCCCATGTTCAGCGGCGTGCGATAACGCTGAAATGCCTCAATGACCCGGCGGCGCAGCGGCGAAGTGACGTTATGCGCAATGAAGGTTTCTTTGCCCAGGTCCGCAATGGAGACATTCTGCGCCTTGGCAAGCGGATGGGTGGGGCCGGCTACGAGCACCAGGCTGTCAGTGTAAACGGCAATGGTTTTGAACTGCGCCGGATCGGGCCGGAAAGAGACCATGCCCAGCTCGAAGGTATGCAGGTTCAGCTCGTCAGGAATGTGAGAGGCCAGCATGCGATGCACTGTCACGCTGATCTGCGGATGTGCGCGGCGAAAGGCGTCCATAGCCGGCAGCAGATACGCGCAGGTGTACTCGTTGGCGGCCAGTTGCAGGCGGCCGCGTTCCAGATTTTTCAGCTCATCCAGCGCGCTTGTAGCTTCACGGCGCAGAGCCATCAGCCGCAAGGCGTAGTCACGCAACAGGGCGCCGGCGGCGGTGAGAGAACCGTCGCGAGCTGCGCGGTCAAAGAGAACTTCGCCCACTGCGTCTTCAAGCTTGCGAATCACCTGGCTGATGGCAGGCTGCGTACGGTGCATGCGCGTTGCGGCTCGGGAAAAACTGCGCTCTTCCGCAACGGCGAGAAAGGTTTCAAGCTGGCCCAGATCCATCGCATCTCCTTCGAGCAATAATAAGCAATAATAATCGACTCTCAAAAAATAATAACTTTGCGTTATACACGTTCTTTGCGAGAAACTATTACAAGCCGGAAGAAGGAATTCCGCGACAGGCAGCGCTATGACTCAGAATCATGTAGTTTTTTTCGACACCACATTACGCGACGGCGAGCAGTCTCCCGGCTGCAGCATGACGACCCAGGAAAAGCTAAGCATGGCTCACGCCCTTGAGGATCTGGGCGTGGACGTTCTCGAAGCCGGCTTTGCAGTGGCTTCCGAAGGCGACTTCGCGGCGATTTCGACCATCGCCCAGACCATTCGCAAGCCCAAGATTGCTTCCCTTGCCCGCGCCAAACAGGAAGACATTGAGCTGGCGGGGCGGTCGGTGGAACATGCCGACAGGCCGCGCATTCACGTCTTTCTAGCGTCAAGCGATCTGCATCTCGAATACAAGCTGAAGATCAGCCGGCAGGAGGCACTGGACCGCACCGCGAAGTCCATCCGCCTGGCGCGATCGTTAGTGGAGGATGTGGAGTTCTCGCCGGAAGATTCCACGCGCGCAGACCGCGACTTTCTCGTCGAGATGGTGCGCGTGGCAATTGAGGCCGGCGCAACCACGATCAATATGCCGGACACGGTGGGTTATACAACGCCGGATGAATATGCCAAGATGTTCCGCGAGGTTCGTGAGCGGATTCCCTCCGTCGACGCCGAGAACATCATTCTTTCCGCCCATTGCCATGATGACCTGGGCCTTGCCGTTGCCAACTCTCTTGCGGCCATTCAGGCCGGGGCGCGACAGGTGGAGTGCGCCATCAACGGCATCGGCGAGCGCGCAGGTAATGCGGCTCTCGAAGAAGTTGCCGCGGCGCTTTACGTGCGCAAGGACTACTACGGCGTGGATACAAGCATCCAGCTCAATAAGCTCTATCCCACAAGCGAAGCGCTGGGCCAGATCATCACCTTCAAGCCCTCCCCCAACAAAGCGATCGTTGGCGACAACGCTTTTGCGCATGAGTCCGGCATTCATCAGCATGGAATGCTGGCGAACCCGCTGTGCTACGAGATCATGACGCCTGCCTCTGTTGGTGTAGCAAAGACGAATCTCGTGCTCGGCAAGCACTCAGGCCGCGCGGCTCTTCGCGATCATCTCGAAAAGCTCGGCTTTACGCTCGACCCCGAGGAACTGCAGCAGACCTACCACCGCTTTGTAACTCTGGCTGACCGCAAAAAGAACATCTATGACCAGGACCTGATCAAGATTCTGCCGGATGCGATTCGCGAACGACGCGGAGCATCGGTGGTATAGCTTGATCGGCTCCGTCTAAGCGACAAAAAAGGCGCTGGCCAATCAATCTAACTACAAGAGAGAACGGAAGACGTATGAAGCTGAAGATTCTAATTACGGCGGGCGACGGTATCGGCCCGGAGGTTACAAAAGAAGCTGTTGCGGTGTTGAAGGACGTGGCCGCAGCGGGCGGACATGATTTTGCCTTCGACGAAAAACGCATTGGCGGCGTAGCCATTGAGCAGGACGGTACACCGCTGCCAGAGGAGACACTGAAGGCCGCACTCGCCAGCGACGCTGTTCTTCTCGGCGCAGTAGGCGCAAACAAATTCAATTCCCTGCCTCCGGAGAAGCGGCCCGAGGTAGGTCTTTTAAATATCCGCACAGAGTTGGGCGGCTTTGCGAATCTGCGTCCCGCATTCGCATTCAAAGAGCTAGCAATCAACAGCCCGCTGCGGCCCGAAATCATTGAGGGAGCCGACATTCTCTTTGTCCGCGAACTGCTCGGCGGCCTTTATTTCGGCAAGCCCCGCGAGTGGAACCGCGTGACACGCGAGAGCTGGAACACGATGCGCTATTCGTACGATGAAGTGGCTCGCGTTGCCCGCGTGGCTTTCAAGCTGGCGCAGGGCCGCCGCAAGAAGCTGACCAGCGTGGACAAAGCCAACGTGCTGGAAGTCTCGCAGCTATGGCGCGCAACCGTGGATGAGATTGCAGTTGAGTTTCCCGACGTGACCCTGGAACACCAGCTTGTGGACTCCATGGCGATGCACCTGATGAACCAGCCGCGCAACTATGACGTGGTGCTGACGGAAAACCTGTTTGGCGACATTCTCTCCGACGAATCCGCTGTCATCACCGGATCGCTCGGCATGTTGCCTTCGGCAACCATCGGCGGCAAAGTCAATTTGTACGAGCCGGTTCATGGTTCCGCGCCGGACATTGCCGGCAAGGGGCTGGCGAATCCGTTAGGCGCGATTCTCACCGGCGCGCTGATTCTGCGTTACTCGGCTGGCCTGGAAGCTGAGGCTGCCACGGTTGAGTCCGCAGTCCGCAAGGTGCTGGAGCAGGGCTTCCGCACGCCGGATTTGGTGCGCGCGAACTCTCAGGGCTTTACGGTGCTTTCAACAACAGAGATGGGCGCCAAGGTACGCGAGACCATGAAAACACTCCTCGTCGGCGCATAAGCCCGATGATTTTGCCAATAACGATGGCGGAGAACAAGCACTTGACGGTACGGATGTTCATCTTCGGGATGTTGCTGCCAGCTCTGGGCTGTATATCGCCGTGCGCATCCGCGCAGGTCGCCCACCAACAGCACGCAACAAACGGCAACGACCGGGATGCGGCATGGGTGCGCACATTTGCCGCTGCCGGACCGCCATCCACATCCGGGGCGGGAATCGGCGATGAGGGCCATCTCTTCGGGGATTCGCGGTTCACTGCCTTGCTGAGAGCCTCGTTCCCGCAAAAGCAGTGGTTTTGGTACGACCATTGGAAACTCACGTCTCTGCCGGACACGATCCAGGTTTTTATGGGCGTTCCAGGCAACGAGGTCCTGGATGACAACCGCTATGTCACTCTCGACGGCTGCGTCCCACATGACTGCGATATGAACCGCGGCACTATGTGGATCGATACGGAGCCAAATCCCGCCGTCCTGATCTTCGCCGCAATCAACCCAATCAGCAGCAACAAGCCGCCCTTCAAAAGCCACCTCTGGATTTACTCCAGCAGGAAATTGAATTGGCAGCAAATTCCCGCGCCGTACTTATCGAGCCTGCATCGTTGGCTAGCAACCATCGGAGCTGTCCAGTACATGGGCACAAGCGGGTATCGTTATAACTTTTCTCTGGCTACGGTTGTTCAGCCAAATGGAGTCATGGAAGACCTGGGGCCGGATATCCTCAACCTTCCCGACACCGAATCGAAGTAAACCCTGGAGCAGGATTATGAGTGAACCAAAAACATTATTCGAGAAAGTCTGGGAGCAACACGTCGTTGTCGAGCCGAAGGGCGAGCCGACGATTCTCTACATCGACCTGCAACTAGTGCATGAAGTGACTTCACCGCAGGCATTTGAAGGGCTTCGCCTTGCGGGCCGCCCGGTTCGCCGCCCTGACCGCACCATTGCCACGATTGACCACAACGTCCCGACCACGCTTGAAGGACGGCTGCACATCGTCGATCAGATTGCCGCGAAGCAGATTGCAACGCTGCGTCAGAACTGCGCGGATTTCGGCGTAGAGCTGTATGACGTGGACTCGCCCAACCAGGGCATTGTGCATGTCATCGGACCGGAGCTGGGCATTACCAAGCCCGGCATGACTATTGTCTGCGGCGACTCGCACACTTCAACACATGGCGCATTTGGCGCGTTGGCATTCGGCATCGGCACCAGTGAAGTGGAGCACGTGCTGGCGACGCAGACGCTGCCGCAATCGAAGCCGAAGACCTTCCGCATCTCAGTTGAAGGCAAGCTGCCGCTGGGTGTAACAGCCAAGGACATCATTCTCGCCATCATCGGCAAGATCGGTACGGACGGCGCAACTGGCTACGTGATCGAGTACGCAGGCTCTGCGATTCGCTCGCTCTCAGTGGAAGGCCGCATGACGGTCTGCAACATGAGCATCGAGGCCGGCGCACGCGCAGGCATGATCGCTCCCGATGAGAAGACCTTTGCATATCTCAAGGGCCGGCGCTTTGCTCCACAGGGCGCAGCGTGGGACAAGGCAGTAGAAGAATGGGGCAAGCTGCCTACCGACGACGGCGCGAAATTCGACCGCGAGCTTGTGATTGATGCCGCTGAGTTAGTTCCCTACGTAAGCTGGGGCACAAACCCAGGCATGGTGGCGCCGGTAACGGCAACCATTCCTGACCCCGCAAAAACAGAGAATGAACTTGACCGCAAATCCTTTGAGCGCGCGCTTGAGTACATGGACATTCATGCAGGCACGCCGCTGACGGAGCTTACCATTGACCGCGTCTTTATCGGCTCCTGTACCAACGGCCGCATTGAAGACCTGCGCGCCGCAGCAAAGATCGTTGCCGGCCATAAGGTCTCCTCGCATGTGAGTGCAATGGTTGTGCCGGGCTCGCAACTGGTCAAGGAGCAGGCCGAGCGGGAAGGCCTTGACACCATCTTTAAGGACGCAGGCTTCGACTGGCGCGAGCCGGGCTGTTCCATGTGCCTCGGCATGAACCCGGACATTCTTTCACCGGGCGAGCGCTGCGCCTCCACCAGCAATCGCAACTTTGAAGGCCGCCAGGGCCGCGGTGGTCGCACGCACCTGGTTTCACCGGAGATGGCTGCAGCAGCCGCAATTGCCGGGCACTTTGTCGATATCCGCACTTGGGAAGTGAATGAGGAGGTAACAGCCTAGTATGCAACCGTTCAAAACACTCACATCACTTGCCGCGCCTCTCGACCGCACCAATGTCGATACGGACCAGATCATTCCCAAGCAGTTCTTGAAGCGCATCGAGCGCACCGGCTACGGCGATTTCCTTTTCTTCGACTGGCGTCAGACACCTGACGGCAAGCCCGTAGCCGATTTCGTCCTCAATGACCCACGCTACGCCGGCGCGCACATCTTGATTGCGGGCAAAAACTTCGGCTGCGGATCAAGCCGCGAGCATGCCGCATGGGCGCTCAGCGACTTCGGCTTTCGCTGCGTGATCGCGCCAACCTTTGCCGACATCTTCTTCTCAAACGCCGGCAAGAACGGAATTCTTCTCGTCAAGCTCGGTGAAGAAGAAGTAGAAACTCTGCTCAGCAACGCACAAACGATTCCCGGATATAAGCTCACAGTCTCACTCGAAGACCAGACGCTGACTGACGGTCAGGGATTCTCAGCAAAGTTCGAAGTAGATCCCTTCCGCAAGTATTGTCTGCTGGAAGGATTGGACGACATTGGGCTGACGCTGCGGCATACGGCAGAATTGGACAAGTATGAGACACAACACGATGAAGCTGTGTGGCTGAAGGCCAAATAAAAGGGACACGAATGACCATCGAAGGCAAGCGTCAAAGCATTCCGTTGACTGAAGGACCAAGCCGCGCAGCAGCGCGCTCATATCTGCGCGGCGCAGGATTTAAAAAAGAAGATTTGCATAAGCCGATCATTGGCATTGCGAACACATGGACGGAAATCGGCACCTGCAATGTGCATCTCCGCGAGGTAGCCGAAGCGCTCAAGGAAGGCATTCGCGAAGCAGGCGGCACGCCGATGGAGTTCAACACCATCACCATCTCTGACGGCATCACCATGGGCACGCAGGGCATGAAGGCCTCGCTGGTTTCTCGTGAAGTCATCGCAGATTCCATCGAACTCGTTGCGCGCGGCAATCTCTTCGATGGACTCGTCGGCATCGGCGGCTGCGACAAGAACATGCCCGGCATCATCATGGCGCTATGCCGCCTCGACATTCCCGGCATGATGCTCTACGGCGGCTCCATCATGCCCGGCAAGCTGAACGGAATCGACATCACCATTCAGAATGTCTTTGAAGGCATCGGCTCGCACGCCGCGGGACGCATCGACGATGCAGCCCTTGAGGCTCTGGAAGCAAGTGCCTGCCCCGGTGCAGGCGCATGCGGCGGTCAATTCACCGCAAACACGATGGCAATGTCAGGTGAGATTCTCGGTATCTCGCCAATTCAACTCTCCGGCGTACCGGCAACGGCGAGCGACAAGTACGCAGCAACGCGTGAGTCTGGCCGCATTCTCATGGATGCGGTGCGCGCCAATCGCAGGCCCTCGCAGATCATCACGCGCAAGTCGCTTGAAAACACGATTGCCAGCGTTGCAGCTAGCGGCGGCTCAACGAATGCAGTCCTGCACTTGCTGGCGATTGCCAAAGAGATGAGCATTGAGTTATCCATCGATGACTTCGATGCCATCAGCAAGCGCACTCCTTTCATATGCGACCTGACGCCTGCAGGCAAGTACGTTGCGAAGGATTATCAAGCCGCGGGCGGCTCTCGTCTTCTCGCCAAGCGTCTCATTGAAGCCGGCCACGCCGATGGATATCCATACTTTTGATAGTCCCATCAAGCCAACCGGCGGCCTCGTCATTCTCAAGGGCAATCTCGCGCCTGAGGGCTGCGTGATGAAGATTGCAGCGGCAAACCGCACGGAGCATCGCGGACCAGCGCGTGTCTTCGATTGCGAAGACGACTGCTTTGCAGCGGTGCAGTCCGGCAGGATCAATCCCGGTGACGTGCTGGTGATTCGCTATGAAGGCCCCAAGGGCGGGCCCGGCATGCGCGAAATGCTGCAAGTGACTGCGGCGATCAGCGGCATCCCCGAGCTGAGTTCGACGGTGGCGCTGCTCACCGATGGACGCTTCAGCGGAGCCACACGCGGATTCACTGCAGGACACGTTGCACCGGAAGCATTCGTCGGCGGACCAATCGCAGCAGTGCGCGAAGGCGACACCATTTACTTCGATATCGCCAACCGCAAGCTGACGCTTGAAGTCAGCGACGAAGAAATCGCCGCACGGCTGAAGAGCTTCACTTCGCCCGCGCTTCGCTGGCCAAA
>NZ_JBEKYX010000121.1:0-17886 GCF_049510455.1 Occallatibacter sp. | reverse complement strand
CTCGATGGCAATATCCGTTACAACCCTCTCAACAACTCGCTCGATGCCTATGCCCAGGCGTTCAATATCGCCTCCATCATCACTTCGATATGGGGCAGGGGCAAGGAACCGTTCTGGCAGCAGTCCTACACCGACCTTGTGCGGTACGTGATCCTGCTGCATCGCATCCGTGACGGATACCTCACGATGGTCGATCTCTTCCGTACCGTCATCAGCGCAGGCAAGCTCGAAGATATGCTTACGGAGGTTGGCTCACGCTTCAGCACTGTCAGCTATATCGGCATCGGTAAAGAGGTATATCGCGAGTACGAAGGTCTGCTGTCTTCTCTGGGTTTCGAGTGGAACAAGGATGCTAGTCTTTATCTGATCGCATGGACAGAGGCGCTGGAGAATCTGTTAACGCAGGAAACCTCCGCAGCGTTCGATGTCTTCACTCGCAAGCCATATCGACCGGAACAGCACGACCGCTTCGACAGCATCCAGTATTGGTATTGGGAGCACTGGAAGTTCTTTCGCTCCGAGGTTAAGACCTCCATCATCCAGGGCATCGTCGTCTTCCTCTCGCTCTTCGAGACTGATCCCGATGTGCGCCGCGTCTTCTGCCCACCGAAGGAACTCTACGACGGCAAACCATCCGCCTCCGATCCAAACGGCGTCGTCCTGCAGCCGTTCGAGGAACTCATCGAATCCGGCGCGGTTGTCGGTTTGAACTTTCCCGTGGCCCTGAACCCGGCGCTGGCGAAGACCATCGGCACCATGATGAAGATCGACTATCAACGTGCCGTGCAACTGCGTATCCCAAAGATGGATGCTCACCCCGAGAGACACTTCCGCCCAACCGTCTTTATCTGTGATGAATATCAGAACTTCGCGACGGTGGGCGGCGATAATCCGACAGGCGACGAACGCTGGCTGTCTATCTCGCGACAACCGAAGTGCATCCCCATCGTTGCTACCCAGAGCATCTCCAGTCTCAAAGATGCGCTGCCCAACGAGGGCGTCAAGACACTGCTGCAAGCTCTGCGCAACAAGGTCTTCCTCACTACCACTGATCCAGAGACAGCCCGTTATGCTTCCGAGCTGTGTGGCAAGGCAGATCGCACGCGCATCAGCTATACCGTCTCAGAGTCTTCCTCCAACGCCAACGTCAGTTGGTTAAGTGGCCGGACATCATCCAGCAAAGGCTCTGTCTCCGCCTCAAAGGCATACCAGAAACATAAAGAACCGTTGTGCTATCTCAAACCCGATTTCTTGCCCATCACTATGTCGTGGTTTGAGCAGGAACGGATCGCTTTCGATCCAGAAAGGATACCCGCATGAGCTTCGAGGTCATCATCCCTTTTCTGAAGCCCATCGAGCATCTGCTCGCCAGCCGCACCGTCTCCGAGATTATGGTGAACCCCGATGGATCTGTCTGGATCGAAGAGAAAGGCCACATCGAGCTGCTACCGGAGATCCGCTTTGAAGAAGGAGCGTTATTGACGAGCCTTGAAGTGATCGCCAACCGCTTCGGCAAGAAGCTCGATGCAGACTCTCCCATCCTGAACCTGCGTCTGCCGGACGGCAGTCGCATGGCGGCGCTCATCCCGCCAGTCGTCAATCCCCAGCCCATGATGACTATACGAAAGTTCACCTCGCGTGGCTTCACCATGAACGACCTGATCGAGCGCAAAATGCTGACCGTGGAGCAGGGCAAACAGCTCACAGATGCAATCCGCCGTGGCGATAATCTCTTGATCTCTGGCGGCACGGGAGCGGGCAAAACGACTTTGACCAATGTTATCGCGGGTTTTATCCCGGACAGCGACCGCATCCTCATCCTCGAAGACGTCGCCGAACTCTACATACGGAAGCGGCACGTCATCTCCGCCGAGGCCCAACTCGATACCCACAAGAGCCAGATCGGATTCGCAGACCTGTTGAAAGCCGCACTGCGCCACAGGCCCGACAGGATTATTGTAGGGGAGATTCGCGGACCGGAGGCGCGCGTCTTCCTCGACGCACTCAACACCGGACATCGCGGGTCGCTCTCGACGATTCACGCCAACAGCGCCGGCGATGCTCTGCGGCGCCTCGCGCAGCTCGCCATGCGTGGCTCAGGCGGCGTCCCTTTGCAGGATGTGACAGAGGAATGCAGGCGATCCATCGACCTGATCGCGCATGTGGCGAATCAGGATGGCTGGCGGCACGTCACAGAAATTAGCGCGTCCCAAGAATCCATCGGTGGAACGTGATCGGAATAATTCTGATCCATATTTAGATTTAGCTGAACAAGTTGTCATGTGAATCAGTTGCTAACGTGAATCGAGGCCGCAGTGGCATGTATGGATAAAGCAGACGAGGAGCATTCCATGCCCGGAACGTTGTGCTATCATGTCTCGGTCGCGGTAGAGGAGAAGTCCGCTGCGGCCTATGCTAAAAAGATATTCATGGACAAGATCGAGATTAGGACGAAGGATGGGACCTGCCCGAGCTATATATATCGCCCGGCCGGCAGCGGGCCGTGGCCAGCTATTGTTGTATTCATGGATGGACTCGGGATTCGTCCCGCAATGCTCGAGATCGGCGAACGGCTCGCAGCCCACGGTTATTATGTGCTGCTTCCGGATCTCTATTATCGGTCCGGACCATATGAGCCGATGGATCCACATGTGGTCTTCACGGATCCAGAGAAGCGCAAGATTCTGATGGAGAAGTTCCTCGGCCTCGCCACGCCGGTCAACATCATGTCCGACACCAGGGTATTTCTGGATTACCTCGCAGCGCAACATGATGTGAAGCCAGGCGGTATTGGCACTACCGGTTATTGTATGGGTGGCTTGATGTCGCTTACTGCGGCTGGAACGTATCCGGACGATATCGTGGCTACCGCCTCCTATCATGGCGGCCGACTTGCGACGGATGCGCCGGACAGTCCACACCTGCTCGCTCCGAAGATGAAATCACGGGTCTATGTTGCGGGGGCTATCGAGGATCACGGTTTCCCCGATGACATGAAGGAACGGCTAGAGGAGGCCTTGACTAAGGCCGACGTCGATCATCGGATCGAGACCTATCAAGCGAAACACGGCTGGGTGTTCCGAGATACGCCAGTCTATGATGCCGCTGCCGCCGAACGCCACTGGCAGACAATGTTCGCACTGTTCGACGCGACACTCAAGCATTAACACCGGTGTTGTGGTGGAAGAGAGCAGGACGCGAATAGACCGATAGAAGTCTACGAGAGCGATCGTTTCCCTTCAGCGCTTAATCTCTGTGCAGCATGGCTCCTAGGCAAAACGGGCTGACGCGAAGTCCCGATCTTCCAAGCGTTGCGTACGAATTCAGTGGCATACTTTGCTCCTTATGGATTTAGCCGATCACTTCCTTCTATGAGATTCCAGGCAGGGCGCCGGCGAGCTCCGCCGTGGTGACGACGGCGGCCTGCTTCGGGAAGACGATGTCGAGCAGCATCGAGTGCAGCTGGGCATCCGGGTCGGCGCAGCAATCGCGGATGACGACCAAACGGTAATCCAGATCGCCGGCATGGCGAACGGTCGACAGCACGACGCCGCCGGTTTGGACACCGGCGAGCACCAGCGTGTCGATGCCGTTGGCGCGCAGCAGCGTCTCCAGGTCGGTGCCAACGAACGAGCTGATGCGTTGCCTAACCACGATCGGTTCCCCTTCTCGTGCCGCTGCGGCAGGATGGATCGCGGCACCTTTGGTCCCGGCCACCAGCATTCCGTTCGCCTTCAGCACGCTGAACACGGGGTTGCGGGGGCTGACCTCGGGATGACCGGGCCGGAATGCGACAACGACATGGATCACCATCATGCCTGCGTCTCGTGCCGTGGCGATCAGATCAGGCACGCGCGCGATCGCTTCGGCGGACTGCGCAGCCGTCATGAACTTGGTAAGGACATCGACCTGATAATCCATCACCAGCAGTGCGGTATTCCGAGGATCGATGTGCGAAAGTTCAGGCATGGGTTTCTCCTTGTGGGCGATGCGATGTTGACAACGGTACCTTACAACTTTTCATGGGCATTCTTACGCTCCTGACTTATCTCTATGAGATTCCAGCAGGGGCTTGCCTGGGGTACCTGATCCTGCAAACTTTTTGCCTGATCCTCCAGATATCGAGCCGCGATTCGGTATTCACGCGCTCTCTTCTGAGAATATGTACTGAGGGAGAAGTGCCATGTCATCCGAACTTACATCCTTGATCGAGGCAAACACGCGAATCGACGGTACTTTTCCTACTCCAATTCCTGGTTTGCATCTCACTCGCTATTCATCGCGCACGCAGACTGGTCACGGTGTGCAGTGTCCAACTCTGGCCATCGTCGCCCAGGGAAGCAAGCAGATCATGTTGGGTGACGAGGCTTTCACCTACGCCCCCGGACACTGCCTGGTGGTTTCACTCGATCTGCCGGTCTCTGCAAGAGTCACGGCGGCCTCGAAAGCAAAGCCATTCCTTGGGATGAGCCTGGACCTCGATGTAAAACAAATTCCGTCGCTTCGGAGTTCAGGCAAGATCCAACGGGCGACGAAGCCTGATCGCGGTGTTTTCCTCAGCAGGGTGACGCCGGAATTACTCGACCCGGTACTCCGCTTGCTCAGGCTCCTCGGAAAGCCGGAGGACAGTGCTGTGCTCGCACCTCTGTTGCAGCGGGAGATCCTCTACCGCTTGTGGCGTGGCGAGCAGGGCGAACAACTTGAGCGAATGGCACAATCGGATGGAAATGCCAGTGGCGTCGTGAAAGCCGTCGTCTGGTTGAAAGAGAACTTCGATAAGCCATTTTCGATAAAGCTTATCGCCCAGGAAGCGAATATGAGTCCTTCTGGACTCCACCACCATTTCAAGACACTTACCAACAGGACCCCCCTTCAATATCAAAAGCACCTTCGTTTGCAGGAGGCTCGGCGGCTCATGTTGACCGACGCGATGGATGCGTCTGCTGTGGCGTATCACGTTGGATATGCTAGTCGCTCACAGTTCACCCGCGAATACGGCCGCCTCTTTGGAGCCTCGCCGCTTCGGGACGTGGAGCAGGCACGCTAGCCGCCTCAACCCGCAGAATTGTGAGGCGGATATAGATCAAGGGCCCGCTATCTAAAGAGGCGCGTTTGATCTGGCTCTGCAAGCAGTTTCGTAACAGTCCCCGGTGGCCGACGGGCTCAAACGCTGGCTCGTCTTCCCACATTTTGGCTTGGTGAACTTACCTCCTCTTTTTTCAGCAAGCGTTGTCCGTTCGCGCGGCGATTGCATAGGCTAGTTCTCCGACAACTGACTCTTAATTTACCTCACAGACAAAGTGTATCGGAAAGCGTAATGTATGGATTATATTATCTTCGAATGGAGATGCGTCGTGATGACCGGCGAAGAGAAAGGCGAGAAGCACATTATTGATCACGATGCCCGGCATCTGTGGGGTGATGTGAGAAGTGCGACAAGCGCCTGGAAGGAGCGAAGCATCCAATGTCTAAGACCATGAGCAAACCGAGGAAGCGGCTCACGCGTGAGGAAAGCAGAGCGCAGACCCGTGCGACGATGACCGTCGGAAGAAGGGAGCACTTTATACGTTATGGATTGGGAGGTGCCGTCACAGAGAAGATCGCGGAAGATGCCTCTATTGACGCGCACTGTCATCGATCCGAGGAATTAGATTCGGCTCTTGTGGCTACTTTACGCGGTTTCTTGCACTCAGGGGGAAAATGTGACGCGCATTTGAGCGATCCATCACTTGCCTTCAAATGGTTCCGGCGGCCACTCGCCGACGATACCCGGATTAATCGTCCAGATGATTATGTCGCTATGCTCTCTTAGGGTTTGGAGGACGCTTTATGGATCCACTGTCTGATGTCTGTTCGTTTCTGGAAGTCAAGAACCTAATGACGGGGCAGGTACGGTTGGGAGGTTCCTGGGCGATCCGCACTGACGGCCAATTGAGAAGGCACGTGATTCTCACTGTAGCCTCGAAGGGGTCGTCTTGGCTCTCGGTGGATGGTGTTGACGCACCGATACGCATCCAGGAAGGCGACTGTTATGTCCTTACCCATCCCTCACAGTGGTTGCGTAGCGAACCGGAGAGCAAGTCCATTCAGTTCATGCCATTTTCGACGAAAGACAATGACAGATCATTGAAAAGCTTAGAGTCTGCCTTTCCATTTTCAAACGAACCGACGAATATTATCGACGGAGCGCGTTTCTTTGTCGATGGATTGAGCGCAGATCCTTTGTTCGATCTATTGCCGCCGGTGATTCATGTTCAAGCAGATTCGACAGAGGCAACGGTACTCCGATCGGTGTTGTCGATTCTAACCTATGAGGCCAAAAAACCAAGGGTCGGCAATCAGCTCATGATCGACTCTCTTGCCCGCATCCTTCTCGTGGAAGTCTTGCGTCTATGTGTCGCCTACGAGGACTCCCAGAAGGGATGGCTGGGCGCACTCGTTGATACAAAGATCGGTGCCGCGTTGGCTGTGATGCATCGCGATGTTACCAGACGAGTGACGGTGGACCATATCGCTACAGCCGTCGGGATGTCCAGATCCTCCTTTGCTCTTCGATTCAAGATGCTCGTCGGCCAGAGTCCGCTAGACTACCGGCTGCAGTTGAACATGCGGCGCGCTGCACAGCTATTGCTCAACAACAGCAAGACAGTATCCTCTGTGGCCTACGAATTGGGCTACGAATCCGAGAGGAGTTTCAGGAAGGCCTTCAAGCGCGTTATGGGTTGCCCGCCCACGAGCTACCGTAAGACGGATACTGAACTCTGTCAACGCTAGACTACCTGGGGCGCATAGCAGCTTAAAGAGAATAGCCCAGCGCATCAGTGCGCCCGCGGCGCGCCCGCGGTTTCCCTCCTAATTCCGTCAATCTAACGCGTAGCTGCCACCGGGCTCAGGGCGACGAGCTGTGGCCATGCTTCGCAGATCGGCTTCGCGAAGGTCACTATCCAGTAAAGATTCACCCGATCGGCAAGAAACTGCGCCAATTAAGTCCACAAGAAGATTCTCTTGTAGGTCGAGGTCGTGGCGTCTCGAAAACTCTCTTTTATCTTTCGGACGATCGAGCCCCTATAAATGGAAGTTCTACGCTGGTGAGCTCCTACCTCAACTCACTAGATTTGTCGGGTTGAAGAACCAGGCGCAAATTCGAATCGACGATCCCGACCCGGCACGCCCCCTGTTTCCAATACCCCAACAATCTTGCGTGAAGGAATGCCTGTCGAACCGGGTCCCCGGCAAAACCGTAGCAGGCGATCAACAGAAAGATACAAGGAAAACATCATGAAGGTTTCCATAGTCAATGGTCAGTTCGCTTCCGTCAACACTTGTAAAGGCCAACACATCTCTGTGGAGAGGGTGTCTGTCTTCCTGCGGCAGCATCCCCTCCAGACACGCCCGGTTGGATGCCCACGGACGGCCGCGCTTGTCCTTGCGCCGTTTCGGAGCTGGCAGCAGAGGCTCGATCAGTTCCCACTGCGCCTCACTCAACAACTCAAACCGCTTCTTGCTCATGCAAGAAGTTCATCAAACTGCCCTCATCTCGCAGAAGTCCTCAGCTTGAGGCCGAATCTATTTATGAAACACGCTCTAAGCATTGCATTCATTTCACTCGGACTCGCATGTTCGACGCAGGCTTCCGCGCAGGACTCCGGCAATGCGTCAGCCCCGCAACAGGCCTACCCAGTGGCGTCGGCAGAATCGTCAGACGCCTCACAGTCTGCTCCATCGCAAGGCAAGGACGTCCCTCCCCAGCCCGAGAGCGGATGGTATAACCCAGCCTTATCTGCAAAGTTATCCACAATGGGTCTCAAAAATTGGGGCACCCTCTCCCCGAATTTCGGCGACCCTCTCCTGGGGAATGCAGGCGGAATTCGTTCAAAACTCGCAGACCATGGGATCGCGGGTATGGTCGTTTTTGATGGCACTGTGTGGCAAAACCTGCTGAGCGAGCCGTCCCAGACCGATGGCGTGCAAGCCTATATAGGTCAAAAATTTACGAATACAGAGGTTATCGGAGTTGTGGGCACGTATGACCTGGGGCATATCGGACTGAAGGGCGCACAGATCGGCTTAGACGCTGACGTTCACCAGTCGAGTGATGTAAACGCTAGCCCGCGCGGTTTCGATATCATTGATTTCTCCCTTTATTATCCGCTCTTCGGGGGAAAGATCGAAGTTGGTGCCGGCTTAATTCCGAATGACGTGGAGTACGTCAATATCTATGTTGCTGGAAACATCCAGACCGGTGCGTTCGGTCCAACGGCCAGCCTCCCGTCTCAGGCTGGCCTCTCGCTGCAACCCTCCACGGCACCTGCCCTGAACGTGACCTCGCATCTCACAAAAAACTGGTACGACAAAATCGGTGTGCAGCGCAGCTTGTCTCCACAAGGCATTGTTGCCGACTGGAGCAAGATTAACAAACATGGTGTTACGTTCTCTGAACCCTTTGCGAAAGCGCTCGTCGTTGATGAACTTGGTTTCACGCGTCCGGCATCCACAGAACACCGTTCCAGTAATTTTCGCGTAGGCGGCCTATACAACTGGAGCGACTACACAAATTTCAATACGGGGAAATTCGCTCCGAACTGGAATGTTTACCTGTTGGGCGATCAACAACTAACGCGCACAAGTCCGACTATGCCCTTTCGAGGTTTGTATGGGGGGTTCACCGTCATGGATTCGCCGGCAAACGTGAATGTCTTCCGTCAGGACTATGAGCTGAGACTCTACGATATTGGCCACTTCAGTAGCCGCCCATTCGACGTGGGCTCACTTGTTGTCACGCACAGCTCGTTCAGCAGGGATGCTCGGCAAGCAACCATATTCGGAGGGGGCTACCCGCCGCCGACGGACACGACGTCGGTCACTGGTTCGTACGCTTTCAAGCTGGCACACGGCACTTATCTCCTTCCAGTGTTTTCATACACTGCTCATCCCAGCTTCGTTACCGCACCGAAAGAAGGAAATGCCCTGAACTTTATCTTGACGCTCACTACCTTCATGTGAGCGGACGAGATGGCCTGATTGGGAGATCGCGCTTCAATCTAAATCCGCGCCAACCAGGTCCACTAGAAGATTCTCTTGTAGGTCGAGGTCGTGGCGTCTCGAAAACTCGCTTTCATCTCTCGGACGATCGAACCCCATAAATGGAAGTTCTAGGGTGGTGCATTCCTACCTCAACTCAGTATCGTTTTCGGGTTGAAGAACTGGTAAACGCCAGCCTCAACTAAACAAGGGACTCTAACCAATGCTTCACAAAGAGGAGAAATAGACATGGGACAACTTAGGGTTCTTCCGTACATTTGGTGATTCTTTCCAGCGCATCTGTGCGGGGGTAAGAAGGAGGTAGCTGGAGGCTCTTGATGACCCAAGGGACGCTGCTACCGAACCATGCCGAAGTGAAGCTCCTCTGTCTTCGTCCGAAGGACGGAGCTATTCAGATGGAGGTCCAAGGTTGTCGGGTCCGTGTAACTTGCCCTGTTTGTGGAACCGCATCCAGTCGAGTGCACAGTCGATACGCTCGTCGATTGGGTGAGCGCGCATCATGGGGTCGCGCGTCACTTGTCACTTTCCTAAGCATTGCATTCATTTCACTCGGACTCGCATGTTCGACGCAGGCTTCCGCGCAGGACTCCGGCAATGCGTCAGCCCCGCAACAGGCCAATCCACCGGCTTCGGCAGAATCGTCAGACGCATCACAGTCCGCCCCACCGCAAGACAAAGACGTCCAATCCCAGCCTGAGAGCGGATGGTATGACTCAGCTTTATCTGCAAAGTTATCCGGAATGAGCCTCAAGAGTTGGGGCACTCGAGCTTCATTACCGCACCGAAACAAGGAAACGACCTGAACTTTGTCTTGACGCTCTCTGCCTATTTTTGACCGGACGAACTGGCCTGATCGAGAGTGACAGTAACGCGTCGAGCGTGTCGTCAATGCAGAAATCTTTTCCGACCAGGCGTGCAGCGCCGCAAGAGTCACGAAGTCCCCGGGCCAACTCCAGCCTGCAAGATGCCGATGAGCGTGGTGAGGTTCGCCCAAATGCGAAATGACTGAGTGGGTGCCGGTGAAGTCCTTGACGAACTCAGGCCCAGTTAGCGCTCCCTGGATCCACGATCTGGAAAAGGACCGTTCCTCGACTCCTGAATGAACTGGATAGCCAAGCCTATGGCCTCCCCGATCGCGGACCATGTTTGCACCATCGCGTTTTATCTTTTGGACGATTGAGCCCATAGAAATGGAAGTTCTACGCTGGTGGCTCCCCGCTTTCGATCCATATGCTTGTTGCGGTACAGAGACTGCCTATACATTGTGGCTGAACAAGGAGGGGAAGAAAATATTTGGAAACAAACTCGTCGTCATCACGATTGTAGGCATAGCCTGCGATGGTGCTGCTGACCTTCGCGCAAACGGAAGATCCGGCTGAAACGTAGGGCGCAGTATAGGCGCTTCGCGGTTTTGAAAGCATGCAGCCTCAAGTAAACAAGGGACTCTAACCAACGCTTCACAAAGAGGAGAAATAGACATGGGACGACTTAGTGGAAAGATTGCACTCGTTTCGGGTGGCTCACGCGGAATGGGCGCGACGCATGCACGCGCGATTGTGGCGAATGACGGAAAGGTCGTGATCGGCGATATTCTGGAGACTGAGGGCGGGGCACTGGCGCGCGAACTCGGCAGCGCTGCACGTTTCATCAGGCTTGACGTGACGAAGGCTGACGACTGGAAAGCTGCCGTCACGCTTGCCGTCAAAGAGTTCGGCGGGCTCAACGTGCTCGTGAACAATGCCGGCATTGCCGAGAAACACACCGAGTTGGAGGACTTCACCGAGGCACAATGGAACACGACCCTCGGCGTCAACCTCACCGGGACGTTTCTGGGCATTAAAGCCGCTGTCGGAGCCCTCAAGGCGTCGGCGCCGTCGTCGATTATCAACATCTCGTCGACGGGTGGATTTGTCGCTCTACCTGGACTCCACGGATACGTCGCCTCCAAGTTCGGAGTTCGCGGTCTGACGAAGGCCGTAGCCGTGGAACTCGGTTCGAGTCGGGTGCGCGCGAATTCGATCCATCCGGGGCCGACCCGCACGCCGTTAGCCGATGGAATTGATCTCTCCGCCCTTATAGGGGCGCTTGGGAGGATTGCGGAGCCTGAGGAAGTATCCAACCTGGTTGTGTATTTGGCAAGCGATGAATCGAGCTTCTCGACCGGATCGGAGTTCGTTGTCGATGGAGGACAACTGGCCGTCTAGACCGACTAGCCGCAGCAACCGTGGATAAAGGAGCGATTCCAGGGCCTAACGTTTGTTGAGGCCGGGCGAGACGGAAGGTTGTTATCATCGACGGGGGGGCCGGATCAAGTGCTGCGGAGGCGCTCCCCCGTCAACCGGTAGACACCGTTCTCGCCGATCGGATGATCATCCCATTTAGCGTCTTTCAGATTTTCTACCGTGCCGTCGCTGCGACGAGCAGCACATTGATCTACGGCGGCGACTTCCCGAAGGCCAACGGGCAGGATAATCCGTCCGCCTCGCCCAACGGCTTCGGCAACTGCGACCTCGCCATCGATCTCGGAACCCAGGGTCCATCCAACAATGGCTCCTATCCGCAGGCTACGGTGTGGATGGGCGCAAGTTACGCCGCCAACACAACGGGCAAGACCTACTCCTTTCCAGCGGTAGCAATCGCCGGTCAGCTCAATGGCAAGAACGCCATCTTCGTTCTCGGCGTGGATTCCACGCAACCCTGGGCGATCTATCTGTTGCAGTCGAATTGACCCATAGAAGTCAAAGGTCGCGGACATCATGGTTTGGGCTGGACTTAAATTCGGGCTGGGCTTTTGCTTGGGTACAGGCGTCTTCACTGCACTTGTGATGGTAGCTATCTGTTTCTCATCTTGGATCTCCCGATTGTTGGATACGCGAAAGAGAAATCCTCACCGAGAGGAGCGCGCACCGAAAGGAGGGGAGTGGAAAAGAATATCCATCTCCGCGCCTCGTGAAGACGGCAGGGTCCATTCATTCTCATTCTGCTCGGTCATCAGGTGGGAGGACCGGGAAGACCAGAAGCCTGTTGTTCTAGCACTAGCAGACAGTCGAAGCATTAGATTCGATGCTCGGAAGTCCGTTCGCCCGCTGGGGAAATGGCCAGACACGACCAAAATGGTTGCAGAGCTGCGAAAGACCAGGGCGCGTACCCTTGCATTTGCCACGATGACCGAGGCCGATCTTCGCAGCCACTTCTTTACCCACATCGTGTTTGGAGATCTCGATTGCTATCAATGGCTGGTGGTGTTGAGCCAGCATGGGAACCGCCACGCGTTGCAAATTGAGCAAATCAAGGCCGACCGAGCATACCCTCTGAGTGGTCAATAATTAGTCGCCATGCAGTTACCCTCGGCTGATCGGTAGAGGTCTTTTCTCGGCAGGAGGCTGCCGTACATGTCGAGATCAATTGCCTCGCTTAATAGACATTCATTTAGTTCGATCGGTATGCGCTACACAGTAGCGATCATGTCGTCCGGGGCCGCGTTCGTGGTTGCGTTCGTCTTCCAGCAGATCCATGTACGAGACCCTTTCGCTTTGCTCTTCCTGGCTGCCGTATGGGTGAGTATCTGGTACGGGGGAGATGGACCCGGCGTCGTCGGGATTGTCCTTTCTGTTCTCGGACTCACCACCTTCCTCCGTTCATCGAGTGGGTGGCTTCGTATCGCCTCCTATGATTTCCCCACTTACTGTGTTTTTTTCCTCTTCACAATTTTGATTTGGCGCTTCGGTCGGAGCCGCCGTCGTACCGA
Source organism: Occallatibacter sp. (assembly GCF_049510455.1). Classification (GTDB taxonomy): domain Bacteria; phylum Acidobacteriota; class Terriglobia; order Terriglobales; family Acidobacteriaceae; genus Telmatobacter. The sequence continues at coordinate 5,096 of NZ_JBEKYX010000121.1, read as the reverse complement.
ACTCTTGCTAGAGCAGTCGCGGGATCAGCTTGAGAAGGAAGTGCAGGCACGCACAACGGAGCTAATGCGGATGAATGCCGAAAAGGAGACAATCCTGGACGGTGCTCCATTCGGAATTGCGTTACTTGGACCTGATCGTATGGTGCGTCACTGCAATCGCGGATACGAGACAATGTTGGGATTCGATCGAGGTGAACTAGATGGGACTCGCGCGCCTCTTCCGGAAGGAGAGGAGGCGATTTGGAAGGCTCAAGAGGAACAACTGCGCGCAGGCCAGCGAATCGTTGAGTACCAAGCGCCTCGCGTTCGCAAAGACCGTTCCGAGTTCTCTGCCAGCATCTCTGCGACACCACTCTTCGACGATCTCGGTCAGTACATCGGAGCTGTGGGGGTGATCATTGACAACACAGAGCTGCTGACGCAGGAAGCTGAGCGTCAGAGGTTAACCACCGAACGCAAACAAATTGAAGAAGAGCTACGACGCCGGGACGCCTATCTAACTGAAGGTCAGAAGATCTCCCACACAGGAAGCTGGGCGTGGAACGCAACGACCAACGAAGGATTCTGGTCACAGGAAATCCTTCGCATCTTGGGCCTTGATGCGGAGAGCGAGCAACTTGATCTGTCGGCATTCTGCGAATGTGTTCATCACGACGATATCGAGGAACTGAAAGTATCGTGGCAAAGCGCCATCGAGCAAAGAATAGAAATCGATCACAGGCATCGCATCTTACGGCCTGACGGTTCCATTCGCTATGTTCGGCTCCTGGGCAGGCCGTTCCCTCAAGAGAATGGGGAGAATGAGCTGATCGGCACAGTAATGGATGTGACGGAACAGCACGAGGATCGTGAAGCATTGCAGGAATCTCTGAAGAACAATGAGGTACTGCTGGCACAAAATCAAGCTTTGCAGGAAAAGCTCCGCCGCGAAAACATCTCGTTGCAGGAGCTGAATCTGGCATTGCAAGACGAACTCGCCGATATCCAAAGGAATAAGTTCGAGAAAATTATCGGAGGATCTCCTGCACTCCAACGTACGCTCAACAAAGTCGTGCAGGTCGCGGCTACCGACGCCACAGTGCTCATCACCGGCGAGACTGGTACGGGCAAAGAACTTATCGCTCAGGCAATTCACGAGAATTCGAAACGCGCACGCATGCCTTTCCGAAGTATCAACTGTGCCGCATTGCCCGCAACTCTTATGGCCGCAGAACTATTCGGTCATGAAAAGGGCGCGTTTACTGGAGCCGATCGCCAACGGGTAGGTCAATTCGAGCTGGCCGCGAATGGCACACTTTTCCTAGATGAAATCGGGGAGATAGCGATTGACATGCAGGCCACATTGCTCCGCGTGCTTGAGGAGCGTAGCTTCGAACGATTAGGCGGCACGAAGCTAATCCCAGCCGATGTTCGTGTCATAGCCGCCACTAATCGCGATCTTCACGCCGCAATGCGCGCGGGGGAGTTTCGCCAGGATCTCTTCTATAGGCTCAATGCCTTTCCCATTGAAGTGCCTCCTCTTCGGGAACGCAGAGACGATATTGCAATGTTGGTCAATCATTTCGTTAGACTATCCGCGGCGAAGCACGGAAAAGTCATTCGGAATATTGAGAAGCGCGGAATGGAGTTACTCCGGTCTTACGATTGGCCAGGAAACATCCGAGAACTGCGGAATGTTATCGATACGTGCGTGATCGTTTCTCCGAACGAGGTTCTATCGATTGATGAGGAACTTTTATTTGGTACTCGACCCATGGACGATGCCCCTATGGGTTCTCTCCAAAAGGAGATGGCGAACCATGAACGAACCCTGATCGAACGATCCTTGACTGAGACCCAGGGTCGCGTCTCCGGCCCATCCGGCGCTGCAACGCTACTCCACCTGCCACCATCAACTCTTTTCGCAAGAATGAAGGCTCTCAAGATCGACGCTTCAAAGTTCAAATCCCGTCAGATTTGACCTCGACGCCAGAAGCCGCACCGAGGCTGCAGGTTGTGCGACTGGCAAATGTTGTCTCGGTCAATCATCCGATTAGGCACGCCCGCGCGGTCTAGCGACCGGTATTCATTGTCCCATTTTCATCGGCTCGTTTGTGGACCGCATTCATCATGGCGATCGCCTCGCCGTACTGGCCCCTCATTGTGGGACAGATCGTGCAAACTGACATATGCAGCTCGAGCCGCCGCCTCTCTTCGATTGTTAGGACATCCGCAGTTGATAGAGCACAGAGTTCGACGAAGTAGTCATCGGGATGACCTGATACCGAGACCGGGACACCCTGATCTTTATCGCCTTCCACTGTCCCACCCAACACGGCTGGGAGATGCTTCGGAAAAGCCCTTTTTCGCAGTTTTTCCAGTCCGCGGTAATAATGGCTTCGGATATCGCTCAACGTCTGTGCCAAACGGTCTGCAATCGCTTCCAAGGAATATCCTTCGAAGAAATACAACGCAATGGTGGAGAATTGGGCAGGCGAGAGAAGTTCTTTGAGGTCTGCGACCATGTATTGCTGACCCCCAACAGTTTCTGAGGTGCTTACCAGGGTTTCCGAGAAATGGGTTGTCTCATCTGGAGCCATTTGGCCGAACCAAGAGCAACTATAGTTGTCTAATAAGAGTATACAAAACTATAGTTGCTGTTTCAACTTAGGCGCGATGGCCACGATGGTTGTGTGGCCAAATCCGTCGGTGCCGATCTTAAACGAAAGTCGAAAACGCCGAACGAGATGTTTGGCCGTGCGGTCACGCAGATGCGGGTGGCAAGAAGCATTTCACAAGCATCTCTTGCGGAATCCCTTGGCTATAGCACCTATTACTTGGGAAGAATAGAGCGCGGGCGGGCCAACACCTCGTGTGACGTAATGGCTGCGGTCAGCAACTACTTTGGCATGTCCATCGGTCAGTTTTGGACGTACGCTGAAAATCTTCCGAAACGCCAAAATTAGAGAAGATGCTGAGCAATCGATTTCGGGTATCCTTGCCATCAACTGAGGAGTATGCACTTTGAAATACACCGTTGAGGAGGTCTTCCGCACCGAAGGCATTCCAGAGTTCACTTTCGTGAGGGCATCGAACTTCGGCGAGATTCTGGTTGACATCAGAACGCCGGGAAAGCCTGTCATCATCGAGGGGCAATCGGGCACGGGAAAGACGACGACAGCCAAAAAAATATTGGAAGAATGCATTCCCGCTGCTGGGTTCCAGTACCTCTCGGCTCGACGGACAATCGATCTGCCCAAAATCATCGCACTCGCAGAAGACGGCGCCACTGGGCATTTCATCATCGATGATTTTCATCGACTCGACGATGGCATTCAGACGAAGATCGCAAACCTTGCAAAACTAGCTGCGGAAGAGTATGACGCAGCGGTGTATCCAAAGCTGGTTCTCATCGGAATCAACCAGGTTGGAAGTGAACTGATCTTGTGCATGACATCGCAAAGCGATGTGGAATTCACCGTATAGGTCCGGCGACAGAAGCAATCACCGCCGAACTAATAAAAAAAGGAGAAGAGAAACTTAACGTCACCTTTGCCTCATCAGAGCAAATCTTTGCTGAAACGCGGGGTGACTATTGGCTGACACAGCTTGTCTGCCAAACGGTATGTATCCTCAACAATGTTACTGATACTGCGGGAGCTACGCAGCCACTTCAGTTCTCCACATCTGAACTTCGTCAGCGTGTAACCGCTCGCTTGGAACATTCCTATCAAGAAACAGTAAAAGAATTCTGCCGGGGTAAGCGTTTTCGGTCAACAAATGATCCATATCTCAAACTGCTACGTGCTATTAGTGAGCAGGATAGTTCAATCGTAGACCTCACAGAACTAGCAAATGCAAATGAGGCTGTGCGTGGAAGCATAAACAACATTAAGGAGAAGCGACTCTCGATTCTGATCGACTCCAAACCTATCTGTGACCGCTATTTCTACTACAACCCCGAGACAAAGCACTTCGCGATAGAAGATCCGGCACTCTTCTATTACATTAAGCATCTCGATTGGGACGCCCTACGCCGTATATGTGGATTCCGTATCGGACAGCGTGACTATGAATTCGACTTCGCCGTGTCCTTTGCTGGAGAGAACCGCAGATTGGCTAAGTTGATCGCGGAACAGCTCGGAACCCTAGATTCATCGGTTTTCTTCGACGAGTTTTTCGAGACGAACTATCTCGGAACAGCATGGCACGCGCAGTTTCAGCGCGTGTTCGGAGAGTAGTGCCGGTTTGTCGTGTGTTTGTTAGATAGTCACTATGTTGAGAAAATATGGCCCACTTTTGAACGCGAATCTTTCGCGCCTCGCGTACCGGAGGGCGCCGTCATACCGATATTTCTGGATAAGACTGTTGTGCCAGGAATTCCAAAGGACATCATTGGAATCGTCTTCGGAACAGAAAACATCCCAGAAGAGGAGTTGCCCAACCGCGTGACAGATGAGATTGTCTTCAAGCTAATGGGACGGTTAGATGACCTCTGAGGGTTGAGAACGACAATGCTCTCAACCCAAATCCAACACACTGTAAAAACTTCCTGAACGTATATTCAACTACTTTGAAGCTCCTAGCTGTGCCATCTAACCCATTGGTAATAAGCTACTTGAGTCGCTCGTAACCCGAAGGGCGCACGGGGTGAATTGCGTCTTTAGGCCGCGATGTTGCGTCGTGGATCCAGCACCCTTCCGATCGTCGGTATCTGAAAGGGGGTGTGCATCACAGAACGAAGCCGTCTTGCATCCGGAACCGCCGCAAGCGATACACGCCAATTGAAACTTCAGATACTTAGCGAATGAGTATCTGGCTAGAACTTCGGCGGTTTGATACGGGGACTGTTTTGATCGCTCTCGAAGCCATCCGCACGGACGGTAGTGCTCGCCAAGATTCGTCGTCAGTTAGATCTAGCAGATTCGGCAGTGCCACAAATCTCAACCGGCCAATCGAGCGAGCCTTTGCAGATCCTTTCTACAGGTCGTACTAAACCGCTTAAGAGGATCGGCTTTGGCAGCGAGGGCTGCCTCCCTCAAGTCTTCGAGTGTCACGTTGATTTCGCCATACCGCTGCACGATGTTCCTGACTATCTCTTCCGCTGCATGCACCAC